>JABDHA010000023.1 GCA_013285705.1 Acidobacteriota bacterium
GCTGTTTGTAGGCGAGATAGGCCTCGCCCTGCTGCGCGGTGAGATAGGCTTCTTCGCCAAGAATGAGGCGGAGGTAGAAGAATGCCTGCGCGAGCAGGAAGAAGATCGCGCCCGTGGGCGGCATGAGGATAGAGACGGCGAGCGACAAGATGAAGGTTCCGACGTAGAGCGGATTGCGCACATAGCGGTATGGGCCGGCGGCAACGACCTCAGCTCCGTGCATGGATGTGTCGTGCACGACTGCTGTTCCCAGATAGGCCGTGCCCCAGACACGGAAGATGGTTCCTTTGAGCGCGCAGAGGATTGCGATGGCAGTAACGAGAATGGTCGCGCTGCTGAGAGAGAGCCAGTGCGCGCTGGCCAGCGCTCCGGAGAGCTCGAGCCAGGTGGTTGTGATCGAGCCTGCGTTGCTTCCGTAACGATCCCAAGGCGCCCAGAAGCCAAGGACATATAACAGGAAGCCAATGGCGACGCGGAAGCGGAATTCAAACTGCGTCGCTTTCATTGCGCCTCATTTTTGAGCGGAGCGGAATCGTTTTTATAGACGACGCCGGATTTCATCACGAACTGTACATGCTGCAGGAGGCGGATGTCTTTGAGCGGGTCGCCTTGCACGGCGATTACGTCGGCCCATTTGCCCGCTTCGAGTGAGCCGGCGCGGTCGGTCCAGCTCATCAGGTCGGCGGCGTTGAGGGTCGCAGTCTGCAAGGCGGCGAGTGGCGTCATGCCGAATTGATTGACGTATACGTCCAGCTCATGTGCATTGAGGCCGTGCGGGTAAACGGCGGCGTCGGTGCCGAGAGCTACTTTCACTCCGGCGGCGATGGCTTTTTTCGCGTTGGCTTTTTCTACTGCGCTCACATCTTTCATCTTCTGTTTATAGATGTCGGGAAGATTGCCGTATTGCTGCATCCAGTCAACCAGATAGGCCGTGGGCACGAAGTAGTTCCCGTGCTGCTTCATCGCGGCAATGTCCTCGTCGTTCATATAGGAGCCATGCTCGATGGAATCGACGCCTGCCTCAGTTGCCCATAGGATGCCTTGCGAGCCGTGCGCGTGCGCGGCAACTTTGCGACCGAGTCGATGGGCGTCGGCTACGATGGCCTTCATCTCTTCAAGCGTGTATTGCGCGGCCTGTGGGTCGTCGCCTTTCGAGAGCACGCCGCCGGTGGCGCAGATCTTGATGAGGTCAGCGCCGTACTTGATCGTCTCGCGGACCTTGTGCTGTACGGCTTCGACGCCATCGGCCACGCCTTCCGCGGTCTGGTGGTAGGCGATGGGGAGCAGATTATCGTCGCAGTGGCCGCCCGTGATGCCGAGCGGCGGTCCGCTGACCTGCATGTGCGGACCCTCGATCAATCCCTCGTTGATGGCGTTGCGCAGGTCTACGTCCGCATAGCCCTCGGCACCGACGTTGCGCACGGTAGTGAAGCCTGCTTCTAGCGTGACCTTCGCGTTCCGTGCGCCGATGAGAGCGCTCTTGGCGACGCTGGTAGACAGCTCCAGGTAAGGATCGAAATTAGTTTGATCGGTGAGATGGGTGTGGACGTCGATCAGTCCCGGCAGAATGGTCATGCTGCGGAGGTCGATCTCTTCATCGCCCGCTTGCTTCGTGGTCGAAGAGGTTGGTGCGATCGCGGTGATGCGTTCGCCGGTGACAATGATTGTCTGATCGGCGGCTTCGCTGCCGGTGTGCACGTCGATGATGTGTCCGGCGCGGATGAGTGTGCGTGTGGGATGGGGCTGCGCGTGGGCTGCAATCAGCGACAGAAAGAGTGGGAGTAAGCAGAGGCGGCGACGGGTGGTTGCGTGCATGGCGGCGTCCAGAAGGAAGATGTGTGGGGCAAGTCTAGCAGAGGGGTGCATTTTTCAGCGCTGCCGTAGTGCGGACGGGATTGTTCCCACTCTTCGCCTGCGGCTCAGGACGGGGCACCCACGACATCACAGACCGTTGGAACTGCAGGTCCCTCCGCTCCACTGCGCTTCGGTCGGGATGACAATGTTTGTGATGAGTCATACGCGGCTAGCTCAGTGCGGTGCGTAATCTTCCCTTTGCCTGGGCTAGTTTTTTTTCGGCATCTGCGCGGGAAAGGTTGAGCCGCTGCATGATGATGGCTGTCTTGACGGAGCCTGCCTGATCGAGCAGTGCGGCGGCCTTGTCATGAGGCAGATCGGTGAGTGTGGCGATGATTCTCGCGGCGCGGTCGCGTAGTTTTACGTTGGTGGGCTGCACGTTGACCATGAGGTTGCCGTAGACATAGCCCAGCCGCACCAGCGATGCGGTTGAAAGCATGTTGAGCACGAGCTTGGTTGCTGTGCCTGCCTTCATGCGCGTCGATCCGGTGACGACTTCCGGGCCGACGGCGGGTGTGATGGCGATTTCGGCGCGCTGGGCGAGTTGCGAGCCGGGAACGCAGCTGAGGCCGATGGTGGCTGCTCCGAGCTTGCGCGCGTAATCGATGCCACCGAGGACGTAGGGTGTGCGTCCGCTGGCGGCGATGCCTACGAGTGCGTCTTTCGCACTGAAGTTCTGTGCTCGCAGATCGCGCTCGCCCTGGGTTGCGTCGTCTTCGGCGCGTTCGACGGAGCGGCGGAGTGCTGTGTCGCCTCCGGCGATGAGCCCCTGTACCAGTTCGGGCGGCGTGTTGTAGGTGGGCGGGCATTCGGAAGCGTCGAGCACGCCGAGACGGCCTGAGGTTCCAGCGCCAAGGTAGAAGAGACGGCCGCCATTGTCGAGGCGGGCTACGATGGCATCGACGGCCTGCGCGATGTGCGGCAGTTGCTGGTCGACGGCCGCGAGCACATCGCGGTCGGCGGTGTGCATCGTCTTGACTAGATCGAGGGTTCCGAGCTGATCGAGGTTCGCGGTTGTAGGGTTGCGGGCTTCGGTCAACAGCTCGTCAAGCTTTTCCATATTATGAGTTTACTTGGCGTTGTTGATGTCAACAGAGCCACCTTATTTCTTGATCGCCGCATTGAGGACGGGATGGTCGAGTCCTTGCAGACTGCGGTTCGGTGCACCGTCAAGATCGAAGACGACGACTTCGTTTTCGCCTGATTTGAGCCATGGAGCGGGCACGTAGAGCGTCTTTTGCGGACCGATGTTCCAGACGCGACCGAGTGCGCGGCCGTTGAGCCAGACTTCGCCCTTGGTGAAGGCGCTGGTGTCTAGGAAAGTATCTGCAGGCTTATCGACCTGGAAGGTTGCGCGATAGAAGCAGGCTCCGGTGCAGGGTTTTTCGCTATAGGCATACTTCTCTGGCGCCTGCATCGGCAGTGGGTAAACGTCCCATCCGGTGACGGGCTTGTCTGCGAGTGTGACCTCTTTGGTGATGCCTTTCCGCTCGCCACGAATGACTTTGGTGAAGTTTACGCGGCCTGTGTTTTCGACGAGGATGTCGAGGCGCGCGTTCTGCGATGTGACCTTGAGGGGCAGCGAGTTTTCATTCAGACGGCGGTCGAGCGTGCCGACAAGTTTGCCGTCGATGTAGATGCGGGCGTAGTCGTGGAGCTGGTCGAGGACTAGATCGCCGCTGACGGGACCAGGCAGCGTGGTCCGGTAGAGGATGTAGCCGTAGGCCTGATCAAGGTCTTCCATGGAGAGCGGCTGCTCGCTGTGCGTGGGCGATGGCAGGTTGCTCCAGAGCGGAGACGACTGCTTGAGCGTGAAGGCTGGCACTGTGATCGCGGGTGCGGCTTGCGGGACGGGCGGCGGTGTGATGCCGGTGACTTTTGCGATGGTGTCGCGGAAGAGGAAATACTTCGGCGTCGGGCGTCCGCTTTCATCGAGCGGCGAATCGTAGTCGTAGCTGGTGACGTCAGGCTCGTAATTCTTGCCGTTAGAATTGGCTCCGTTCATCCAGCCGAAGCTGGTGCCGCCGTGAAACATGTAAAGGCTGATGGAGTAGCCCTGGCGCAGCGTCCAATCGAGGTCGGCGTTCTGTTGTTTGGCGTCGGTGGAGGCGTGCTTGGCTCCCCAGTGATCGAACCAGCCATCCCAGTATTCGCTGTTCATGAAGGGGCCGTCGGGACGCATCTTTTTGAGCAGAGTGAAGCCCTTCTGCGCTTCTCCAGGACCGTAGTTGATGGCTGCGGGCACCTCAGGCAATGAGCCATCCGGGACCTGCTCCGGACCGTCGGCGGTATAAAGCTGCGCTTTGGTAAAGCCTGCGTCTACGAGCGTGTGATGAATCTGCTCCATGTAGGCGTGGTCTTTGTCGAAGGAGCCGTACTCGTTCTCGACCTGCACCAGGATGATGGGACCGCCGTTGCCGATTTGCAGCGGAGCTAGTTCCTGGCTCAGACGGGTGAGCCAGCGTTTCGCCGGGTCCATGAACTTCGGGTCGCTGGAGCGGACGACAGTGCTGTGATCTTTGAGCAGCCACGAGGGGAAGCCGCCAAACTCCCATTCGGCACAGGCGTAGGGGCCGGGGCGCAGGATGACGTAGAGGCCCTCCTGTTGTGCTTCACGGATGAACTCGGCTACGTCGTTATTGCCAGAGAAGTCGTAGGCGCCGGGCTGAGGCTCGTGCACATTCCAGAAGACGTAGGTGGTGATGGTGTTGAGGCCCATGGCCTTTGCCATTTTGAAGCGGTCGCGCCAGTAAGCACGCGGGATGCGTGCGTAATGCATCTCGCCGGAGATGACCTGGAATGGCTTGCCGTCGAGCGTGAAATTGCCGTTCTCTGCTTTGAAGGTGTGGGCCTCGGCGGCGAGGGCGGCCCGGTGAATTGGCAGGATGACACTCAGAAGCAGTGGGAGCAGCATGGCAGAAAGGTGTTTCATCAAGGACTCGTTTTTCTCCAGATGATTTCGAAGAGGTAGTTTACAGGCCGGTCTCGGTGCATGGGAACGGCGATGGCCAGCGGGATTGCAAATGACGTGCGCTACCCGGGAGTTTCGCTTCCCTTTCCACCTACAATGGGAAGAACAAGCGACCGGAGCTGCTCCCCCTTATGCCGAACGCCACACGCTACGTCTGTATCCACGGCCACTTTTACCAGCCGCCGCGCGAGAACCCCTGGCTCGAACAGGTCGAGACGCAGGACTCGGCTGCGCCGTTCCATGACTGGAATGAGCGCATCACGTCGGAATGCTACGCACCGAATGGCGCTTCGCGCGTTGTGAACAAGCACAATGAGATTACCCGCATTCTGAACAACTATGCGCACATCAGTTTCAACTTTGGTCCGACGCTGCTCTCGTGGCTGGAGGAGAATGCGCCTCGCACTTATCGCATGGTGCTGGAGGGCGATCGCGCGAGCCAGAAGCGCTTTTCCGGGCATGGATCGGCCATGGCGCAGGTTTACAACCACATCATTATGCCGCTGGCGAATACGCGCGACCGCGTTACGCAGATTCAGTGGGGCATTGCCGATTTTGTGTGCCGTTTCGGGCGCAAACCGGAGGGCATGTGGCTGGCTGAGACGGCGGTCGATTCGGAAACGCTGGAGCTGCTGGCCGATCACGGCATTTGCTTTACGATTCTTGCGCCGGGGCAGTGCGCCCGCGTGCGTCCGCTGGCGAGCAAAGGCATGAGCACAGACCAAGACCCAGATGCGGAGCCTGCCTGGACGGAAACGAATGCCGAGACGATGGATACGCGACATCCTTACCTCGTCCGCCTGAAGACAGGGCGCGAGATCGCGATCTTTTTCTACGATGGCGCGCGTTCGCGTGCCGTGGCCTTTGAAGGCATTTTGAACAGCGGCGAGCAATTTGCCACGCGTCTGATTGGCGGCTTTACTTCAGACGCAAAACCGCAGATCGTGCACGTGGCCACGGATGGCGAGAGCTATGGGCATCATCACAGGCATGGCGAGATGGCGCTTTCCTATGCGCTGAAGCTGATTGAGAAAAGCCCTGATGTGCGGCTGGTGAACTACGGCGAATTTCTGGAGAAGTTTCCGCCGACGTGCGAAGCGCAGATTGTTGAGGATACTTCGTGGAGCTGCGCGCATGGTGTCGGGCGCTGGCGAACGAACTGCGGTTGCAATATGGGGAGCCATCCAGGATGGAATCAGGAATGGCGCGGACCTTTGCGCGAGGCGCTGGACTGGCTGCGCGACGAGATAGCTCCGTTGACGGAAAAAGCGGCTGCGCCACTGTTTGAAGATGTGTGGGGTGCGCGCGATGCGTATATCAATGTGGTGTTGGATCGCAGCAGCGCGACGACGGCTCGCTTCCTGGCCTCGCATTCGAGTCATGAACTGAGCAGCGAAGAGCGCATCACGGCGCTGAAGCTGATGGAGATGCAGCGCCATGCGCTGTTGATGTACACAAGCTGCGGCTGGTTCTTCGATGAGATCTCCGGCATTGAGACGGTGCAGATTATTGCCTATGCCGGCCGTGTGCTGCAGCTGGCGGCAGAAGTGTTTGGTGATGAAGGGGGAAAATTAGAGGCGCAATTTTTGGAGATCCTGCGCAGAGCGAAGAGCAATGTGCCGGAGCAGGAAGATGGCGCGTCTATTTACCTGCGCCAGATCAAGGCGATGCAGGTGGGGCTGGAGCAGGTGGCAGCGCATTATGCCATCAGCTCGATCTTTACCAGCTATCCGGATGAAGCGGAGCTATTCTGCTATTCGATTCGCAGGCTCTCGTACGAGGTCGTCACATCGGGGCGTGGGCGACTGCTTTTTGGGCAGGCTCGCATTGCCTCGCAGATTACGCAAGAGCCGGAGACGGTGATCTTCGCGGTTGTTCATTTCGGAGATCAAAATATTACGGCCGTGGTGAAGAGCTACGATTCATCGCAGCTTGAGCAGTACACGGACTTTGTGCAGATGGCACGCTCGGCGGTGATTGGTGCGGATTTCCCTGCGCTGATTCGGCTGTTTGACCGCATCTTTAACGCGATTACTTATTCTGTTCAATCGCTCTTCAAGGATGAGCAGCGGCGGATTCTCAAGCTGATTCTGAATTCGACAATTTCTGAGGTCGAGTCGAGCTTGATTGCTATCTATCAAGATCACTCGTCACTGCTGCATTTCCTGAGCAAGAGCGGATTGCCGAAACCTCCAGCATTAAGCCTGGCTGCTAGTTTTGCGGTGAATGCCGGGCTGCGGCGTGCCCTGGAGTGCGATCCGATTGATGCTCTGCAGGTGCGCGCCTATCGCGGATTGGCTTCTGCGGATCAGATCGCTCTGGAGAAGAGTGCGCTGGGATATATCGCCGACCAGAAGGTAAAGCGCGTGATGGCGAGCCTGAATGCCGATTTCAAGAATATGCTTCGCATGGATAATGCTCTGCTGACGGCGAGGACGCTGAATGAACTGCCGTTCGAGGTGAATATGTGGCAGGCGCAGAATATCTGGTATGACACGCTGAAGCTTTCGCGCAAGCAGGATTTACCTAGTGAGTGGGAAGAAAAATTCCTGGACCTGGGCAGGCTGATGAAAATCCGTGTAGATGAGCTGGTAGTTGAGGAAGATGAGGACGCGCGGAATGAGGTTTCGGCTGTAGTTTAGGGCGATGCATAAATCTGCAGGGTTCCGTGGCGACGAAAGAATGACCTCAGCGGCTGAAGCCGCGCTTAGTTTACTGACTTTTCTGCGAGCGCTGAAGCCCTCGCCTACCAGCGACGATGTTTGCTGAGATCATGTGAGAAAGCTGATGCGTTATCGGCTTGTTGGGCTTTGCTTGGACTCTTCGCCTTCGGCTCAGAATGACTCGTTCTTTTTTTGATCGCTTTTTTTGATCGCTTAGCTGCGCCAGCGCAGTGTTACTGGGCCGGAGATGGGGTGCCGCATTGGCTGGCCGCTAGTAGCGGCTTCCAGCCGCGCCTGCTTGAGCGCGAAGTACCATTTTGCAGGGCGGTCTGCATCGTCGATGAGCATAAGGGTAGGATCGTATTTCAATCCTTCTGCCTGCTGAATCATCGTGACCTGATCCTGCTCGACGAAGCGTTTTCCGAAGAAACGTGCAATTGAAGTTACAAATGGGACATTGTAGAAGACGTTCCAGGCCGCGTAGACATCGATGCGGCAGGCATTTGCAACTGTAGGAGTTACAGTTGTGAGGCTGGAAAACCATTTGTCACCGGCACGGATACTTTCATAGCGGCGGTTGGGCAGAACGAAGTCGATGGTCGTCGTAATGGGTTCGCCGTAGACGCCGAGCAGCTTGTACGGCGCGCTGTTGGTTGAAGGCGCGTGCGAGGCCATGCGAAAGCCCTGTTCGATGGGCTCGAAGTGTTTTTCTTTCTCGTGGATGCTTGCCTCCTTGCGCCACCACCAGGCCTGATGCACGAATGGGCCGTGCGCTGGATCCATGAGGCCGATGATGCCGTGGTCTACGTTGCAGGGTAGATCGGCGGTGAGATGCTCGCTGCGAAAGCGCGGGCCAAATTTCGGCGCTTCGGGAACGGGCGGCAGATTGGCTTCTTCTGTGCGGACGCGGCCAGAGCCGGGTTCCGGTACGTAGACCCATGCGTAGCCGTCGCGTTCCTCGCATGGGAAGGCCGTGCCGTAGATGCGCGTGGGATCGAGCGTGTCCTTGCTGGTGAGCGAGGGGATTTCCTTGCACTGGCCCGATACTGGTTCGAAGGCCCAGCCATGGTATTTGCAGGTGAGTGCTGTGCCGTCGAACCATCCGCAGGAAAGCGGAATGCCGCGATGGGGGCAACTGTCGCGCATGGCGAAGATGCGTCCGTCGGAGCGGCGGCCGAGGACGAGCGGGATGCCCATGAGCATGACGGTAGTCAGCTTGGTGCCCTGCAGCACTTCACTACGCAGGGCTGGATACCAGTCGTTGTAGATGAGCGTCGTCGTGGGGCCTTGCGGTGTTGCGATCGTAGTGAGGTTCGTTGCCATTGTTTCTTTTAACTATCCCATAGTGAGCGGATTTCGACCTCTTTGCCGTCGAGAGGTTGCGGTCCACCAGTAAAAATCCACGGCTCATAAGTTATTCGCCGTTTGTTCCCCCATTTGCGCGCAATTTCAAGTACACTCTCCTCTGATGACCGACGGACGCCGCTCTGTACGATACGATGCTGCCCTGGCCTGCCGCGAATTGGCCGCAGCCGATCCAAAACTTGGCCTGTTGATCGAACGCGCCGGGCCTTACACGGTGAAGCTCAAGAGCCAGCACTCGCCGTTCGAGGCGCTGCTGGAATCGATTATTTACCAGCAGCTCCATGGAAAGGCTGCCGCCGCGATTTTAAAGCGCCTGTTGGCGCTCTTTGGGGACTATCATCCCACTCCGGAGCATGTGCTGGGTGCGAGCGATGACATGCTGCGGTCGGTGGGCTTGTCGGGAAGTAAGGCAAAGGCGCTGCGCGATCTCGCGGCCAAAACCATCGACGGAACGGTGCCTACGCTGGCTGCGATTCGGCGGATGCCGGATGACGAGATTCTCGACAGGTTGACGCAGGTACGGGGCATTGGTCCGTGGACGGTGGAGATGCTGCTGATGTTCCGCCTAGGCAGGCCGGATGTGTTTCCGGTGACGGACTACGGCGTGCGCAAGGGCTTTTCCCTCACCTTCAAAAAGTTGCCAACGAATAAGCCGTTCGACGCCGAAATGCTGGCGACTCCGGCGGAGATGCTGCGGCGTGGCCAACGCTGGAAGCCATGGCGATCGGTGGCGAGCTGGTATATGTGGCGCGCCTGCGATCTGGCGGGAAAGCCTTCGCCTCCGCCGAAGTAAACCTACTCTGTGGCGGGCTGCTGCAACGGTGTTGAAACCGGCGTGACGTCGTGCACGAGCACATCGGCGAACTTTGCCCATCCATGCGGATGATAGAGCTGACTGAGCAGCAGCGTGTACACAACTCCGACAACGACGATATACACGGCAGTGGAGGGGGAACCCGGCGGCCTACTACGCGTCGGCGTTGGAGCCGCATCATCTGCGCGATTTCCGCCTGGAAGGATTTGATGGCAACGCGGCGCATGCGTCCGCGCAAGATGTTGTGCTGGACGACGTCGAATCGGGCTGAAAAGCTTTTCTTGTCAGCGTGGGCAGCGGCTTCACCGGATGCGGGAATCAACGCTCGCGAGGAAAAGCCGACCTCAGCGGCTGAGCTGCAGTGCTTTTTCGCGACTTTTCTGCGAGGGCTGAAGCCCTCGCCTGCCCATCCAGTGGTGCAATCGAATCTTTATACAGAAGCTAGCTAGTTGTTGAGCATTTCGAGCAGGGTGTCGAAATCTTCCAGTCGCGAATACTCGATAATGACGCGTCCGCGCCCGTTTTTGTCTTCGATGCGGACCTTGAGTCCGAGCGAGCGCTGGAGGCGATCTTGCGCTTCGCGCACGTTCGGGTCGAGTGGCTTTTCCTTCGCCTTATCTTCGCTGTTGAGTTTCTTCTCCGGATTGATAAGGCCCTGGACGTAGCTCTCCGTCTGCCGCACGGACATGGAAAGAGCCGTGACTTTTTGGGCGGCTTTCAGGATTGTTTCCGGGTTTTCGAGGGGCAGAAGCGCTCGGGCGTGCCCAAAGGTCAGGTCCCCGGTTTCCACTTTGCTCTGCACTTCTGAGGGAAGGCGGAGCAGACGCAGGAAGTTTGAAACAGATGCGCGGTCTTTGCCAGTGCGCTGCGCCATCTGCTCCTGCGTGAGCTTGAATTCGCGGCCCAGACGCTCAAAGGCGCGGGCCTGCTCCATGGGGTTCAGGTCGGCGCGTTGCAGGTTTTCGACGATGGTCATTTCCATCGCCTGCTCGTCGGAGACCTGGCGGATGATGGCCGGGACCGTCTCTTTGCCTGCTTTTTGCGAAGCGAGCCAGCGGCGCTCTCCAGCGATCAGCTGAAAGCGGCCGTTGGGCAACGGGCGCACGACGATGGGCTGAACGACACCGGTGGAGGCAATGGAGTTGGCAAGTTCTGTGAGCTGTTGCTCGTCGACACGGGTGCGCGTCTGGTAGGGATTGCGGTCGATTTCGCCGACAGGGATTTCGTGCGGCTTGCCGGTGACTTCGGGTGCCGGTGGTTTCGGTGCTTCGGCAGGAACGGCGACCGTTGCCTGCACTCGCGGCAGGAGCGATTCCAGTCCTTTTCCCAAGGCGCGTCGTTTCGGAGTTTCAGTCGCAATGCTCATAGATCGTCCTTACTTTTTCGTTCTCAGGCGTACGGCCAGAATCGTATGTCGGTTTTCTTGCGCTTCCCTGCCTGTGCTTTTCGTTCTTTCGCTTTTGGGCTTTCGACGTTATTGCGCTTAAGGAGCTCGTCGGCCAGCTCCATGTAGCTTTCGGCTCCGCGCGATTTTGGATCGTAGAGAATGACAGGTTTGCCGTAACTCGGGGCTTCGGCGAGGCGGACATTTCTGGGAATGGCCGTCTTCAATAGCTTGTCCTTAAAAAACTCGCGCAGATTTTCCGTCACCTGCTGCGCGAGATTGGTGCGGTCGTCATACATGGTCAGGAGCACGCCTTCAATTTCGAGCTTTGGGTTGAAGCTTTCGCGGACACGGTCGAGGGTATGCATCAGTTCGCTAATGCCTTCGAGGGCGAAGTACTCGGCCTGCATGGGGACGAGCAGCTTATCGGCGGCGACCAGGGCATTCAAGGTAAGCAGATCGAGGGCCGGGGGACAGTCGAGGACGATGTAGTCGTATTTTTCGCGCTCGGTTGCCAGAGCTTCCTTGAGTCTGTGCGCCCGGTTCTCCTGCTGGATCAGCTCGACATTGGCGCCAATGAGGTTTTTATTCGACGGAATGAGCTTGAGGGTATCGATTTCTGTCGAGAGAAGAGCGGCTTCGATCGTCGATTCGCCCAGGAGAATGTCGTAGGTGGACTTGCGTTCATCGTCTCGGGGGAAGCCGTAGCCTCCGGTGGAGTTTGCCTGGGGATCGCAATCGATGAGGAGGCAGTTCAGGCCTTCGAGAGCAAATGCAGCTGCGAGATTGATGGCGGTGGTGGTTTTACCGACTCCGCCCTTTTGATTGACTACGGCCAGAACCTTACTCATAACGATAGGAAAAGACTAAAGATCGCAGAGCAGGAATTCAATCGGAGTGGGCTGTGCAGAACTAGTCCGAAACTGTGGAAGACTTTTGTTGGGCTTTCCAGCGAGGCGTATAACTGCTTAACATGCATGGGGATAGACGGTCGGAAGACAAATATTTTGTGCAAGGTGACGAAATCGATTCCGTGGAAAACTTTCCGATGTTCCACGTGGAACATGCGCAAATGAGAGAGAACAATATGTTCGTTGTTCCACGTGGAACATGGAGGTTTTTATGACCTAGGCTCGGCGACCAATGAGGAGGGTTCGTTGATCGGAGTTCGGGATGGGAAGCGGCGCGGCCCAGATGATCTGATCGAATTCGGCCGCGAGCGACGGGGTTGAATCCCTTGTCACAAAAAGAATGAAATGACCCTCGGGAGCGATTTTGGGCTCGGCTGCGCGGCAGGCCTCCGGCATTTTATCGACGGCGCGGAGGGCTACTGCGGCAAATTTTTGGTTCAGTGCTTCCACTCTTCCATTGAAAACGTACACGTTTGGCAAGTTGAGTGTACGGACAACTTCCCGAAGAAAGGCCGCCTTCTTGGACTGCGATTCTCCCAGCGTTACCTGGATCTCCGGTTGGCAAATGGCAAAGGGAATGCCCGGGAAGCCGCCTCCGGAGCCAAAGTCGAGCAGGGTTCCGATTCCTGAGGGAAGTTGTTGGGCGGCGAAGATGCATTCGAGGAAGTGACGCTCGAGAATGCCGTCAGGCTCCCGGATGGCCGTGAGATTCAGTCTGGCGTTCCATTTGAGCAGCAATTCGAGGTAGATTTCAAAATGCCTGGCCGCGTCGGGAGTCAGGGGTTGAAGTCCGGCTTTCTCGACAGCGGCTTCGATGCTAGCTGCCGTCATCGGGCGATGGACTCCCGTATTTCGCGAGGCTTCCAGGTACGCACGGCATTCACGAAGTCGGCAAAGATGGTTTTCGAGGCAGGAGCTGTCTCGAATGTGCGCTCGGGATGCCACTGGACGCCGAGAACGAAGTGCTCGCCACGCTGTTCGATGGCTTCTACGGTGCCATCGGGGGCGGTTGCGATCACTTCCAGACCATCCCCCGGCCTGTTGATGGCCTGATGATGGCTGCTATTGACTGTGACGGAGCCCTGAAAATCGCCTAACCTCTGGCTTGAGGAGCTTATTTCGACGGGATGGGCCTCGATAATTTCGCGGCCTGCCTTGTGATTGATGGGCGTAGACAAATCCTGTGTCAACGTACCACCCTTCCAGACGTTGAGCGACTGGGTTCCGTAACAGACACAAAGCAAAGGCTTATGCAGGTTGAAGGCATCCTGCAGGAGCAATTCGTCGACTGCCTCCCGGGCTGCATCTGCTGGGGCGCATTGCGGAATCGGCTCTTCCCCGTATTTTTGCGGATTTACATCCGCGGGGCTGCCGGGCAGCAAAACTCCGGAGCAAGAGGCGACTAATCTGGCTACGGTCGCGGGCGATTCGGTGAGAGGGATAGGCACGGCTATGGCGCCGCAGGCTTCTACGGCCCGGGCATATTGCGGCCAACTGCGCTGGTTATATTCCGATTCTGTGGAGTTTGGCTCGGGGATGGCGATGCGTGGTGCCTGGTCAGTCATACGGCGTTCTCGGGAATTTCGGTGATAGCTTCGAGCGAAGGATGTGCAGGCGCCTGAAGGTAAGAATGTGTGTAGTACAGGCGGCAGATTTCATCGCTGAGGCGATTGGTGAGTTCTTCGACCTGGCGCATGGTGTAGGCGGTTGTTTCAATCGGCTCACCGACAGCGAGCGTAACGGGGACCGGGTAAAACTGGCCGGTATGGATCGGCAGCAATTCATGCGTACCGATGATCGCCATGGGCACGATCGGGACTTGGGCGCGGATGGCCATAAAAGCGGGTCCGTTCAGAAAATCATTGGGGTGGCCGGTTTCGGTCCGTCCGCCTTCAGGGAAGATGAAGAGCGGCATGCCGGATTTGAGAGTTTTGACGGCGCTGCCCAGGCTGGAGATGGACGCGCGCGGGTTGTCTACGTTTACGGGTACTTGTCCGGAACGGCGGAGATGCCAGCCGATAAACGGCAGCTTCCACAGATCATGCCGCGCCACGATGCGAAATTGGAAGGGTAGAGAGCTGAAGATCACTGGCGTGTCCATATAGGACAGGTGATTGCATGCGTAGACAGCAACCTTATGTTTCTGCAGGTTTTCTGCGCCCACAATAATGACAGGGCAGCTACTGATGGCGACGGATGCCCGCGCCCACGCTTGGGCTATACGGTGTTGGAGCTTGCCGTCTTTTTCAAACAGAGATGCCGCCAGAGAGAGGCTGCCGAAGAAGGCCGTTGAAGCAAAGAAGACGGGCGCCTGCACGACAAACGAGAGGATGCGATTGGACAGGGGCAAGGGATTGGGGCGTGGGCCGAGCGCGCGTCGTGTCATGGCGTAAGCTCCGCACGCAGTTTGCCGACAAGGTAGACGGAGCCGGTTCCGACAATCAGGCCAGTTGCTGGGGTGAGCTTCTGGGCGCGTTCGAGCGCTGCGTGCACGTCATTACATGCTTCGAATGTGGACCCGGTAACTGTAGCTGCAGCGGTAAGTTCTTCCAGGTTTGCAGAGCGCGGGGAATCGACTGGCGTAAGCAGGACATGGTCGAACAATGGGAAGAGTATCTGCGTGATTTCCTGAATGGCCTTATCGCGGAGACAGCCGAAGATGAGTGTTTTCGGCTTACGGTCTTCGAGATCGGAAAGAACGGAGCGTAAGGCCCACGCGCCTGCCGGATTGTGACCCACATCAAGCAGAATTTCCGCGCCGTTTGCGGCGGTGAACTGTTCCATGCGCCCGGGCCAGCGGGTATTGCGGATGCCTGCCTCGATTGCGGCTGTGTCTAATTTGTAACTGTGATTGTTACTTAATTCTATTGCGACTGCAATGGCCAATGCGAGGTTACGCTGCTGATGTTGTCCAGCGAGCGGAGAATCAACCTGGATGAGTTTCCCTTGTACCTGCAAGGGGTAGCGATTACGGCCGTCTGCTGTCTGCGTGGTGCGCAACGGAATGTACTCGGCTGCGTTGACCCCGCGCACTTCGAGAGCGGTTGCGACTTCGCCTAAAGCGGAGTTTGCTTCAGGATGTTGCGGCAGCGTGACCATCACGCCATGTTCGCGCAGGATGCCTGCTTTTTCATGCGCGATGGCGGTGATGGTTGAGCCGAGCCATTCTGTGTGATCGAGAGAGATGTCGGTGATGACGGAGACGAGCGGTTCGACGATGTTGGTTGCGTCCAAACGTCCGCCCATGCCGACCTCAAGGACGGCGATGTCGACCTTTGCTTCGGCAAAGGCGACGAAGGCGAGTGCAGTCATCGCTTCAAAGAAGCTGGGTGGCGCAGGCAGCTTGTCTTCATCGACGAGTTTGCGTGCAGCGTCGTCGACTTGAAAGTAGCAGCGCGCAAAATCATCGTCAGTGATATCGCTTGCATCGATCTGGATACGCTCGTTTACGCGCACCAGATGCGGCGAGGTATAAAGCCCTACGCGGTATCCTGCCGCGCGCAGGATCGATGCCAGTGTCGCTGAAGTCGAGCCTTTCCCGTTGGTGCCCGCGATCAATACCGAGGGGAATTTCTTTTGCGGATCGCCCAGCGCAGAGGCCAGCACGCGCATGTGATCCAGCTCGAACTTGCGCCGCGGCTGACCTGGAGGCGTGTGCAACTCTCCCGCGAGCGCGAACAGGCTGTCGATGGCCGCCGTGTAGGACATAGCTCGATTTTAGTAGATTCTGTGCGGGGCGGATTGCTTCTTATGGATGCTTCGTTGCTGCATACTGTTTTGCTTGAACCCGGGTATCTTTCGAGGTAGAGTCAAGCGATCTCTGCTGGTATCACTTCCAACTGAGATCGAAGACAGATATGTTCCGCGACACAAAATCGGAAGAGCTTTTGGATGAGCTAGAGACTGATGGTGAAGCATTTTTCAAAAATGGTTTTTGGAACAATATCATCGATCTTTCACTCACCGTAGCCATAGTTCTGGCTAGCTTAATCGCAACTGGACTGGCAGTAGCCGAGCCAAAGAGCTTTCCTCGATGGCTGATTCCAACGCTTGCCGCTATTCCTGCCGCGGCTGCTGCCATCCAGAAAATCGCAGGAGTCCGCGAACGCTCCAATTGGTATTTCATGTATGCGGCCCAGGTGAGGTCGTTGGCGACGAGGATGAAATATGCCTCGTCACCCAATGTGGAAGAAATTGCAAATGAGCGCGCCAACATCGAGATAAAGATGGAAGAGGCATGGACGAAGATAGGCGGCTCCGTCGCTTCGAGCACAGGCCATCGCGAAACTATGCGCAAATGAGAAGCGGCGCGTTCAAAAGATGCGTCACCCAGGGCTTCGTTAGTCTGGCTTATCGGTGCTCTGTGACTTCAGATAATCCATTCTCGCCTATAGCGGCAGTTGTCTTCTGCAAGGTCAAACCGGACCGCATGGTGGCTCCAGACCTGGATACTCGGTCGGCGCGTACCCGACAATCGATTTGAAATCGTTGATCAGGTGCGCCTGATCGAAGTATCCGAGATCTACTGCGAGCTGTGCCCAATCGGGGCGCTTGCCGGAGTGCATCTGTTCCAGCAGTTCATGCAGGCGATAGCGGCGGATGACCCACTTGGGGCTGGCGCCTACATATTGACTGAAGAGCCGCTGCAAGGACCGCACGCTGATTCCCGTTCGCGCAGCAAAATCCTCCACGGTCAGAATGTCGCGTTCGCGAAGAATATGAGCGACCAGTTGTCGCGCCTCATCTACTTTCTTGTCCGGCTTCGGAATGCGGTCCAGGAGAAAGGTATTTGCGGCGGCGGTCATCTCGTCTTCATCTTCTGTGGCAAGGATGGTTTGTTCGATGGCGCATGCAGCGTCACCGAAAATCTGACGCACGGGGACCGAGCGATTTGCCAGCGAGGATACGGACGAACTCAGAAACGGGAAGAATCCGCCGGGCGTGAATTTGATCCCGAAGGAGTGCGATTTCCCCTCAAGCAGGCGCGAAAATTTGGTCGTCGATATGCCCCAGGCTCTGGACTCCGGCGCTTCAAAGACGACGTGAACATTCGGATGCGGCAAGGTCTCTACCTGGCGAGGCTCGCAGCCGCGCAGGTCCCAGTACACCATCCAATAATGATCGATCCATGAAGCAAGCTCAGGGGGAGCGCTCCGTCGGGCGTGCCGGAATTTGCCTGCGGGTGGCAGAGGCCGCCGCAATACGCCACGCGGTTGGCCCAAGGCCGGATCGAAGGACTCCGCTACTTCCACCGTTGGCACCTGTTCCACCGAGGGTTCCTGTCGCGTTTTTCCAATCATGGCTCTGGTTCCCTGTTTACATTGTTGTTGAGGAAAATGGCGTATGACCGAACGTTTTATTCGCAAAACAGTCGAAATCGACGCTCCCGCAGGCACTCTCTGGAAGATTCTTACCGACAACGAATTCATTCACCAATATATGTTCGGTTGCAATGCGGAAACCGATTGGAAGCCGGGTTCTCCATTGCTATGGAAGGGCGCAGAGGACGGCAAGCTCTATGTGAAGGGCGAGGTTGTGACTTTTGAGGCTCCGCACCTGCTTGAATACACCGTCATCGACCCGAATAATCCGGCGTTGGCCGATATCCCGGAAAATTATCTGACGATGAGTTTTATCGTGAACGAGCGCGCAGGGAATGCGTCAACGCTCGAGATCAAGCAAGGG
Organism: Acidobacteriota bacterium; assembly: GCA_013285705.1. Taxonomy (GTDB): domain Bacteria; phylum Acidobacteriota; class Terriglobia; order Terriglobales; family Acidobacteriaceae; genus Alloacidobacterium. Next base: position 17,648 of record JABDHA010000023.1, read on the forward strand.
GACTTTACCGCTGTCGCGAACGGGGAGCAGCGGTACAACGATACCGTGGGCGGAGATGATTTTGTCCTGGTGGGGATCAAGAAGCTGGCTGAGGCGCAGGCGAAGCATTAGGGCTGTTCTCGACTGCGAGTGGCGGGTTTGCTCTATTGCCGTTGCCTTAAAAGCAGTGAAGCAAAATGAGAGGCGCAGCCCGGAAGCCTCTAATGTTTCATGAAGTCGAGGGCGCGGATCAGGTAGTCCTTCATCTCCTTGCGGTTGACGACGGTATCGAGGAAGCCGTGCTCCAGCAAAAATTCTGAGCGCTGGAAGCCTTCCGGCAGCTTCTGACGGATAGTCTGCTCGATGACGCGCGGCCCGGCGAAGCCGATGAGCGCCCCTGGCTCAGCGATGTTCAGGTCGCCCAGCATGGCGAAGCTTGCGGTGACGCCGCCGGTAGTTGGATCGGTGAGGACGGAGATGTAAGGAATTTTCGCTTCGTCCAGACGCCCGAGCGCGGCTGAGATTTTCGCCAGCTGCATCAGGCTCACAATACCTTCCATCATGCGCGCACCCCCGGATGCGGCAACAATAATCAGTGGCTGGCGCGTCTCATAAGCGCGATCGACGGCGCGGGCGATGGTCTCGCCTACGACGGCGCCCATGCTGCCGCCGATGAATGCGTATTCCATTACGGAAAGTACCACCGAATGCGGCCCAAGCTGCCCGAGCGCGTTGATGATCGCGTCATTCAGACCGGTATCTTTCTGGGCTTTCTTCAGACGGGATTTGTAGGACTTGAGATCGGAAAAATGTAGTGGATCGGTCGACTTCAGCTCCGTGTCGACGATCTCGTAGCCGGGATCAAGCAGGCTATCGATGCGTGTCCGCGCTCCGATGCGGAAGTGGTAGCCGCACTTAGGGCAGACGTAGAGATTTGCCTCGAGGTCGGCCTTAAAGATGACCTGCTCGCAGCTGTCGCACTTGATCCAGAGGCCTTCGGTGCGGACCGTCTTCTCTCCAGCGCTCTCGATTTTATTTTCCTGCCGTTTGAACCAGGACATGCCTAACCTTTCGTTTCTTTCTAATACTCAATGCCGCGTTGCGCGAGGATGCCCTTCTCATAGGCGTGTTTTACTTCGCGCATCTCGGTGACGGTGTCGGCAATTTCGACCAGCGAGGGGTGCGCATTCCGTCCAGTGAGGATGACGTGCACCATCTCTGGCCGCTGCTGCAAGGTTTCGACCACCTTGGCCGGGTCGAGCATGCCATAGCTGATGGCATAGTTGATCTCATCGAGGACGACCATATCCCACTCGCCCGAGAGGATTGCCTGCCGCGCCTCCTGCCACGCTTCTTCTACCATACGAATGTCTTCGGGGTCAGTCTCGGCGCCCCCGATCTTCACAAAGCCTCGGCCCATCTGTTTCAGGACAAAGTTGCCGTTGAAGGCTTCGACCGCGTCCAATTCACCGTAATGCCAGGAGCCCTTAAGAAATTGCAGCATCAGCACCTTCATGCCATTGCCGATGGCGCGTAAGGCTGTTCCCATGGCGGCGGTGGTTTTGCCCTTGCCCGGGCCCGTGTTGATCAGAATCAATCCGCGGCGCGAATCAGCCATAAACCTCAGTGGCCCGTGTGGTACGGATGCCCAGATAGGATTGTAAATGCCCGGTAGATTTGTTCGCTGAGCACCACCCGCGCCAGTTCGTGCGGCAAGGTCATCGGCCCAAGCGACAGGAGAAGATTTGCCCGCTTGCGCGCCTCTTCGGACCAGCCATCTGCGGGACCAATGGTGAAGACGATGGCCTGCTGTCCCTGATCGCGCTGCTTGCCGAGCCAGTCGGCGAATTGCTCAGAGCTGAATGGCTTGCCCCGGCTGTCAAGAAAGACTGACAACGGAATCATGCGCGAGCGCTGTTTATCGATCCAGTCAAAGAAATTTTTCTCGCTACGAAAGAAGACAGATTCCACTGCACTATAGGCAGCGATGCGGCTTTGATAGAGGTCGGTTAACGCGGCAAAGCTTTTGTCTGGGGAGCGATTCACGATCGCCGTGAGGAGCAATTTCATTAGTTGGAGTATACGGAGTACGGAAAGCGGTCATAACTTATGATTTTGTGGAGATATTTCGAGACCAAGTACATGAATTAAGAATTTCTCTCAGTAAGCATCCGTTTACTACTTATATAAATCTGTAAACGGAAAACTTTGGTGTATTCCCTCGAATAGGTCGATATCGCGATCTACTAGTTACCCATTAGTTAATTCTATATCGAGAGATTTTAGCGAGAGCCAGTTTGGCTAATCGATTGCCAATGTTGCATCAGGCAACGTGCCCATCGATTGGACGGTGCGTGCCGCAATCTTGGTTCTTCACGAAAGAGAGTCTCAATGAAGAAGCTGGTAATAAGTATTGCTTTATTGGTGATTGTTACTGCGAGGATAGGGTTCGCCCAGGCTGGCTTTGGTACTTTAGCGGGTGTGGTTACGGATTCTTCCGGGGCGGTTGTTTCTCAAGCCAAAGTCACTCTGACCTCGCCCGAGGGAATCCAGCGAACTGCGACAACGAATGCGTCCGGTGAATATCAATTCACCGCGCTCACGGTTGAGGGCGGCTATTCGCTTCTAGTGACGGCTCCGAGCTTCGCGAGTGCGAAGGTCTCAGGGCTAGCCACCAGCGTGGGAACAACGATCACGCAAAATATTACCCTCCAACTGGGCGCGGCTAACCAGACCGTTACCATTACAGCGGCGTCGGTGGAGCAGGTACAAACAGACACGTCATCGGTCTCGGAGCTGGTCGATAGCACCATCTGGAAAGATTCCCCGCTGGAGACCCGCAGCCAAAATGACTTCGTCTACCTGACGGCCGGCGCAGCCCTGAGCGGCGACGTCGCGGGTGGAACCAGCCGCGGCGCAGCAGTGAATGGTTCCCGCTCCGGCACCGGCAACTTCCTCGTCGAGGGCATGGACAACAACGACCAGGGGCAAGGCGGCGCCGGCTCCACTATGTTGGGCGCAAACGGCAAAGGCGGCGGCGCGGTCACTACGATCTCTCCCGACGCGATTCAGGAGTACCGGGTTATCTCGCACAATCCGTCGGCGGAATACGGCCGCGCCGGAGGCTTTGCCACAGATACCTCGCTCAAGAGCGGAACCAACAAGTGGCACGGGTCGCTTTTTGAATACAACCGCGTCCAGGCTCTGGCAGCGGAACACTTCTTCTCCAATTTTGCCGGCGTCAAAGACAGCCTGGTCCGCAACCAGTTCGGCGGCTCGATTGGCGGGCCCATCCATAAGGACACTACCTTCTTCTTCGCCACCGTCGAGTTTCACCGGCTTCGCCAGACCTCGCCGCTGACAGGAACGACGACCACCCAGGATTTTCTCAACTTTGTCGATTCTGGCGCTTATGAGAATTTCCAGGAGAACGACCCGAACGGGGCTTGCGTGCAGAACACCGCCGTCCCAGCGACCCCCACGACCCCTGCTCAACCGGGCGTACCATGCCCGGGCGCACTTAATCTCTCCGCCCACCTAGGGCCGGTCTTCAAAAGCTTACTGGCGGCAGAACCTCGCGCCTTCCCTCTGGGAACGCAGGGTGCGACGAATACAGGCGCCGGCATCTATACGAGCGGATTGACCTATCCGGTTCCAGTCTATGCCGAATCGACCGTAGGCCAAAGCGCCCCTCTTAATCAGGAGCGGGGTTCCTTCAAGCTGGACCAGAGGCTGTCGGACCGGGACGAACTCAGCTTTACCTACCTGATCGATTTTGAGGATACTACGACGGCCTTTGGAGCAGGCGGCGCGTCTTTTGGTCCCGATGAGAACCAGGTGGGCGGATCACAGCTCTTTACTGGAAACTGGACACATACCTTCTCGCCAACTCTGCAAAATCTATTTCGCCTGGGATATACCCGGCACGTCTCCAATTTCTCCGCCTCCAATGTGACGGGCGTTCCGATGATCGTCACCTTCGACCCGCTGGAAGAAGGCTTCGGCGCTTCCAGCGCGATTCCTCAGCTCTTTACCGACAACGAGTTTCTCTATGAGGATTCGCTTACCAAATATCACGGGAACCATGGTTTCAAGGCCGGCTTCCGCTACATTCGTACACGGAACGGATCGAGCTTCTTCAACGATGTGAACGGCACCATCGAACCCTGGGACGTAGAAGACCTGCTCTCTGACGAGACGTTCGGCGATCAGATGGACAGGGTTCTTTATGGCGGTCCGGCAAATGGTTCACTCGGGGCAGCAAGCGCGTCCGTCGACACGACCACCAATCAGATCCCGAATGTTTACCGGGGATTCCGTGCCAATGAGTTTGCAGCCTATTTCCAGGACGACTGGAAGGTCATGCCGCGGCTGACGCTCAATCTTGGCTTGCGCTGGGAGTATTTTGGGCCGCCGCACAATGCCGTGCCCGGATATGACTCCAACGTCTACTTCGGCAGCTTTGCAGCGCCCACCCCTAATGGCAATCCTTTTCTGCCCACTGCGCCTATTACAGGAGCCATCCAGGGAGCGACCTTCATCCAGAAGAACTCGAATATCTGGAACAAGGACACCAATAACTTCGGCCCCCGTATCGGTTTTTCCTATGACCCAACGGGCAAGGGAACCGTTGCCATCCGTGGCGGCTTCGGACTTGGTTTCGACCGTCTCTACAATAATGTCTACGAGAACATTCGCTTCAACCCGCCGCGTTTTTCTGACAATACGATCGGCGTAGGGGCCGGCAGTGCTGTTGTGGCTGGCGCGCTGGAACAGCCCGCGCTCCTCAATCTCCCCTTTAATGCAAATTCCCTGTTTGCAGCCTATGGCGCTAAGCCTAATCCCCGCCACATTGATCAACGCCTGGTAACGGCTTATTACGAGCAAGCCAACCTGGGCGTGGAATATCAGCTGGCAAAGGGCTATGTCGTCGAGGTCAACTACATCGGTACCTTCGGACGCAAGCTGGTAGGCCTCGAGGATGTGAACAACTATGATGGGCGCACAGCCTGCACATCCGCCACGCTCAGCGCCGCCTGTCTTGCGGCAGGATTCACTGCTCCCGTTTCGGCCCGTCCCAATCTGACCTTCAATGCAGACAACTTCCGCACCAATGGTTTCAGCTCCAACTACAACGGCCTGCAGACAAGTGTCCGCAAGAGCTTTTCCAATGGCCTGATGCTGCTTGCCAGCTATACGTACAGCAAGAGCATGGACATTATCAGCGACGTCTTCACGGTCAAGGGCGGCCAGACCAGCATCTCTGATCCGTTGAACCCGAGCTACGACTACGGTCCGGCCGATTTCGATGTAAGAAATCATGCCTCCATTACGGCAAACTACGAGTCGCAGTGGAAAAAGCAAAACCTGCTGCTTGGCGGATGGGGAATCTCTCCGATCGTCACCATGTCCAGTGGCTCTCCGTTCTCGGTTTACAGCACCGCCGGCGGTTATAACCCGCTCAAGACCGGTGTAACGGGCAGCAGTGCAAACCGCGTTCCTTACATTGGCCAGGGTAGCGAAAAAAATGCGGTCCATCATAATGTGAATCTCGCTTTGGGGGGGTACCTCCTGGCGTCCGACTTTGATGGGTCGACCGCTGCAAACCCTCAACCGTATACCTGCCCTGCGAACGTGAATCAGGGTTTGTGGTGCGAGGCTCCGTCCGGCCGCAACTCTTTCTATGGACCCAGTTATTACAACGTCGATCTGGGAGTCTCCAAGCGGTTCCCCCTCTGGGAAGCGCAGACCGTCACCTTCCAGGCCTCCTTCTTTAACCTCTTCAACCACACCAATTTTGCAAATCCGGTGTCGGACCTCAATAGCGGTCAATTCGGCGCGGCTATTGCGTCTGCCGATCCTCGAATCGTACAGTTGAGCCTGCGCTACGACTTCTAATAAGTTGCAGCTCCAGAAACAGTAAAAGGGCCACCGAACAGGTGGCCCTTTTACTGTCCATAAATGCGCGCCGCGCTATTTTCTGCAAACTGCTGTCAAGAAGTACAAGGAACGGCGCATGCGGCTCGCGTCCATCCGCTGCATGAAAAAAAGCCTCTTCTGACCGAAAGGTCAACGAATCGACCTTAGCGCCATCGGCAATCCGTTCCAGCTACAACCCAGTCTGGAAAGCGGCGACTCGCTCGGCCGAGCGCCTTGTAAGCGGCTACAAGTGAGAGTTGGTCTTATAAGTCTAAGCTCTCCTTCCACTTGTCATAGACGTGCGCCCTCCTCTATGGAAATACGGAGATTTGTGGCCAGGTTAATTTACCCAATCATTAATAGCGCTCTAGATATTTTAAGAATTCGTTTCAACTATGTGAAAGCTTGTGCCGGGATGTTTTGCCCCGTATAGGAACCTTATTTTGGTCAAAATCGCCATTTAACAATCAATTACAGAGCATTTAGGCGCTAAAGCCAGCCCATTCAATGGGCATTGGATTGCGATTAGATACTGCCAAGAGCAGAGCAGTCCTCAATACAAAATCGACATGCAACGGAGGGATTGTCTGCCTAGTATCGGGAAACTCGACGTGCCCATCCCGTCCTGGAGGAGACATGAACTTTAAAAAGAAAATTCTTACAGCATTGCTGCTATCGGCCACGGCGTTCTTTGGGACGTCACCAAAGGCATCTGCACAAAGTGTGTATGCGACAGTTCACGGAACAGTGACGGATGCAAGCGGAGCGGTTGTTTCTAACGCGACGATCACCATCCTTAATACGAGCACCAACATCTCTACCCAGGCTACGACGGATAGCAAAGGTTATTACGTCTTCCCACAGTTGCAGGTTGGCGGTCCTTATACGGTTACCGTTACCGCCCAAGGCTTTAAGGGCTCTGTAACCAGCGGCCTCAACCTGAACGCGAATGACAGCCGCGGTGTCGATGCGAAATTGGAGATCGGCTCCAGCAGTACAACGGTCCAGGTAGATGCAACATCGCTCCAGGTAGAGACTGCCGATACCCAGTTAAAGCAGGTTGTAACTGCCGAGCAGCTGGAACAGATTCCATTACTCGGACGCGACCCGGCGCAGCTTCAAAAGCTGCAGCCTGGTGTTGTGGAGGCTGCGGATCGTTTCGGGACTTACTCCACGAACGGCAGCCAGACCCCGCAGAATTCTTTTATTCTAAACGGCACAGATATTAATGATGGCCCGCTGCAGGATGAGGGCATTCAGGTGAATCCTGATGCACTTCAGGAAGAGAACATCATCAGCAGCACACTGAATCCTGAGTTCTCCCGGAATTCGGGAGCTATTGTGAATCAGATCATCAAATCCGGCTCGAACAAATTTCACGGCAGCGCATTTGAGTTCTACCGAGACACTTTCCTGAATAACGGAAATTACTTCTCGCAGACCCGTCCTCAATTTCACCAGAACCTGTATGGCGGCACGCTTGGTGGGCCAGTGATTCACGATAAGCTTTTTGGCTTTCTGGCTTACCAGGGTCTGCGTAACCGGACGGGTGCGACAAACAACGCACAGACATTCAGCCCGTCGCAGTTTGCTGGAGATTTCTCCGCCGACACCAACTTTCAGAGCGCTGCAGGCGTGAACTCAGGCGGGCTCAGCAACAATCCTTTGCCCTTTGCTATCGGCAGTTGCCCGGCTGGAGAGCTATGGAGCCAGTGCTTCCCGACGGGTCCCGGGGGTACAGCCAGCGTGGTTATTCCTCAAGGCCTGTGGAATCCGATTGCCGCCGCTCTGACCAAGCAATATGTTCCTGCGTCAAACTTCCAGTCGGGTGGCGCCTACTTCTATAACTTCAATGCCAATGACTCAAGGGCGCAGGACCAGGGCGTTATTCGCGTGGACTATACGCCCACGTCGCGCGACACTCTGTGGGCATCCTCAGTATTTGAGTCGAGCCCGGGCACGAATACGCTGACGTTTGGAGCCGGCAGCTTCCCTGGTTTTGGTTCCGTTCAGGCGGAGCACTTCAAGATCTTCAGCGCGTCCTACACGCATTCCTTTAGTTCAACGATGCTCAACGAACTGCGTGTCGGGTATTACCGATTCAATTTCGCAGCAGTGGAACCGGAAACTCCGACGCTGCCTAGCTCTCTTGGATTTAACATCACCCCTCAAGATTCAAGTGCAGCCGGGATACCGTATATAGGCGTAGGCCAATATTTCAACCTCGGGTTCAGCTACGAAGGACCGCAGCCTCGGCTTGATACCAACTTGAACTATGGCGATAACTTCACCAAAATCTGGGGGAATCATTCGCTGAAATTCGGTGCGTCTTATGAGCAGTTCCGAGTCGATAACCCCTTCGCTCTTTATAACAACGGACTCTATTCCTTCGACGGCGGAAGTCAGTACAGCTCCGGCGATCCCGCTATCGATTTCCTGATGGGAATTCCAGACTCATACAATCAGACGAACAATGGTCACATCAATACGCTAGCTGCCGAAATCTATGCTTACGCACAAGATAGCTGGAAGGTCAGTACTGATTTCACTGTGAACTATGGAATCTCGTGGGATGTAGAGCAGCCAAATCTAAATGATCAATATTCCGGTTTGGGGATTAACTGCTGGGAAAATTCCAGCTCAGAATCCGGAGTTTTCCCCGGTGCACCTCCCGGACTGAGCTTCCCGGGCGACCCGGGCTGCAACCGTGCTGGCGGTCCTGTAAGCCACTACAACCGCTTTGGACCTCGCATCGGGTTTGCATGGTCTCCGGCTTCGGGACCGTCGAAGATTATCGGCAACCCTGGAGCGCATGACTTCTCGGTTCGCGGAGGCTACGGAATTTATTACAACCGTGATCAGCAGGAACAGTCTCTGCAGAACCTCGAAGATCCTCCGTTTTTCTACGTATCTCGCGGAGCAGGTGATTTCGGCGGCATTCCTTCGTTTCAGGACCCTTTCACTGACGTTGCGGGTAATGGCTCAGAGGCAAACCCGTTTCCCTTTACAACGCCTTCCGCAGGCCAGGCTGTCGATTGGGCTGACCTGTATGCGCTTAATGAATTAGCGACATTCGACCCCAAATCGAGCGTTCCCTACGCGCAGAACTTCAACTTGAATATCCAGCGTGCACTGCCTGGAAGCATGGTGCTCCAGGTCGGGTACGTTGGCTCGCTGGCACACCGCCTCGCTAGTTGGTATGAAGGGGATAACGTGACGTCTGCTGGCCACGACGCCTGTCTGGCTGCTGCAACACTGCCCGGCTACCCGGCTAGCAATACCTGCAACACTTCCTTTAGAAGCAGCATCGGCACATACTTCCCGCAATTCATGGCTCAGCCTGCCATTGTTCCCGGCTCAGGTGGAGGAGCGGTTGCTAGCCTTCCGAACGGGATTCCCTGGTATACGACCGTTGCACGCCAGAACACGGAAAATTCGTCAAACTATAATGCCTTGCAGGTTAGCCTGATCAAATCCCAGACGCACGGACTCAGTGCGACCTTCGCCTATACCTACTCCCACGGACTGGACAACGGCTCAGGGTATGAAGGCTCCACCGGAGCTAACAATCGAGTCCAGATTTTCACACCCGGGTTCACTTACCTTAACTATGGCGATTCAGACTATGACGCGCGCCACCGTTTTGTCGCCTCCTATGTATACGAAGTGCCAATCGCAGCGTTCATGAGGGAAAAGCCTCTTCTCCGTGCGACGCTTGCCGGCTGGGAAGTGGCTGGAATCACTGCCCTCCAAACGGGTTTTCCGGTCGGGATTGAGCAAGGATCACAGCGCTCCCTCTGGTGCTCGGGCAGCTACTTCGGTTGCGGCGATACTCCAAGCACGTCCAACTTTCATATCAAGAGCCTTGATCCACGAGCATCTGGAAACTCCTGGTTCGATCCATCCTCTTTCTCAAACGAGCCAATTGGAACGTTTGGAAACGTGAAACGCAATTTCTTCCATGGACCGGGCTACAACTACACCAACCTGCAAGTTGCCAAGAACATCCATATATCTTCAGATGGTCAGCGTTATATCCAGCTGCGCCTGGAGGCTTTCAATGCCTTCAACCATGCTAACTTCGCCAGTCCGGATGGAAACTTTGCCGACAATGGTGTTGGGTTCAGCTCCATTACCAATGTGATCCAGCCGGGAAATTTCGGAGACTCGAATGGAGATCCGCAGCCTGGACGTGCTATCCAGCTGGCTGGCAAGTTTTACTTCTAACCGTTCCTGTTGCTGAAGAGCTGTTCCGTAACAGGGGTTCCACAAACACAAAGAAAGGCCGCTTTAGCGGCCTTTCTTCTTCTTCGTCAGAGATATCACTACTTCTTGCGACTGGAGGACGTAGCGCCGCTCTTTTTAGCAGGAACGGCCTTCTTGCTGGCAGCGGTCTTCTTCTTCGCTGGCGAAGCCGCCTTCTTTACCGCTGGTGCAGTCTTCTTGTTGGCTGTCTTTTTTCGTGCGGCGATGGTTTTTTCCTTTAGAGCGGCCTTCAATTCTTCCAGATCAACGGTGCGCGCGGACTTCCATAGGCGCTCCAGGTCGTAGAAAGCGCGTTTTTCGGCCAGGAAGATATGGACGACGAAGTCGACGTAGTCCAGCAGGACCCACTCGCCCTGTTTACGGCCTTCGACTGAGTTTGGATAGGTGCCGAACTCACGCTTCATGCGCAGCTCGATCTCGTCGCCGATCGCGACGGCCTGGCGGTCATTGGCTGCGCTGGTGATCAGGAAGAAGTCGGTAAAGCCGGAGTCGGCTGGGTCAAGCTCCAAGACGCGCGTGTTTTCTGCCTTTTTTTCTTCGCAGGCTGCGGCGGCAGCCAGCACCATTTTGCGGGTTTCCGTGGATGCCATTCGGTGAGGGAATCTCCTTGATGCAACGTTTCATCGTAGCGTGGACCGGGATGCCAGCGCCAGAGGCGGCGAACTGCCGTCAATAATAAAGATGGTGGGCGCGAATATACTCCGACACCTGTTCGGGCAACGCGTCGTTGCTCAAAGAACGCTCGGCGACGGAAGAACGTACAGCGGTTGCCGACACTTCTTCATGGAGGTCCGGCAGATAAAAGAGGGTCGAGTGCTGTCCGGAGTCGTTCGTCAAGCCGAACTCTAACAACTCGGTCTGATGATGGTAGCTACTGGAGATACGCACACCCTGCGGCAAGGTTTGCCGGGCATTCTGCAGCACAACATCGAGACGCTCGGCACCCGGGCGTCCGGCGACGATGAAGTCGCAGGCGAAGAGAAGCTCGGCGGCGCGGTACCAGTGAGAGACACTCAAAAACGAATCTGCGCCAATGAGACAAAAGAGCTGGTCTTGCGGCGAAAGGCTTTTTTTCAGGCCGAGGATGGTGTCGATGGTGTAATTCGGATGACCATCAGGCCGTGGCGCATCGAGAGCGGATACTTCGAAGCGCGTGTCTTCTCCGATTGCCAGGCGCACCATGGCGACACGATCTTCAAAGCTGGCTACGGAGGAATCCTGCTTCAGCGGTTGTTTCCCCACTGGCGCAAATAAGACCTTATCCAGACGCAGGCAGTCGGCTGCTGCACGCGCGATGGCGAGGTGCCCGTAGTGGGGTGGATCGAAGGTGCCGCCGAAGAAAGCGATACGCATGCCGGAAGATACTCTGAGATGATCGTAAACTGTTCCTGCGCAAATCTTCTTCTATGACCACTGCACATATCCGTACGGCCTATGTGGGCCTGGGCTCGAATCTGCCATCGCAAGCGGGCACGCCGGCGGAGACGATCCGTGCGGCAATGAGTGCGTTGAGCGAAGCGGGCGAAGTCATCGCCCGCTCCTCACTGTATGAAACAGCCCCCATCGGTTGGATTGACCAGCCATCTTTTGTAAATGCCGTGATTGCTCTGCGGACAGCCGAAGTACCTGAGGCGCTGCTTGAGAAGCTGCTCATCATCGAACGCCGGTTTGGACGTGATCGCGGAAACAGTGTTTCGAAAGGTCCGCGGACGCTCGACCTCGATTTGTTGATGGTGAATGACGCGATTGTGAACACGCCGATGCTATCGTTGCCACATCCGGCGCTGGCTGAGAGAAGATTTGTGCTTGCACCTCTGGCGGAGATTGCGCCTGAGGTGAGGCATCCTGTTTTTGCAAAAACAATCCGGGAGCTTTTGCTGGCTTTGCCCAATACTGGCGAGAACAAAAGCGATTGCGTTCGGATGATGCAGCGCTATCCGTAGAATAAGAATATCGAATCTATGTCGAAGTCTATTGTCTCTATCGCCGGATGCAGCTCCTTATTTTTCGCGACATTGCTGTGCTTTTTTACTGCCCTGCAAGTTTGTAATAGCCAGGAGATATCAGAAGTGTTTTCCGGCGTCGTTGTGGACGAAGATGGTTCGCCGGTCGTTCATGCAGAAGTAGGCGCGCCGGATGGACCGGTTCTCAATAGCAGTACGGCAGATGGAAGATTCAGCTTCAACAAGAGTTCGCAAGGCTCGGTTACAGTTCAAGTCAGTGCTCTCGCACACGCCACTGTAACGGTTACAATTCAACCGAATGTGCCGGCGAGGGTTGTATTGCATAAACTGCAAGAGCGCGTCGTCGTTACGGCTTACCGCTCGCCCCTAGACACGCTGGACAGCCCGGCGAGTGTGCGCGTTGTTGGCCAGCAGCAGCTGAAAGAGGCAGCAACTCCGGCGCTGGATGGCAAGCTGCGTCAGGTTCCTGGTGTGGAGCTGTTCCGGCGGTCGAGCTCGCTGGTCGCCAATCCTACATCGCAGGGAATTTCACTGCGGGGGCTGGGTTCGACGGCTGCGAGCCGCACACTGGTTGTGTCAGACGATGTGCCGTTGAATGATCCTTACGGCGGATGGATTCACTGGGAAGAGATGCCGGAACTTGCTATCCGCTCAGTGGAAGTAGTGCGCGGCGGAGCATCGGACTTATACGGATCGAGTGCCATCGGCGGCGTCATCAATGTGCTGCCCGTAAAGCCGGAACAAAACATGTTTGCACTGACTACCGGCTATGGCGGTGAAAGCACGACCGACAATGGAGTGCTCGCCTCATTGAAACATGGCCTCTGGGCCGGCCTTCTCGCTGGCGGAATATTAGGTACAGATGGATACACGCTGGTTGCGCCCGATCTGCGCGGCCCTATCGACCAGCCGAATAATGTGCATTCGCAGAATGGACTGGTTGATCTGGAGCGGACGATTCGTAACGGCGACCATATCTTTTTGCGAGGAAGCGGTTTCAACGAGGCGCGTGACAATGGCACTCCTCTACAGAAAAATGGCACGCGTCTGTGGCGCTACTCGACCGGCGTGGACTGGTCGCAGCTTACGCTTCGCTTCTACGGCAGTACGGAGCACTACAGGCAGACTTTTTCCTCGATCAATACAACCCGGACCTCTGAAACCCTGACGCGCTACGCCGAAGATCCTGCGGACGAGCTGGGGGCCGCTGCGCATTGGCGCCAGGCAGTGGGCTCTCATATTGTCTTTCTTGTGGGAGCGGATACGCATGATGTACGCGCCTCCGATGACGAGGTGCTTTTCTCTGGAGCCGGCGGCTTCCAGAATACGGCGGGGAGGCAGAGGCAAACGGGTGTCTACGGTGAGGCGCTGGCGACGCCGGGAAAGTGGACGATGAGCGCGTCCGGTCGTGTCGATCACTTTTCGAATTTCGATGCGACGCAGTGGACACAGACAGGCTCGAAGGTCTTTCCGGCGTTCAGCGAAACCGTCTTCGACCCGCGGCTCGGCATCGCCCGAAGGATCACGACAAATATCGCTCTGAATGCCTCGGCTTTTCGCGCGTATCGCGCGCCTACTCAAAATGAGTTGTACCGCACCGGACAAGTTGGACAACAGACGACGCTGCCGAATGCCAATCTGCGTTCGGAGCGGGCTACCGGTTGGGAGACTGGTTTCCAGGCGAATCTGCCACGCTGGCAATCGATGTTGCGGGTAAGTTATTTCTGGACGCAAGTGAATCGGCCGATCACCGCTCTTACGTTGAAGACCACACCCACAGCGACTACGCTTATGCGCGAGAATCTCGGTCAGATCGAGAGCCGTGGCGTCTCGGTGGATTATGAGGCGCATCCGTTTCAATGGGTGTCGCTGACCGGCGGCTATCAATATGCCGATGCGACGGTGACGCGTTACGATCAGCAGCCGCAGCTCGTGGGCAACTGGATTCCGCAGGTGGCGCGCAACATGGCAACGACGCAGGTGCGGCTGAACCATGAACGCATTGGGACATTGAGCCTGCAGGGGCGCATCAGTGGACGGCAATTCGATGACGATGCCAACAATTATTTGCTGCATAGTTATTTTCGTCTCGATGCCTATGCTTCACGCACCCTCGGACGCCACGCAGAATTTTTTGCTTCGGGAGAAAACCTCTTTGACAGGTCGATCGAGGTTGGCAAGACTCCTATCACCACCTTAGGAACACCGCGTCTTGCGCGTTTTGGGGTGCGTCTCCACTTTGGCGACTGACGCTTTCGCTTTTCACCGAAATTGATTGTTCCGCTCCCTTTCCGGGTCTTCATGTCGGGGTGTATCGTGTTCGACGGTGCGGTTTTGGCCCGCTTGGAAGCAGCGAAATGCAGATGCTTTCCGGGTCACCGCCAAAAGGAGCCTCCCTATGGCAACAATTGCTCTTGATCCTCGTCTCGATAAGAAGACATCTGACTTCATTGCGCAAAAACATCGCATGTATATCGATGGCAAGTTTGTAAATGCCGCCTCTGGCAAAACTCTCTCCGTCTACAACCCGGCAACCGGTGAGGTGATGGCGCAGGTACCGGAAGCGGAAGCCGTGGATGTTGACCAGGCCGTGCGGGCCGCCCGCCGTGCCTTCGATGAAGGCCCCTGGACAAAGATGAGTCCATCGCAACGCGGGCGTTTGATATTGAAGCTCGCCGATTTAATGGAGCAGCACCTGGAAGAGCTTGCCGAGATTGAATCGATGGACAATGGAAAGCCAGTTTCTGTCGCGCGCGTGGCTGATGTGCCTCTGGCCGTCGATCTCTTCCGCTACATGGCCGGATGGGCTACCAAAATCATGGGCCACACCTTTCCGATCTCGTTTCCCGGCGAGTACCTGAGCTACACGCTGCGCGAACCCATCGGCGTGGTGGGTCAGATTATTCCCTGGAACTTCCCTCTGCTGATGGCAGCATGGAAGCTTGGACCTGCGCTCGCTGCCGGATGCACGGTTGTGTTGAAGCTGGCTGAGCAGACACCGCTTAGTGGACTGCGTCTGGCTGAGTTGATCCACGAAGCGGGTTTCCCCGAAGGCGTCGTGAATGTGTTGACGGGATTTGGCGAGGGTGCCGGTGCTCCGCTGGCAGCACATGATCTGGTCGATAAGATTGCTTTTACCGGATCAACCGAAGTAGGACGGCTGATTGTGCATGCTGCTGCCGGCAATCTGAAGAAAGTTTCGCTCGAACTCGGCGGTAAGTCGCCGGCGATCATCTTTCCGGATGCCGATCTTGAACGTGCGATTCCAGGGACGGCTTCTGCGATCTTCTTCAACCACGGGCAGTGCTGCTGCGCTGGCTCGCGTCTCTTCGCGCATGAAAGCATCTTCGACCGCGTGGTAGAAGGTGTTTCCGATATCGCGTCGAAGATTCGCGTGGGCAACGGGCTCGATCCGCATACCGAGATGGGGCCGCTCGTTTCAGAGGAGCAGTTCGAGAAGGTCACCGGCTATATCAACTCGGGCCTGAGCGAAGGCGCGAAGGCGACGGCTGGCGGCAAGAAGGCTGCCGATCGCGGCTATTTCGTGCAGCCTACGGTGCTGACGCGCACGACGCCGGAGATGAAAGTCGTCAAGGAAGAGATTTTCGGACCGGTCGTCTGCGCTGTTCCCTTTACTGATACAGATCTTGACCGCATCGCCCGCGAGGCGAACGACACGCCGTACGGGCTTGCGGCGAGCGTGTGGACGCGCGACATCTCGATTGCAAACAAGATGGCCAAGCGCATCCGTTCCGGCACGGTCTGGATCAACTGCCATAACGTTTTCGACGCCGCGCTACCGTTTGGCGGATACAAGCAATCCGGCTGGGGCCGCGAAATGGGCTCAGAGGTCCTGAACAATTACACCGAAGTCAAGGCCGTTACGACTGCGCTGTAACTGCGCTTCCGGTGGTCTTTGCCAGACTAGCTTACCAGCAGAAAAGAGCGGGATTTATCCCGCTCTTTCTGCTGAAACCCGATACCTCAGCGGCAATTTCATCAATGCGAATAGCGCTGCTCTCCCGCGGGCAATGCTACGGCCAGCTTGTTCTGCTGCGGAGGCAGCGGGCAGGTTGCATAGGGCGTGTAGGCGCAGGGTGGGTTCTGCAGGCGGTTGAAGTCGAGTACCAGGCGGCCGGGTTTGTCGAGGCCGTGGTCGGGAAAGTCGGCGTAGAGGAAGCGGGCTGCGCCATAGGTTGTGGTTTTGCTGGTGGTGTCGCGCAGGATGAAGAAGAGCTGCTTGGCTCCCGGCTCTTCGAGCACTGGTTCTAACTGAACGGTCTTCCCGTCAAGCGTGAACTCGGCGACGCCTGGGACCGGGAGCTTGAGTGTTGTTCCGATGATGGTCGGAATCGATTCCTCATGTGGGGGATTGAAGGGAATCCATTTGGCTTCGATGCGGTAATGCGGATCGGGGGCGTACCAGTGCAGGCCTTGGAAGTGGGTGCGCGTGGGCGCCTGCGAATCTTTGATGCGGAGGGCGAAGCGATCGCCGCGATGGATGACGAGCAGGGTGAGCGTGCCTGCTTTCAGCACGGTTGGGTTTGGGCCATCGGTATCGACTTTGATCGCGTGCGCTGGAGCGTCGTTTGCGAGGAGACTCGCAGCAGGCGCCGACAGGTAGACGCCGTCGCCCTTGAGTTCGAGCACGCCGAGATGATCCGCAACCGGCGCGTTGAGGCGGATGCGATTGTCGGCTGCGGCTCCGAAGGTGTTCTTCCCGGGTTGCAGCCATTCAAGACCGACGAGAGTTAACCAGCCGTCTGGCGCGGAAAGTTGTTGCGCGCGCTGCGTGCGCCATTGCAACAGATCGCTTTTCCACTGCGTGTCTATGTTTACCGCTGCGGTTGCGGCTGCTGCGAGCAGCGTGGCGAATGAAACTGCGAGCCAGGAAAATGTATGCCGATGGACTTTCATCTCTGTTTCCTTAGAGGTGAGAGGAATGACTGAATCGATGGAGAAGCGTGCAGAGAAAAAGATCGCAGATTAGCGACAACAGAAGAAACGAGCTTCGCAGGTGGGAAAAGCGGTCACAATTGGAGAGTAGCGCGCTGTTGCCGCCGGGTCAATCGGGAAATGGCACCCGCTACAATCTACTAAGTGTCCCTAGACTTTCAAGTTCAGTCCACCAGCGGCAACGCTCGCCGCGCCACGATGACGCTGCCGCATGCGGCAGTGGAGACACCAGTCTTTATGCCGGTCGGGACGGTGGCTTCGGTGAAGGCAGTGCCGCAGCATCTGCTCGAAGAGCTGGGTGCGCGGATTATTCTGGGAAATACGTACCATCTCTATCTGCGGCCCGGGCATGAGCTGATTCGCCGCATGGGCGGGCTGCACCGGTTTATGAGCTGGAACCGGGCAATTCTGACCGATTCCGGCGGCTTTCAGGTCTTCAGCCTGAATGAGCTGCGCAAGGTCACGGAAGACGGCGTACAGTTCCGCTCGCATCTGGATGGAGGCGCGCATTTCTTTTCACCTGAGCACTCGATGGATGTGCAAATCGCACTTGGCTCGGACATTGCCATGGCCTTCGACGAGTGCACGGAGTATCCGGCCGATTATGAGCGTGCGCGCAAGTCGCTCGACCTGACGCTGCGCTGGGCAGAGCGCAGCAAACGACACTTCGATGCGCATAAGCATGAGCGTCCATGGAACCAGGACAGGGCACAGGGCGCAGGGCACAGGGCGCAGGTGCCAGAGATTTCTGCTGATGCGATGCCCAGTCTCTTCGGTATCGTGCAGGGCGGCATGTATGCCGATCTGCGGCGTGAGGCAGCTGAACGGCTGGTGGAGATGGACTTTCCCGGCTATGCCATCGGCGGCTTGAGTGTCGGTGAGCCGCGCGAGTTAACACGCGAGATCATTGCCGAGACGCTGCCCTTTCTTCCCAAGGACAAGCCGCGTTACGTGATGGGCGTTGGATACCCGGATGAGATTGTTGAATACGCCGAAATGGGCGTCGACATGATGGATTGCGTGCTGCCGACACGGGCGGCGCGACATGGGCTGATCTTTACCTCCGAAGGACGGCTGAATATCAAGAACCGACGCTTTGCCGAGGATCAAGGCCCGCTCGATCCGGAGTGCAGCTGCATGGTCTGCCAGCGTTATAGCCGCGCCTATCTTCGGCACCTGATGGTGGCGCAGGAACCTCTTGCCGCTGTGCTGAATACGCTGCACAATCTGGCGTTTTATCTCGGCACGATGCAGCGTCTACGCGACCGGCTCGACGCGGGGGCCCGGACCACCCCCTCCCCCGTCTGATCGGTTGATTTGTTTGTTTTCAATAAGATAGATGGAAATGATCCCTCGATATCCTACTGATTCTGCGCGGTTTATCTGGTGTTGAGTATTTTCAATGACTTAGAGGGTAATCGGCTTCGACTATTACCCTACTTCTTGTCTGATTTCCCATTCCTTTATTCAGGATAACAATTTCGAGCGTAATTCTCGGCACGGTCCAACTCTTTTTAAGTTATTGAATATAAGGTGGATATTCATCTTGCTACGGTATTGAGGGCTTGACAAGGATTTTCCGAGGCATCGAGCTCGGCAAATTCAACTTCTTTCCAAAATTCTCGATACGGGTCGTGATGATGAGTATGATGGCTTGAATGTTCTCGGGCGAGCCAGCCCCAGCGGGCAGGAGAAAGTTATGGCGAAGCTAGGCGCCCAATGTGCTGTCGCTCTTGCGATGGGGTGCATGCCGCTTTTCCTGGGTACTAACTCCGCTGCTCAACAGGCGAAAAAACCAGAAGAAGCGCCCTTCACGATTCAAACCGACGTTAGCCGAATTTTGCTGCAAGTTGTCGTCCGTGACAAGCAGGGCAACACTGTGGACGACCTGCGAAGCGAGGATTTTCAAATCTTCGACAACGGCAAGCTGCATCCCGTCTCCCATTTCATGATTGAGAGACGCCTGATAATCTATCCCGGCAAGCCAGGTCAGACAATAAGCGCTCAGCAGTCATTAAACTCTCCAAGCGCAGCTGTGCAATCATCCCTAATGCCGCCTCGTTTTATTGTGTTTCTTTTCGACGACCTGCACCTGAGTTTTGAAGACCTGGCGCGGGCCAAGAAGGCCGCCGCGAAACTGCTTGAGGGTGCGCTTGTTGACTCAAACATGGCTGCGGTCGTTTCCCTCTCAGGGAAACAGAACAGCGGCCTCACGCGCGATCGCGCTAAGTTGCACGACACGATTATGAGTCTGCAACCACTACCACTTTACCTTTCCACCAGTGCAGACTGCCCTCATCTTGGCTACTATCAGGCCGACCTCATGGAGAATAAGAACAACGATGCCGCGATTCAGGACGTCGTGCAGCAAATTCTTGCCTGCGCTCCGACGAAGCCCGAGATAGCAGAAAGCGAAGCTCATTCGGCAGCGAGACAGGTTCTCCAGGCCGGCGAGCAGGATGTTCGGGTGACGTTCGCTTCCATCGCAGAGTTTGTGCGTCGAGTGGCTGCTCTACCAGGACAAAGCATCTTAATCCTGGTGTCTCCAGGATTTCTCACAATCAACCCAGAAGCGTTGAGTGCGGAGTCTCACTTGATCGATCTGGCTGCGCGATACAACGTAGTCATTAGCGCCCTCGATGCGCGTGGAGTGTACGTGACGGATGTGACCGCCAGCGACGATACACGAGGGCGGTCTCCCGGGGAAATCAATGAACTCCGTCAAAGGTCGATGACACAGACCGAGAGCGTGATGACGGAACTCACCGATGGAACCGGCGGCACGTACTTCCGCCACAACAATGATCTGGGTGTTGGATTCAGTGCGCTTACAGATACGCCGCGGTGCGTCTATTTGATCGAGCTTTCACCTGACAACATGAAAGCGAATGGCTCTTACCACCGATTGAAGGTGAAAGTGAATCGGGAGGAGTTGCAGATACAGGTGCGACGCGGCTATTTTGCGCCCAAGCCAAGCAAGAACAAGAAATAAAGAGAGCCAGGAATATCTCTCCAGTGTGCACTTTTCATCTCGCCCATACAATCTGCCGGAGTCCTCGCATCATCACCGAACGGAAGCTAGACTGGCGAGTCGCTCAGGACTGCTGGCTTTCGAATAGACTGGTCGGTTACAATTAAGCAGGGAAACTGTGATGGGAAACGAAGTGGAAACTCGAAGCACGCGGGATCATCTTCTGCAGGTGGGGCTGCGGCGTATCCACTCCATGGGGTACGCGGCCACCGGGGTGAAAGAGATCCTTGACGAGGCCGATGTGCCGAAGGGATCGTTCTATCATTACTTTCCCAGCAAAGAAGCCTTCGCAAAAGAAGTGCTTGCACTCTACGTTGGCATAGAAAACGAACGGGCCGGTAAGATGCTCCAGGGCAAAGCTGCGCCACTTAAGCGGTTGCGGCGGTACTTTGAAGAACTGATCGCTGTCTACGGGCCGACGGCTGAGATCAGCGGCTGCCTGGTTGGAAATCTCAGCCTGGAGATGGCCGACCATAGCGATTCCATCCAATCGCTGCTGCATGCGTCCTTCGCAAACTGGCAGGCTGGAATTGCCGGCGTCCTACAAGAGGCAATCGACCGGGGAGATCTTGCCAGGTCGAACAAACCGCAGGAGCTGGCCTCTTTCCTGCTGAATAGTTACGAAGGCGCTCTTCTGCGATCAAAGGCGGACCGCTCCAACGAGCCTCTGAAGAACTTTCTACATTTCGTCTTCAACGTTCTGTTGAAGGGCTAGATCATTTTTCGAGTAGCCATCGACTCGTCATTCTGAGCGTGGCAAAGAATTCCAGCGATGTTGCTTATTCCGCATCGCTGAGATTCTTTCCTTCGGCTTCGCTCAGGACAGGCTCTCCCTCCGGTCGTCAGAATGACGATTGTGCCTAAAGGTGGATTACGTCTGCACAAAAAAACTGATCCAAGGGAAAAATATTCCGAGGCGAATAAATTCTGAATCATCAGACCGACCGGTCTACTCTACTGAAGTGAGTCCGATCGTTGGACAACATTCAGCACCCTAGAGGAGACACACCATGACGACACCTTCTAATCGCGGCACCGCACTTATTACCGGAGCATCGACCGGCATCGGCTCTGTTTACGCTCACCGTCTTGCCCAGAGAGGCTACGACGTCATCCTGGTCGCACGCGATCAGCAGCGGCTTACCAGCCTGGCGCACGATATCACCGCAAAGACCGGCCGCAAGGCGGAAATCCTGCCCGCCGATCTAACGGTAAAGGGCGACCTGAAACGCGTAGAAGAGCGTCTGCGTTCTGACAGCAGCGTCACAGCGCTTGTAAATAATGCAGGCTTTGGCGGTGTGGCCAAGTTGATCGATTCCGATATCGATGACATGGACAACATGATCCAGTTGAACGTCACGGCTCTGACGCGTCTTACCTCTGCGGCCCTGCCCGGCTTTCTTACGCGTTCCAAGGGGCTCATCATCAATATCGCTTCGATCGTGGCGCTCAGCCCCGAGATGCTGAACGGCGTCTACAGCGGCACGAAAGCATTTGTGGTCAACCTTACCCAGTCACTCCACAACGAGGTGAAGGACAAGGGCATCCAGGTACAGGCTGTTCTTCCCGGAGCCACGAGCACCGAGTTCTGGGACCGCGCCAAGCTGCCCGTCCACAATCTTGCCGCAGAAATTGTCATGACGGCCGAGGAGATGGTCGACGCATCACTTGCAGGTCTGGATCAGGGCGAGCTGATCACGATTCCTGCTCTGCCTGACATCGCGGACTGGGAGAAGTTCGAGGCAGCTCGCAAAGCGCTGGGTCCGAACCTCTCGCGCAAGCAGTCAGCGGCACGCTACGGCGTCAGCGCCTGAGCTGATCGACTTGGGGATCTGCGTCCGAATCCGTTTCGGGCGTAGATCCTCATATTTGCTTCCGGTTCGCGTAATCCAGATTGCGAATCTCTAACTAAATTTCCTTGACAAAAATTCAGCTAGTAAGTAAAAACTTACGGTAAGTGGATGCTTACCTACAGGTCGGATGTGAGGCGCTGGCTGATCCTACGCGGTTCGCCATTTTTGGCGCGCTGCGGGAGCGTCCGCAGGCCGTGGGCGAGCTGGCTACGCTGTTTCCGGTGAGCCGTCCCGCCGTTTCGCAGCATTTACGGGTGCTGAAAAACGCCGGGCTGGTGCGCGACCGCAAGGCGGGGACGCGCCGCATCTACGCTGTCGACCCGGAGGGTGTAGCTCGCCTTCGCCGGGAGCTGGATCTTTTATGGAGTGATGCCCTGGCGGCTTTCAAGGCCGCCGCGGAGCAGTGGGAGGAACCGCATGCAGTCTGAAACTGTCGCACCTGTTTTGAAAACCGTTGTGGTGAATGCTCCGCGGGAGCGCGCCTTCAAGATATTTACCGAATTCTTTGGCGGCTGGTGGCCGTCGACGCACCACATCGGCAAGCAGCCGTATGAGACGGCGATTCTGGAAGGCCGGTTAGGCGGGCGCTGGTATGAGCGCGCGACGGATGGTACGGAGTGCGAGTGGGGCAGAGTGTTGGCGTGGGAGCCTCCGGCGCGGTTAGTGCTGTCGTGGCATCTGCAACCGGACTGGCAGTACGATCCCGATCCGACGAAGGCGAGTGAGGTCGAGGTGCGATTCATTGCCGAATCCGGAGCTTCGACGCGGGTGGAGCTGGAGCATCGCCTTATTGAGAGACATGGTGCTGGCAGCGACGGTATGCGTACGCAGGTGGATTCGCCGGGCGGATGGGGAAAGATCGTGGAACTGTATCAATCCTTCGTCAACGAGCGTGCCGCAGACGGGGCGGCATCCGGACAATAATGCGGCTGGGCGGCGAGACCGCTGTGCTTCAGTGGCTGAAGCGCTCGCCTGCTCCAGCGCTGTTCAAGCAATAAGGAGCGCAGCTTGAAGATTGCGGATCGTATTTGTGGGTGGATCCTGCTGCTGGGTGCAGTGGGACATAGCATGGGAAGTCTCCAGGCTTACGGTCACAGTCCCGAACTCTTGCTGTGGGCGGAGTGTGCGACTCTGATGTTGCTATTGCTGGGTGCGCTGAACCTGCTGCGGGTGGGGCGGCCGGGCGATCATGCGCTGGCATGGGTGAGCTTTGCCGGATGCGTCGGATGGTTGATTGCGGTGATGGCTTTCGGCAAGCTGATCGGGAATTACCTCGATTTTCGCTTCCTGACTCAGGGGATTGTCACGCTGGCGCTGGCGGGGTTCAGTTTGCGGACGGCGCTGGGGCAGGCTTAGGCGGGTAACCGCAGGGGCGCCGACTGGGCACTCACGATACAGCCGTGAGTGCCTTCCCTCAGGAAGACACTCTTTATTTTAGGAGCCAGCTATTTTTGAAATGCTCTAGTCTCCTGAGGTCAGAAGTTTCCAGCATATTCCGATGGGCCGACATGATACCGTCGGGCAATAAACTGCAGGTCCCTCCACTTCGCTACGCTTCGGTCGGGATGACAAATTTATTCAACTAACTCTGCTCTTCTTCGACTCGCAGGACGACTCCGCGCTCGAGAAGATACGGCTCTTTTTCGTGCTCGTCGGCCAGGAAGGCCTCGCCGGATTCTTCTTCTGGAAAGAAAAACCATTTCTTGCCGCGTTTTTCCAGCCTGCCGATTTTGTAGGCGAAGGCGGCGGCGGTGCCGTCTTTGCTGGCAAAGGAGATGGTCGTCTCGTCTGTGGCTTCGACTTTGCCTTGGGCGCCGAGATCGATGTAGGTCCCAATCTGAACGGCCTTGGCGTTAAACGAGGCTGCGCCATCGCCAGCGGCACGCATGGAAAGGCTGCCGGCAAATGCGTAGTCATAGGCGATGTGCAGGTAGCCGGCCTTGATGTCCTCGGGAGGGATGGCGCCGGTGTCGAGGCTCGAGAGCATGTGGTCGATCTTGGCCGGATCGAGGGCGACATAGGTCACGTTGTCGAAGCTGAAGGTGATGTCGCGGCCTTTCGCAAAAGATAGGTCGAGCTTGGGCGCGGAGGTGATGCCGATGCATTTCAGAGCGTCGCCGAGAAACGATGCTGCCACGCCGAGGCTTTTCCTGTCGGTCTGGTGATGTTGAATGGAATCGAGCGTGCCGCGGTTCAGCTCGGGGATAGTTGAGCCGGAAGGGAGATAGTCGAGCAGCGGACCGCGGCGAATGAGTTTTTCATTCTTGTAGACGTACAGCTCGGGCGGCGTCAGGCCGGTTCGCGGAAGCAGGACGGGTTGATAGCCTATGCCGTTCAGCAATTTGACGAGCGCGTCGTTGCGGCAGCCGGTAATGGACATCGTAGTGTTTATCCCTTCGCTTGAGACAGCTGTTCGAATGCCTTTTGAAAGGCGGCTTTGGCCACATCGGGCCACTGGTCGTGGAATGACCGGAAGAGCTTTGCTTTTTCCGCCCAGAGTGCGTCTTGAGTAGGTGATTCGGTGACTACCGGTACTTCGGGAAACATGCGCGCCGCTGTCATGGCGACTCTCTCAAGGACGGCGGGTGGAATGTCGTCGAAGTCCTTACGCATGACGTCGAGCACTTCCGACTGGGGGACTCTGCGGTGCACGGCGGCCTCAAGGACCGCGGACAGCCTGCAGAAGACCCGGTTATCGTCGGGAATCAAGGTCGCGGTACTGCGAGCCGCCCGGTAGCCGGCAACGGTGAGGCGCTCGTCGAAGGCATAGGCGATGGGCATGAGCGACCAGTAATCTCTTTCCGTCTTGCAGAAGGTGCGCACCGAGTGGGCGATCGAGTAAAGGCGGTCGATGGGTTGGGGATGATCGTTGGGAAATGTGTGGCCGAGCAAAGCAAAAACAGAGAGCACGCGCAGGGCGACGACGACTCCGGCAATGTGCATGCGGGCGTCACTGGGAGTTTGCGCCATGCGGATGAGGTTTCGCATGCCGGTTGCATCGGCGGCGAACTCCTGGTCGCGCGTCAAGGCGGGCAGGATCGAAGGATCATCGTCTTCACCGGGTGGACGGTAGAAGGAGACGTGGCCGAACTCGTGCGAGAGGATGAAGAGCTGCGCGGCCTGCGCCAGCATGGCGGCAAACTCCGCCGCCGGAGAGCCGAGGGTGCTCATGGACAGCTCGGGATCGACGACGTCGGTGATGCCGCCGGGCTTCCAGCGCTCGAAGAGAGCCTGGAGCTCCTGGATGACGTCCTCTTCGCTGGCCGCTGCCTTCACGAGGCTCTTGGGGCCGAACATGTTCGTGGAGCCAAAGAGGATTTTTGCGACGGCGTCGAGGAAGTCGATGAGCCCGCTGAAGAGCATGATGGCGTGACTGCCGTCGGGATAGTGGAAGGTTTTGGCATTGGGCAGCGTGCGGCCGACTTCGCCGACGACAAGGGCTTGCGAGAGCCGCATGGATTCGAGCTCTGGTACATTCAGCGGAGCAAACTTTGCGAGCAGCTTCGCTCCCCGGTCGCTACCGTTTTCGAGCGGGTACTCGCGTTGACGCTTGGCAAGCTCTTCGGAAGCTCTCATTCCCTCGCCTCTTGTGTGTGTACTGGGCTGACTTCGGGTTGTGCCGCGTGGGGGCGTGGGAACAATCAGAAGACAAGTAGATAGCAGAGTTTTTGCGTGGATAGCAAGTGAATTTGCGGTTTGTCCGTGTGTGTCTTCAGGCACGGACAGATGATTAAGGGCCTTGCTGCGCAAGGCTATCAGCGCACCTGCGGTGCGGGTCCTTCGACTTCCCCTTCACTTCGTTCAGGGTTCGCTCAGGATGACAGCATTTTCTGTAACGAAATTTTTAACGAATTTTAGGGTGACAGCATTTCTTGGAACGAATTCGAGAAACGGAGATCTCAGCTTTCGGTCTCGGCGGCTTCTGATGTGGAGAGGATGGAGGGCGGCCTGTCGGAATCAATGGGGAAGATGAACCGGAGTGGGGAATGGATGATCTGGCCTAGCAGGTATTTCAGGATTTTCACCCGCTCCTGGTGGTGGACGTTGTAGGCACGCAATGCGGTGATGGAAGCGATGGCGAAGCTGACGCCGAGATTGAGGACGAAGGTCATGCCGATTCCGGCGACGGCGAAGTAGAACCAGTGATGACCAAACGAGGCGACGCCATAGCGGGCTGCGGCCAGTGCCAACATGCCGCTGTTCAGGGTGACGTGGCGCACGTCGAGAGGCAGGCCGAAGAAGCGGGCGACTTCCGGGAAAAAGCCCAGCATGTAGCCGAGGACGATGCTGGTGCTCCAGGAGGCGATGTGGTTCTCAAACCAGCGGGCAAAACGCTGCATATGGCGCACGCCAATTTTCAATCCAAGGGGATGCTGGGCGATGGCGGCGGGGACGCGGTTGTAGATGGCGAAGTTCTCGCACCATCCGCCTACGACGGCGGCGGCCCAGAGCAGGACTCCGGTGATGGCGGCGTCGATGCCGGTGCCTGAGGTAAACGGGTGCAGCGTCTCGTAGACATGCTTGGCTGTTTGCTGCGGAAGGTAGGAGTGCAGGAACATGCGGTGCCACAGCTGCTCGAACGCAATGGCGCCGAGGCATACGGCAATCACGTTGCCGATGGCGGCGGCAAGCTGTGTGCGGCTGATGCGGGCGGCGAAGTCGGCGATCTTGCTCCAGCGGGAGACGCCACGGTTTTCGCGCACGATACCGGCGAAGGCAGCGGCGGTCATGGATGGCTGCTTGGTAGCGAGGGCGAGACCGAAGATCTGCAGCAGGATGAAGCTGATGGCGTAGTCGGTGCCGATGAAGAAGCCTTCGACGAAGAGCGGCCATTCGTGCTCGATGATGCGCAACTTGAAGGCCGCGGTAAAGACAGTGAGCAGGCCGCCGCCGAGCGCGGCGAGCCACATCTGCCAGTATTCTCTGCGGGTGTTGGCGACGTAGTGCTCGCCGCTGTGGCCGGTGCGTTCGACGGTCTTGCGGGCAAGCAGGTTGAGATTCTGGCGGATGAGCGGGCCGAGCTGGGTATCTTCGAGGCGTCCGGCGACGAGGATGTTCAGCAGCTGACGCGCCGGTTGCAGGGTCTGCTGCGAATCGGCGGCAAGCGTGGAGGCGAGCAGCTGCATGCGGTCGAGCGAGGCGTCCATGCTGGTGAGATCGAAGACGAGGGCGGTGCTGACGCCGGCGTCTTCCATGTGCAGGCGGACCTGGATCAACTCATTGCGGCAGGCGTGAACGGCTGCGAACCAGCGCTCGAGGGCGTGGGGGTCGGTATCGCTCTCAACCGAGGCTTGCAGGAATCCTTCTGTCGCAAAGACGAGCTGGTAGAACGGCGAGCCCTCCACGTTATGGGTGCTGCCGCGCTGGCGGACGGCTGCGGTGACGCCGCGTCCGGCAACACGGGTCGCGAGCAGGCTCAGCGACTGGCGGACGTCATCACCGACATGGGGAACGGCGTCGAGACCGGTTCGGGGCCAGAGAATACGGGCGAGCCGGATGAAGGTGGAGTTGTCGAGATAGAGAAAGCGTTCTACAGATTTTCGCGAAGCAAAGACGGCAGTGAAGAGGCGCGCGGTGTCGGACTCTTCGCGTGCGGAGGGCAGCAGGCGCTGAAAGAGCCGGCGGAAGGCCTCGTGCAGAAGGGCATAGCTGGCGGGCAGGCCCGCGTCGGCGAAGAGCGGAATCGAGTTCAACTCGGAGAGCATGTCCTGCCAGGCGGCGTCGAAGCGGGCGCGCAGTTGCCTGTCCTGTTCAAGCAGCCGGATGAAGCGCAGCAGGGCTACGATGAAGCCGCGATCGGTGGGACGCGTCCAGATATAGGCAAAGAGGCCGGAGGCGCGGCGGGTGCGGGCGCTGAGCGTTTCGGCGTCGCAGAAGGCCTGGGTGCGTTCGCGGAGGCCGATGTCGGGCATTGAGAAGGCCGAGCGGCGTTTCCATCGCCGTCGCCGCCAGAGGCGTCGCATTGTCCGCAGGAAAGACATTCCTCACAAGGATAGTAGCGTTTCATGGAAGGCGCGTGTATGAGCTATCTGATTTTTGCCGCAGGCGAGCATGTAATTTTTCATCCTTTGAAGCTTTTGAAACGTTTGTCGCCGGATTCGCACTACTTAACCGATTGGCTCGATGTTGAAGGAAGCGAATCGTGTGCTTCCTAATTGCCGCTTGAGAGTCAGGATTTTCGCCGTGGAGGAATGGATGGTGAAGACGATCAAGGGGGCATTTGGATTTCTCTTTGCATCTCTGCTCGCAGGCTGCTGCAACCCGGCAAATATCGGTTCTGTACCTGTGACTTTGAATGGACAGCTGCAAACGAACTGGTGCTGGGCGGCAAGCGGGCAGATGACGATGAACTATCTGCATTCCGCCTCGAATGTGCAGCAGTGCGATGAAGCGAACAAAGAGTTTGGCCGCTCCGACTGCTGCAATGCTTCTGTTCCCTCGGCGTGTAACAACGGCGGCTGGCCGGAATACGGCAAATACAGCTTTACTGCCGATACTACTTCCGACGCGCCGCTGACCTGGGCGCAAATTCAGAGCCAGATCTACTGCGCGAAGAAGCCGTTTGCCTTTTCGTGGCACTGGAACAGCGGAGGCGGACACATGATGGTCGCCACGGGATATGTAACTATTGCTGGCACAAATTATGTGAGCGTCAATAATCCCTGGCCGCCTACCGGCGGCGTGCAGGAGATTTATACCTACGACAAGTATGTTGGCGGATCAGGGTGGGATCACTCGCACTGGAACGATTACTACAACATCACCTACACCGGAGGACAGTAGCATGCGAGCCATTTTAGTGACACTTTGCGTCTTCCTGATGATGGGATGTTCGCGACAACAAAGTGCGCCGAAGCCTCCGGCGCAGCAGCCGCAGGAGGCCGCCACGAATGCCCTTGGCGTTTTACAGAAACTGGTAAATGAGCAGAACTACAAAAGCATGGGGTTTCAATCACTTGATGAGGTGAAGCAGGCGCAGCTTGGCCAGCCGATACCGGTCTACAACCTGGGCCTGGACAAGCTGAAGAGCTACCAGGCGGGGGAAGACCCGAACAGCCTGCTGACGCCGAGCGCGGAGACGATTTATCCGGTCACGGTGAGCGGCGGCGTCCGTACGGGCGTGACGATCGTCCATAAAGAGCAAGGCTATGAGCCATCGAGCTTTGGCAATGCCGATATCGTGAAGCGGCTCTCCGGTTACCGGCAGAACGAGAGCGATTTCGCGGTGCGGATTCCGGCGTTCAATATGTATTTCATTGCAAGGCGGGTGGAGACGCGGGTAGTGTTAGTGCCAATAGTGAGCGATCCCCGATTGAAGGTGCAGGCGGGCGAGGCGACGCCACTGGAAGTGGTAGTCGATCAGTTGCGGCCGTACGTGAATTCATATAACGGATTGCCGATGTAGGTTTGAGTTTCAGGTTTGCGGCTTCGCTTGGGGGAGAGGGGTCGTAAACCTGAAAGATGCAGGTGCCACGGTTCTGTGTGAAGAAAGTCTGCACGCCGCGGCGCCTGCAGAAGTATAAAGATCTTAACTATCAAATTACGCATTTTCAGGTGATAAGCGCGCTTTCTTGGATGTACTCTGGCGGGAGTTCTGCCGTCTAACGTTATTAGTTCTCTTGCGCGGAGCCTGACGATGAAACGATCTGCGGTTTTCCTCGCGTGCAGTATCGCTCTTACTCTTCTCTTTTATCTGCTCGCGTACTTTTTTCTATCACCCCCGCTGCCGTCGACACCCATGACGTTATTGTTTGCCGGCATCGCCATGGTGCTGGTGTGGGTTGTGCAGATGTGCGTTCACTGTCTGCGTTCGGGAAAACAAAACACACATACGGCCAAGCTGCTCCTGACTGGAGTGCTGGGCACGCTTTTGCTGGGGATGTTGGCGTGAGGCAGTTCTGGTGCAGAATGCAATTGCTTCGGTTGAGCCGCTCTCGTCCGCTGTAGCTTGAAACCAGATGTTCTCTCAGGCGAAGAGAACTGCAGGTCCCTCCACTCCGCTTCGCTCCGGTCGGGATGACAATTTAAAGAAGGAATTGCACTTCGGTCGGGATGACATTCGCAAGAAAGCGAGAGGATAATTCCCCCCGTGGAAGCCAAGATGTTCAAGAATGGTAGCCGTACCGCCGTCGAACGATTTCCTCCGATTCCAGGAATGCGATGAGAAAAGACTCCGTAACAAATTTTCTGCTGCTGGTGATTGCGATTGCCCTGGTTGCGATCGCGGCCAGACCGTATGTTGCGCCCCGTGCTGCACAGGCGCAATCCGCAGCTCCCTATCCTCTTTATTTTGAACCGGGCACCCAAATGTTACGGGCTCCGGATGGCAGCCGCCAGGTCTATGGACGGGTGGTGGTGGATATGAGGACGGGGAAAATCTGGGGTTTCCCAACTATTACGCCTGACACCTACCCGGTCAACGCAGTCGACAGCAAGCCGCCGGTCTCTCGTCCTTTCTTTCTGGGAAGGTTTGCCTTCGAGGATACGGACAAGCAGTAAGAGGGTCGGATTCACGAGGGAATCGGTCTTCGAATTCGTCCTCAAATCGGACGGGGAACATCTTCCAGCCTTGACACAATCCATCCGCTGCTGAAAAGCTATGGAGCTAGGACCCTTCCTGCATGGCTGACCTGTATTTACGCGCCTGAAACATTGGCTGCGGCGTGACGGGTTGGCAGGATACGGGGCCTGTGTTCCTGAAGGAAACTGCAGCCGTCTTTCAAAAGAAGATGCTGGCGCTGTCCAAATCCCTTCCGCGGATACAAACTATTTGCTCATTGGGTAGCGCGCAAAGCTACGCAATGAAAAGGATTGCACGTTGAACTCAATTTTCCTGTTGGCCGCTGCTATTCCTCCGGGCGTGGTCTCATTTCTGCCCTTCGTTGCCATCATTGCCGTCTTTTATTTGCTGTTGATCCGTCCTAACCAGAATAAGCAGAAGCAGTGGCAGCAGATGCTCAGCAATTTGAAGCCGGGCGACAAGGTCACGACGACGGGCGGGATTCGCGGGACGATTCTGTCGCTGAAAGACGATTCGATCCATTTGCGTGTGCCGCCGGACAACATCAAGCTGGAAGTGGTAAAAAGCGCCATCTCTTCCGTAACGACCGACGAGGCCTCAAACTAGCGCCTGCTTCACGATTTGAATTCCCATGCGTAAGAATCTCACTCAAAAAACTATTCTGATTGTTGCGGTGCTGATCGTCTTCGTCTTCGGCATCTTTGGCCTCCCCAAAGGTGTGAGCGGAACGGCGTTGAAGCAGGCCATCCTTGACCGTATTCACCTGGGCCTGGATTTGAAGGGCGGCACGCACCTGATTCTGCAGGTGATGGTGGACGAGGCCGTGAATTCGGCGACGACCAGCGACGCGGCACATATTCAGGGCGACCTGCAGCAGAACGGCATCACGGTCGGCTCCGTGATTCCCGATGCGGCGCATCCCGAATCGATTGTGATCTCGGGCGCGCCCGCGGACCGCGCCGGCGATATTCGCAACGTGCTGAATCAGCGTTACGGCAACCAGTACGACCTCGCGTCCGGCGCGAACAATACTTTTACCCTGACAATGAAGCCGAGCGCGGTGGCTGACCTGAAAAAGCGCACGCTCGAGCAGGCGATTGAGGTCATCCGCACGCGCGTCGATACACTGGGCGTGAGCGAGCCGGTGATTCAGGAGTACAACCTGGGTAGCGACCAGATATTGGTGGAGCTGCCGGGCGTGGACGATCCGGCCCGCGTGAAGGACGTGATTCAATCGACGGCTCGGCTTGAGATTCATGAAGTGCAGGGCGGTCCATGGCCAGATGAGCAGGCTGCGATGCAGTCGCTGGGCGGGACGGTTCCATATGACTCGCTGCTGCTGCATACGGCTCCAGGTGCATCGGCTCCAGGCAGCGGCAACCAGATCTACCAGATCAAGCGCGCGCCGGAAGTTGCGGGCACAGACATTCGCGATGCGCAGGCGAGCCGCAATCAGAACACCAATGAGCCGGAAGTGGTCTTCTATCTGACGACCGCGGCCGGTAACCACTTTGCGGATTTCACGGGCGCGAACAAGGGCAAGTCACTTTGCATCGTGCTCGATAACAAGATTCAGGAAGTGGCGACGATTCGCGATCAGATTCGCGATACGGGAACCATCTCCGGCGGCGGCATCAGCGAGCAGGGAGCAAAAGACCTGTCGATGCTGCTGCGTACCGGCGCTCTTCCGGCGTCGATTCACTACCTGCAGGAGAGCACGGTGGGTCCGTCGCTGGGCGCGGATTCGATTCGCCAGGGCGTGATGGCTTCGATTGTCGGCATGCTGGCAGTGATGGTCTTCATGCTGATCTACTATCGCGGTGCGGGCATCAATGCCGATCTGGCGCTCTTTTTGAACCTGGTGATTCTGCTTGGGTTCATGGGCTTTACCGGATCGGTGCTGACGCTGCCCGGGATTGCCGGCGTGATTCTGACGATTGGTATGGGTGTCGATTCGAATGTGCTGATCTTTGAGCGCATCCGCGAAGAGCTGCATGCCGGGAAGTCGCCGGCAGCGGCGGTCGATCAGGGCTTTGCCCATGCGTGGACGACGATCATCGATACGCACGTCACGACGATTGTGTCGGCGGCGATTCTGTTTATCTTCGGGACGGGGCCGGTGCGCGGATTTGCCGTGACGCTGACCTTTGGTTTGCTGGCCAACCTGTTTACGGCGGTGTTTGTATCGCGTGTGATCTTCGACGCGAACCTGAACCGGAAGCAGCGCGGCGAGGCGTTGTCGATTTAAGGGTGCCGGGATCTGCGGCCGGTTGCAGGAAAAGCAGATCCTTCCACTTCACTCCGTTCAGTCTCAGGATGACAACTCCTGAGATGCAGCGGTGGTAGCAGGAAAAGAATTTTAGGAGCAGGCGGAATTCCGTGGAACTGTTTCATGACGTAAAGATCGACTGGTTGGGGAAGAAGTGGTACTTCCTCGGCTTCTCGCTGATTTTCAGCGTGGCGGGCATACTCTCACTGCTTTTCTGGCATGGCCTGCCGCAGGATGTTGATTTTCGCGGTGGCACCGTGGTGCGGGTGAAGTTTGACCAGCAGCCGAATGTGGACCACATTCGCGCTGCGGCGGATAGAGCCGGGCTCAAGGATGTACGTATCCAGAGCATTACGGGAAGCCAGGCAGTAAGCAACGAAGTCATCATCTCGCTGGCGCAGAGTGCCAATGAGACGTCTCTCGATCAAGGGCGCGCGACCATCCTGCGGACGCTGGAAACCAACTACGCGCACAACAGCGCGGCCGGCCCGGGCAAGATCGACCTCGATAACGCGGGCCAGAATGTCCTGGCGGATTGGCTGACGCAGAAGGACCCCGAGCATCTGGGTGCGAGCGATACAACGGAACAGCACTATGCGCAGCAGGCTGCGGCGATTTTCAGTTACCGCAACCAGCACAGCGGCCTGATTGACTCGATCGACAACCTCTCCAGCGTGACGACTCCGGCAGTGTTGGCGGAGTTGAAGCAGGACTCATATCTGTCCGGCTTTACGATTCGCAACGTTGAAATCGTGGGACCGCAGGTGGGCGCGCAGCTGAAGAAGCAGGCGCTGCTGGCGACGCTCTATTCGTTGGCCGGGATGCTGGTGTACCTCTGGTTCCGTTTCGAGCTGATCTATGGCGTCGCGGCTGTGGTCGCGGTCTTCCATGACACGCTGATCACGGTCGGCGCATTCAGCCTGACGAACCAGGAGATTTCGCTGACTGTGATTGCGGCCGTCCTTACCCTGGTCGGCTATTCGATGAACGATACGATCGTCGTCTTCGATCGAATCCGGGAGAACCTGCGGATGACGCGGCGCGAGCCGCTGGCGGACGTGGTGAATCGCAGCATCAACCAGACGCTGAGCCGGACGGTTTTGACTTCAGGCCTGACCTTCCTGACTGTGCTCTCGCTGTATCTGTTTGGCGGCGAGGTGCTGCATGGATTTTCCTTCGCGCTGGTGATCGGTATTTTGATCGGCACGTACTCGTCGATTGCCGTTGCGGCGCCGATGCTGGTGGCGTATCAGGAGTGGCGGCAGGGACGTGGCAAGGCTGCGGTTCTGCCGGCAGCCAAAAAAGCGAGGGTGTAGCGTTTCCAGATGTGGTTCGAGTGTGATATAGCTTTTTCACTCGGCTTTTTTCAATTTTCTGAATCGTTCTAAAAAAGTCCGGGCAACCGGGAACAAAAGAACACCCTCTTGGTGTCTATAGGTGGTAACAAGTTCTTCTTGGAA
>JABDHA010000024.1 GCA_013285705.1 Acidobacteriota bacterium
TCGGTGGTCCGCTTCTTTCGCAACTCGATCCGGTCGGATTGGCATACTTTCGTCTGTACCCGTTGCCGAATGTAGTCGGATCGTCAAATCAATTTGTCAGCGCGCCCTCAGGCTCGAATTTTTCTCATGCGGTCGATGCACGGCTGGATCGACAATTCGCGAACGAGGATCAGCTCTTTACGCGGGTAAGCTACAACCTTGCGCATCTTTACATTCCCGGCCAGCTACCCCCGGTTCAGGTGGGGCAGAGCATCGTGCAGGCTGGCGGATCAGTCAACGGTCTACCGGGGTCGGTTACGGATACGGGAGTCAATTCGGTCCTGAGCTACGCGCACACTCTGCATAAAGACCTTCTACTGAATCTTCTCGCAGGCTATACATTCTGGAACGAGATCAGGACAGGTCTCAATCCTGATGTGCCGGTCAACCAACTCTTCGGCCAGCCGAATATCAACCTCTCCACGACCTCGAATGGTCTGGCTCCTGTGGATGTCGTGCAGGCATCGCCGCTGGGCGCGGATGGATACTACAACTTCGGCGATCAGCTCGATAACGTATTCCAGTATGGCGGCAGCATCAAATGGCGGCACGGGGCACACAACATTTCGGTAGGCAGCCAAATCATTCGTCGCCAGTGGACAAACTTCGGCAGTGGCGCCGGCCTTGGTATGTGGACGGTGCCGGACCTTCCCAGCCTGCTCCAGGGGGCATTTTCGCAGGTGTACCGTGAGGTTGACCTTGTTGTGCCTCACTTTCGGCTTTGGGATTTTGATGCCTATCTGCAGGATGAATGGATCGTACTGCCGCGATTCACCCTGAGCCTCGGCATGCGATACGACCTGATGACGCAACCGACTGCGGCGAGGAATCAAATCGGCAATCTTGATTTTTCTTCCGGCAGAATTATCCTGACGGGTCAGCCGGGCGTGTCGTCCACAGCCAACGTGCGGACAGACCACTTTAACCTCGCTCCGCGTTTCGGTTTCAGCTGGGAGGCGAGACCTTCTCTCAGAGTGCAGGGCGGCTATGGCATGGTCTACTTTCGCCCGCTTTCCTACTTTGTGTTCGCAACACAGCCGTTCATCTATACCTTCGGCGTATGTTCTTCGCAAACCTGCCCGGCGGGATACAACACGCTGGCGGATGGGCTGCCGGCACCGGCAGCTCCCGACATTACACATCCCAGCGGCGTTGAACCCGATACGCGTGCCTTTGCGCTTCATGCGAGTGCAATGCATCAGTTTAACTTTGGTGTGGAGAAGCAGGTCGCGGGAAACACTTTGAGCGTCTTCTATGTTTCCGCGATCGGGCAGCATGTTGGCCGTACCTTTAGCGATTTCAATGCTCCTCCCCCGAATACATCGTCGACACCAAACGTATTGCGGCCACTATACGGGGAAGATCCGGACCTGACGCTCGTGAAGCACCGTGACGCAGAGGGATATTCGTCATACAGTGCAATGCAGGTCCAGTTTTCGCACGCTTCCGGCAAAGGCGTTTCCGTGAATGCGAATTACACCTGGGCACACGCGCTAGACAACGTGAGCACAGGCGGGTTCGGTACGGTGCCTTCTGAATCGAGCACGTTGGACTACGGAAACAGCAGCATCGATGTACGGCATCGCTTTGCCGCAACCGCCTTTTACAACCTTCCGTTCGGACAGAGATCGCAGGGACTGAAGCGCATCGTGACGCAGGGATGGCAGGTGAATCTTGCCGGGACGTGGTCAACCGGATTCCCCTTCACAGTGCTGAACGCTGCGGATATCAGCAATACCAATCCGGGCGCGTCCGGCGCAGACCGCCCTGATCAGATAGGCAAGCCACACTTGAATCATCCATCTGTTCAGGAGTTTTTTAATATGGGCGCTTTTGTTGCGCAGGCCCCGGGGACGCTTGGCAGCGAACGAGGAAACCAGATCTACGGACCTCCGGTAAGACATCTCGACGGCTCACTGTTTAAGAGCTTCGCGCTGCCTCGGGAAATGTCGTTACAAATACGCGGGGAGGTCTTTAATCTAACGAACACAAGCAGTTTCGCTGCCCCGAATGCAATTCTGGGTGGCGCAAGCTTCGGTCAGCTGACTCAGTTGACTGGAGGTTACACACCTCGCGAAATTCAGTTCGCCGCGCGCGTTTCCTTCTGATGGAGACCACGGATCGGCTGCCCTAGGTGCCTCGTTGCCTTCTACGTTGATGAATCTTACTCGGCATGTCACATTGGCTGCTGCTGTCTCGTCATGGTGGTAGTACCAATAAAAGGAGACTGCTCATGACCGCCAAACTGAACCCCCTTACCGCTGCCCCCTTCACTGATGAAGGAGTGGCACCGCACATCTGTTCTTATTAATTCCAGCCTTGAGCCGGGCCTCAGCGAGCTTGTGAAGATTCGTGCCTCCCAAATCAACGGGTGCGCCAACTGTCTTAATATGCATACAGTGTTTGCGCGCGAAAACGGCGAAACCGAGCAGCGCATCTATCTGTTGTCGGCCTGGCGCGAAGCTCCTTGCTATGCCGACAGGGAACGTGCCGCACTCGGCTGGACCGAGGCCCTGACGCGACTCTCCGAGGGGCATACGCATGAGAGCGCCTACGAAGCCCTGAAGGCGCATTTCACCGAGGAAGAGCAAGTCAAGCTTACATTGTTAATCAATATCATCAATGGGTGGAACCGCATCGCGATTGGCTTTAGTGGCTGGGCCGATCCGGCAGATGTAAAAGCTGCTGCCAAGGCGGTCGCTGCTTGATGATGAGCGTGAGATCGGAGGACGCAGCGGTAAGTTTCGAGCCGCTGCGTCCGAAGCTCATGCGTGTAGCCTATCGCATGCTTGGCTCCGTGCATGACGCCGAGGATATTGTGCAGGAAGCGTTCATCCGCTGGCTGAACGCGGACCGCAGCGATGTTCGCGAGCCAGAGGCGTTCCTTCGCCGCACGGTCACACGTCTCTGTCTCGATCAACTCAAATCTGCGCGGCGCCAGCGCGAGACCTATGTTGGTCCGTGGCTTCCCGATCCCATTGTGGAAGAGGAAGATGTGGAAGACGTTACCCTACCACTAATGCTTGCGCTGGAACGGCTTTCTCCGCTCGAGCGGGCCGTCTTTCTGCTGCACGATGTCTTCGGGCTGGGATTCGAGGAAATCGCAATTACCATCCAGCGCGAGCCGGCGGCCTGCCGTCAGCTCGCTGCCCGCGCACGTGACCATGTTCGCAAGGCAAGACCTCGTTTCGAGGTGGAAAAACAGCGCGGCCTCGCGCTTGCCGAAGCATTTTTCACAGCTTCGCGCAGCGGCGATATGAAGGCGCTTGGCGCGATGCTGGCGGCGGATGTCAGCGTTCATGCAGACGGCGGCGGTAAGCGTCCGGCTGCCACGGAGCCAATCCTGGGATTCGATGCCGTTATGAAGCTGTTCGAGCGTTTGGCAGCCTTGTTCCGCGAGACGAAATTTGTTCGTGCCGGTTTCGTCAACGGATTACCCGGGGTTCATTACATTGGAAGCCGATGGGGAGTTTCAGACGACTGCATTGGAAATCGAAGACGGAAAAATCGCAGCAATTTATGTGGTGCGAAACCCTGACAAGCTAAGGCATCTGCACTAGTCCGCGTAGAGATGGTAGAAACCCTGTGGTCCGCAGCTATTTCGTTGCGTTGCTGGATTGCGGTAAAACCTGGATGGTTCCCATCATTCCCCCGTCTTCGTGCTCCAACAGATGGCAATGATAGACAAACGTTCCTACGGCGTTCGGGTTGCGAAAATCGAGGCGTATCGTCACACTTGGATAATTCGGGCTCTTCCCATCCCAATAGGGGACGTTGATGGTGTCGCGCAAAAAGGGCTCGTCCACCGGAGCTCCATTCCATTGCGTGAGCATGAAGCGAATCTGATGAATGTGGAAGGCATGCATCTCGCGCGATCGATTTTCGATGACCCAATCCTCCACATCGCCTTGCCGAGCTGTAATGCTGGGTGACGTCTCGTGAGGATCGAAAGGTGCGGGTGTTTGCCCGTCGACGGTGATCATGAAGATGGTGGGACTGTCGGCGCGGCTGGGGCTTTCGAGCTTCTCGGAGAAATAAAGTTTCCGGGTCTTGGATGGCTGAATGTTACCCAGCCATACCTCTCTGGACGGCGGCAGTGGTTCGGGTGATTTCACCAGATGGGATGCGGTCACCGGTGCACCAGCGGCAGGCACGATCGCTGCGAGGGGTCGTGCGGGATCATTTTCTCCAGCGGGTCCTGTATCGACACTTCGCGTGATGAGCCGGGCATTCGTATTTTCTGAAACCCCTTTGAAGATGAACTCGACACGCGAGGAGGGTGGCAGGAAGACATGATTCACCCATAGCACGCGGTTAGGCGTCAGACCGTTCTCGTTGATGGGTGAGCTGTCGAGCGAAACCACACCGAGGGGCAATGGCTGGTTGTCGACCAAAATCTGGATATCGATATAAGTGATCGCCGATGCGTTCAACACTCGCCACAGAGCGCGCTCAGAAGGGCGTACCTGAATCTTCGCTGGCGTGTAGTCCGGGTAGGGTACTGGGACAAAATTGATGGATAGATCCTTGGCGGGTTTGCCGCCGCCCGTACCGGTGTTGAGGACATCGCCTTCGCTATCGCGGAGCACAGGCGGCGCGAAAGCCGCTGATGCCGCAGTTGCATCGGGATTGAGCAACTCCTGATCCCGAATCACCAAGGTGCGCTCGGGCAGACCAGCAAGCTGCTTGTTGGCGCGCTCGATTCCTTCCACAATCAGGGCGCCCGACGCTCCGCCGAGCACCTGACGATTGGTGAATCCATGAACATGCGGGTGATACCAGTAAAGGCCTGCCGATTCATCAGACGGAACTCGAAAACGATATTCGTACGGCTTATCGATTGGTTGGACAAAGGTGTGGAGCACATCGTCTTTGTGGCACTCGGGCGTTACGGTCATACCGTGAAAGTGCAGATTGGTGGAGAGAGCGGTCATGCTGGCGTCCGCGCACGGTGAGGATATGGTCATTTTCGGCATGGACCTGTTTGCTTGCTTTTGCTCCGGGCTCAATCGATTTCTAAGATGCAGGATGAGCAGATCGCCGGGTTTTACGCGCAAGGTTGGAGACTGGTCACCGCTTTGACTCTGATAACAATATTGTTCCTCGTCGCTCGCTATCTTCTGATTGCGATAGGTCAGTTCGGCTTCGAGCACTCCATTGCGGCTGCGTAGTGTCGCCGGTTCTTCGACGATGCTTCCGGATGCAGGGCGCGTGCAGGGTTGGTCTGTAATTGAG
This sequence comes from Acidobacteriota bacterium, assembly GCA_013285705.1. Lineage (GTDB taxonomy): Bacteria > Acidobacteriota > Terriglobia > Terriglobales > Acidobacteriaceae > Alloacidobacterium. Next base: position 5,275 of record JABDHA010000024.1, read on the forward strand.
AACGCGTAGCTGGAAATGATAGAGAACAACACTGCAACAGCCAATCGCCAGATGATCACCTCAGACGCTTTACTCCTGGAAAATCCTCGACTGTCCACCGAGGAGGTCTACAACCTGCTTGATCCCGCGGGCTGCTGTCATCGTGTATTCGTACTCCGCGATTGTTAGAGCACGATGAATATTGATTGAGCGAGCATGTCTTCGACTGCCCGCGATTGCCTCGACAGGGATTTACGACGGTAATCAGCCATCTTCAATATTTAATTTTCGTGCAATAAATCCGGACTAAGGTTCTGTGGTTGGCTGAATTGACCTACTTCGACACTAAAGAGGTTTTCTCTATGCAACGGCTCTCCCTTCTCTCTCTTTCTCTGGCTCCGCTGATTGCTCTTTCACCTACATCCTTTGCACAGCAAGGTTACTCTCACTCGACCGGTTCCAATAGCTTTCCGACAGCGACTCCGATCAAACACCTGGTCGTGATCTTTGATGAGAACATCTCCTTCGACCACTATTTCGGGACCTATCCGAATGCAACGAATCCTCCTGGAGAGTCGATATTCAGGGCGAGACTCGGCACCCCCACTGTGAACAATCTGACATCGACACTGCTGAATAACAATCCGGATTCAGCTGCTCCATTCCGTTTGGATCGCTCTGAGGCTGTCACCTGCGACAACGACAATCACTATACGGATGAGCAGAAGGCATATAACGGTGGCTTGATCAACCAGGTATCCGAACTCCTTAGCGGCACGGGCACCGATTGCACACCCAACCTGGCCATGGGCTATTACGACGGGAATACAGTCACCGCACTGTGGAACTATGCTCAGCACTATGCGATGAGCGACAACTTTTTTGGATCGAACTTCGGCACCACGGTAATGGGCCACCTGAATCTGGTTTCCGGGCAGACGCATGGCGCGACTCCGGCTTCAGTCTCGGGCAAAGTCGTGAATGGTAGCGTCATCGCCAACATCGATCCGACGCTCGACGATTGTTCGAGCGGCACCACCATCACGATGACCGGCAAGAATATCGGCGATCTGCTGAATGCGAAGAGTGTCACGTGGGGTTGGTTTTATGGAGACTGGACGCCGGCAAGCACGAGTGGCGGCAAGGCACAGTGCATTACCCAATACGATGGTCACTATGCGCCGTTCCAGTATTACGCCTCCACGGCCAATCCTCATCACTTGCCTCCGACTTCTGTGAAAGCAATTGGATATAGCGATCAAGCCAACCACCAATATGCGCTGACGGATTTTTGGAATGCCGTAGCAAAAAACAATCTGCCTGGGGTGAGCTTTATTAAGGCTCCGGCGGATCAGACCGGACATCCTTCGACTTCGAGCCCTTTGGCCGAACAAACATTTCTGGTAGACACGATCAATCGGCTGCAGCAGAGCCCGGACTGGAAAGATATGGCGATCCTGATTGCGTGGGATGATTCCGACGGATGGTACGACCATGTTCTGGCGCCGATTGTGAATTCTTCGGATGATGCAAATAACGATGCGCTTCTCGGACCGGCAGGTCTTTGCGGCACGGCTAAGACAGGAGCTTATCTCGATCGCTGTGGATATGGCCCACGCTTGCCGTTCCTGGTAATCTCTCCGTTTGCGAAGGAGAATTTCGTTGCGCACACGGTAGCTGACCAGAGCTCGATAACCAAATTTATCGAGGACAACTGGCAGCTTGGGCAGATTGGCGATCAATCTTTTGATGCGATGGCTGGATCGCTCCTGAACCTCTTCGACTTCAACAACTATGGGGGTGGATTCGATCGTAAGCTGATCCTCAATCCGAATACCGGCGAGCGGCAGGCGGAGTGGTAAAGGAATCACACACCGCAGTTTCCAACCGAATCCGTAACAATTAAGGTTATAAATCCGCATGGCAGATAAAGGCAGGCGAAAGTGATTGTCGCCTGCCTTTGTTGTGGCGCAGGCTCAAAAATCCTCACATCGACGAATGATTAATTTCCACAAGTGAGCTCGTCAGAAACAATCGTGCCGCAAAGCGTGCCTGGGCGATTTGGCATCAACTGACGCGCAGCCGCGCCTCTTACGCTCCGGGTGCTCGTATTCAGCGCTCCGGCAACATTGGTGCGCGAGCTGCGCATCGCCGGAGCAATCTCGAACAGAACCGCCGTCACAAGGTAGATGACAAGCGTAAACAGAAGCACACGCGCGTCCGCCGTTGCGGAGAACCGGTGCGAGCGACCCACCGTCGATGAAATGAATGATCGCGCGCGTGGACCAGAAAACCACACCCGGTCCAGGACCGGCGTGGCCCTTGCAGGAATCACCGGAGGGCGGAGCTACGTGCCAGTGTCGAGATGGAAGGGCTTTTCGTATGGCTCGACCGGATAGCCCATTGCCTTCCAACCTTCCAAGCCACCTTTAAGAAACTTGACCCGTAAGAAATGCATGGCAAGGGCTCGATGCAAAATGGCTCGGGTGGTTTTGTCACTGGGGCATGTACAGTAAACGATCGAATCTTTCTCTTTCGGGATGAGCGACGGATTCTCGAGCAATTCTTTTGGAGAAAGCCGCATTGCGCCAGGGATGATCTCCAAATCGGCCAGGAAATCAAGCGGCTGGCGAATATCAAAAAGAAGCACATCTTGATTGGAAGCCAACAACATATAGAGGCTCTCTGGTGTAATGCTGTGTTGCTCCATCTCATTCCGTTCTTTGGTGCATTTGATCCAAAGAGTGATGAACAGCACGAGGGCGCAAGTCGCGGTTAGAGTAACAGCCATCTCTGTTCTCCTAACATGGCCAGATTCCCGAGAGACCTGAAAGGATTCATTACGTTTAAAGCTGTAACGGTCGATCAGCATTTGCCACTAGGGACTGGGCTAGCTCGACCTCGAACGTGCGTCTAATAGAACAGATGCATCAGAACAATGCGTATGACACACCTGCCCTTATTCCGTTCAATAGAATGAATACAGAGAACTGTTGCTTAGTCGGCAATGATGGAATTATTGGTGAAGGAGACCGACACGGAGTTGCAGCCATTGAAAAAGCGCGCGGCTTATTCGGAAGCTCCGTAACGCTCCTGAGAATGTCAGGCAGCGTCATCGCTGGGATCAAAGAGACTGTAAGGCAGAGAGGAGCAGATCTGGTCGTCGTTGGACGCATGCGCCCCGGAGCCCTGAGTTTTGGACGACAAGAGTCACATATTGAAAATCGATCATGCCGTGCACTGCCCCGTTCTTAGCGTGTGGTAAAGCTGACTTCGAGATTCATCTGCAATGTCTGACTCAGCTGCTGTCGAAAGGATATGAGCATTTATTGTGCCCAACAGTCTGCACGCAATGCGGAAACTATGGGAAATCTCAGACAAGGGATGGCGGATTTCAGACCAGCACGTCTGGTCGGCAATTCACTATCTCAATCCAGAACGTAGCTGTCGAAACGGCGACAGACCAGTTGTGGTTCCCGTGATCGTCTGTTTGATAATTTGGTTTATTTTCTTGGCTGCGCTGCACCACCTCACCATGTGAGGCGCGCCGGGATTACATAGTCTCTCGTCGATGCCTAAGTACTCATTGCCCTTTTCGGGCTTCACGGCTCTGAAATCTCTGCTGCGAGTATGGGCCCACTTCGAGCTAGTGACCAGTAAACATAGGCGAACTCCCTGCGACCTATTCTATAGGATGCTCGACATTGAAAGATTCCTATTCAGCGTCTTTAGTCATCGCGGAAATGATCGGATCTTGACCCATGGCTTTCCTCCTCACGCGGTTGTCAATTCGAACATCGAGCGACGCCGTATTGATCTCGTGCTCATTTGAACCTGATAGCCTGTGGCTACTCCAAAAGAAAATCGGGAGTGAGCTGATCTCAGCCAAGGCGTTATTTTGCGGGAGCATTCTGGATGAACTCGATCGTTACTCCGTCGGCTCACGCGGGTAGATGAGACGACTGGCACAGGCACTGCTCGCGAGTTGCTGTTCGCTGTCCGGCTGAGCTTTAGCAGCAACCCTCATCCAGAAAGAATGGAAGCGCGATCAACCACGAGGCTGAAACAGATCCCTCAGCTTAGCCTAAGCTTCGATACATAGAATTGAGTTCAGACTACCAACGGGGTAAACCCGATTGAAAGGACCATCGCTCTTCATGAAGTCTTCTCTCCTATTCGTCTCAGCCCTTCTCCTCGGCTCGCTCGCTCTTGCTGCAAACTCCGCCTTTGCTGCCGGCAAGGCGTCATTCCAACCCGTCACTCTCGTGCACATGACTGTTCTGCCAGACATTACCGGGGACTTCGATCACTTCGCCGTCGATCTGAAGCGTAACCATCTCTACGTTTCCGCCGAAGTCCACCACTCCGTCGAGATGTTCGATCTCCGCACCGGCGAGCATCTGCAGAGCATCCCCGGCTTTAAGACCCCGCACTCGCTCGCCTTCATTCCCGAAAAGGATGAACTGCTCGTCGCTGATGGCGGCGACTCCGCCCTCATCCTCGTATCGGCCGAGGACTTCCACCGCCTCGATCGCATTCCCTTGATCGACGGCTCCGCCACCGGCAAGGGCGACTCTCCCGACGCCGCCTTCTACGATGCAGCTAACCGTCTCTACTACATCGGCAACGGCGGCATCTCCGCCAACCTGCCAGACTCCAAGATCTCCATCTTCTCCGCCGACCAAGGCAAACTCATCGGAGACCTCTCCGTTCCCGGCAACAACGTCGAAAGCATCGGCATCGATAGCATTCATCATCGCCTCTACGCCAATATCCGCGACAAGAAGGAAATAGGCGTCTTTGACCTCAATACGAAACAGCTCATCACTGCCTGGACCGTCCCTGGCATCAATCGCAACACTGCGCTTGTCGTTGATGCCAAGGACCAGCGCATCTTTGTTGCCGGCCGCGCGCCCGGCATCCTTTACGTCTTTGACCAAGACGGCAAGGTCGTCGCGCAGAAGTCCTGCGTCGATGTCAACGACGACATGACCTATGACCCAGTGCTGAAGCGCGTTTACGTCAGCGGTAGTCAGGGCCTCAGCATCTTTCACCAGGATTCGCCTGACAGTTACACCGAGATCGCCGATATCCCCACCAATGGCGGCAAAACCTCCACCTACGTCCCCTCAGTCAAGCAGTTCTATGTCATTCACCCCAAGACCTCGATCGACAGCGCAGGACTGCTCGTCTATCACGTCAACCAGTAATCCCTTCTCGCTGGCCACTGATCGTGACTGGCGAGATTCAGTTGCATTCCGGACAAAGGCCGAAGGAGTTCAGGATTCGTAGTCTTCTCGGCAGGTAGTCCTTCTAAAAGCATTCATGCGTTTGTGACATTCCCTTAACAGAAGGCGATTATCTAGTTGATCTTATGGCTATATCGTGGCCGCCATCTTTGAGGACGTCACTGGCGGATAGGGAACTGGATAGCGGCCCCTTTGTTAGGAGTTAAGGCCCTCTTCGCTCTAGCACGCTAAACATAAATTTATTGTGATGGTCGCGGGTTCTTGCGTATGAAAGTTCTCATCGTCGAAGACGAGATCAAGACAGCAAAGTTCCTGAAGAAGGGGCTCAACGAAGCGGGTTTTGTGGTCGATGTGGCTAGAGATGGTTTAGAAGGTCTGCATCTTGCTCTAGAAGTCGATTTCGACCTGGTCATTCTCGATGTCATGCTTCCCAGCCTGGATGGCTGGCAAGTGCTTACCTGTCTTCGCCAATCGAGCCGTCCCTCTCTCGTGCTGCTCCTGACCGCCCGCGATGCGGTTCACGAACGCGTGCGGGGACTGGAACTTGGTGCTGATGATTATCTCGTGAAACCGTTCGCCTTCTCAGAGTTGCTGGCGCGCGTTCGATCGCTGTTGCGGCGTGGGCCCGCTCGTGCCCAGGAAAACATTCGCATGGCTGATCTGGAGATTGATCTGTTGCGCCAGCGTGCGACGAGGGCCGGCCATCGATTGGATCTAACGTCGAAGGAGTTTCTTCTTCTGACTCTGTTGGCGCGGCGAGCAGGCGAGGTACTATCGCGGACTCTGATCGCTGAAGCGGTATGGGACATGAACTTCGACAGCGACACAAATGTCGTCGACGTCAACGTAAGAAGACTGCGTGCTAAGGTGGACGAACCCTTTCCTATGAAGTTGATCCATACCGTACGAGGCGCGGGTTATGTCATGGAATGCAACTAGTGGTCTCACGCCTGTGAGGACGTGGTGGGGAACGCTAGCCTTCCGCTTAACCGCCGGGTACACCATTTCAGGCCTGCTAACGGTATTCTTCGCGACCGCTAGTCTTTATCTGGTTCTGATTACCAATCTCGATCGAAGTACAAATCTGTTCCTCGCAGACAAGGTGAATGTGCTCCAAACCATGCTGCGCGAGCGTCCCAACGATGTGGACGCCCTGCGCGAAGAAATTGAGTTGGAATCAGCGGCGCGCCGATACGAACGGTTTTATATTCGCTTGCTGGATGATCGGGGCAATCCGTTGATGGCGACGCCGGGAATGGCGGATCAATTGGATCTACAGCAATTGGTTGCGAAAACCCAGGATCGCCCGAATCGTGCCACTGCGATGACGGGAAAAAATGGGAGAGCGTTGCGCGTCATCAGCACGGCTGTACCAGTGGGTTCACCGCCTACACATAAGGACATTATTCAGATAGCCGTCGACGTCTCGCAGGAACAAGAGTTGCTGGCGCGCTACCAGCGCTGGTTCGGAGCGATCATGCTCGGAACTTTCGTTATCTTTCCGCTGGCCGGATATCAGATCGCGCGTCGTGGTATTCGTCCGGTTGAAGAAATGGCAACCACGGCTCGCCACATCAGCTCCACAAATTTGCGCGAGCGCATCCTCCCTGCAGGGTATCCGGTTGAACTGGCGTCCCTGGCCGATACCTTTAACAAAATGCTGGATCGGCTTGAAGAATCTTTCGAACGCGTCTCAAGGTTCTCCGGCGACATTGCACATGATCTTCGCACGCCGGTGAATAACATTCGTGGCGAAGCCGAAGTGGCTTTGGTTCGTGCCCGAACCGTAGATGAATACCGCGATGTACTGGAGTCGTGTCTGGAAGAAGCCGTGCGTCTGTCCGACTTAATCGGCAAACTTCTATTCCTGGCGCGCGCTGAGAGCCCATTGACACATTTGCAGCGTGTGCCGGTTGACGTAGGCGAATTGCTGGGCAGCGTGCGGGAATACTATGAAGCCTCCGCGGTGGAGAGTGGCATCTCGCTCACCACGGCTGTAGCAATCGAACCAGTAATCGCCGCACTGGACCGCCCACTCATACAGCGGGCGGTGGGCAACCTGGTCGCGAACGCTGTAGCGCATACACCGCCGGGCGGAACCGTAGTGCTCGGCGCTAATGCCGATGTTGCCGCAATCCGCATTGAAGTGTCTGACACGGGAGTCGGCATCCCTGCCGAGGCACTGCCCAGGGTCTTCGATCGTTTCTATCGCGTAGATACATCGCGCTCTCAAACTTCAGGTGGTACTGGGCTAGGGCTGGCGATCGTCCAGAGCATCATGGGGCTTCATGGCGGGCGTGCAGAGATAACCAGTCAACCGGGCGAGGGCACTCGCGTCACTCTTCATATACCGATCGCAGGCACTCCCGGTGAAATCAATTGAGTTTGGTTGGAGTTGGTCTAATTGTGAAGATGATTTCTGAGAGCGACGGCATCGAACCGAAGTTAGTGTCCGTCGAGCCCCGGGCGGATCAAGGGCAACAAGGCCTGACAGTGTGGTTCACGGGTCTGAGTGGTGCTGGAAAAACGACGATCTGCAAGTCCGTCTACGCAGAATTGTTGACTCGCGGTTATCGAGTGGAGATGCTCGACGCGGACGTTGTTCGGAAGCAATTCTGGCCCGACCTCGGTTTCAGCAGGGTGGATCGGGATGAGAATATACGACGGATTGGGTTTTTGGCGCAGCTACTGACCCGCAATGGAATCATCGCTCTTGTGGCCGCCATCTCTCCCTATCGGGCTGCGCGTAATGAGGCTCGCAACAAAATTTGTCGCTTCCTTGAAGTTCACGTGGATGCACCCCTGCGCGTCTGCGAAGAACGCGATCCGAAGGGGCTGTACAGGCGAGCGCGTTCGGGCGATCTGCATAGCTTCACCGGCATTGACGATCCATACGAGGTCCCGCTTGCACCCGAGATCCGATGCGCAACTGCTCAGGACACCGTGGACACGTGCAGAGACCAGGTGGTTTCTGGGGTATTGAAATATTTGTCGTAAATTGTCAGAGATATCAGGCGAAAGGTTTCACGCTAGGTTACGCTATGTCCCAGTCTCCAAACCCAGCGCCGCAGCAGGTGGCGCCTCTGCTTGCGTTAGCCACTAAGTTGCTCAACGCCGGGCGGCCAGCCGACGCGATCGCGCCGTTGCGCGATGCAGCACGGCTGGAGCCGTTCAATCCCGTCATCCAGCACGATCTCGGCCTCGCCTGCCTCGAGGTCGGCCGCATACCGGATGCCATCGCGGCATTGCAGCTGGCGGTCGCCGGCAATGCGCGCTACACCGATGCATATTTCCGCCTGGGAATCGCCCTGGAGAAGATGGGCGACATCGGCGGGGCAATCGTTGCGTACGATCGCGCCACTGAGCTGCGCCCGTCGCTGACCGAGGCGTGGTTCCGAGCTGGCGCCCTGGTCTACACCCTCGGCCATCGCGATGAGGCGATCGGCTGTTTCCGCCGCGCGGCGGCGACTGGAGGCACGACCAGCTTCGGCCGCCTTGGCAAGGCGCGAGCGCTGCTGACCGAGGATCGCAATCAGGAAGCCGAACAGGTGCTGCGACAGACGGTGGCGCGCGATCCGAGGAACGCCATGGCGCATGATCTGCTGGGCAATCTTCTGTCTGAGTTCGGCCGTTTCGACGAGGCACGCGAATGCTTTCAACGCGCCATCACGATCGCGCCGCTGCTGGCGGGAAGCTACTACGATCTGGTCCGCTGTCGCCCCGTCACGAGCGATGACGACGGTCTGCTTCAACGGATGGAAGCCGCTGTTACCACGCCGGGGCTGGAAGCGACGCAACGCCTGCGGCTTCATCTTGCGATCGGCAAGGCGGCGGAGGATCTTGGCGACTACGCTTTGGCCATGCAGCATTTCGATGCCGGAGACGCTGTGCGCCGGGGCTTTGTGGCGTTCGACTCGGCGGCGTTCTCCACCGAGATTGAACGCCTGATTGCCCGCTTCACACCCGATTTGATTGCGCGGGCGCCTGAACTCGGCAGCAGCGATGCCACGCCGGTGCTGATCGTCGGCATGCCGCGATCCGGCACAACTCTCGTCGAGCAGATCGTCTCCAGCCATCCTGAGGCAGGGGCCTGCAGCGAGCTGCATTTCTGGAACCAGCATGGGGTAGCGTGGCACCGCTCTGGCGCTGCCGTGAACGAGATGGCGTTCCTCGTCAAGGCAGCGGCAGACTATCTCGGCTTGCTGCGTACGATCGCGCCGAAGGTGGCGCGAGTGACCGACAAGATGCCGTTTAACTTCCTCTGGGCGGGGCTTATCCACATGGCATTCCCGCGTGCAACCATCATCCATTGCCGTCGCGCTGCAGTCGACACGGCGCTGTCGATCCATCAAACTCATTTCCATCCGGGCCTGACGTTTCCGACCGGAGGCGCCGAACTGGTCGCGTATTTCCGCAGCTACCAGCGGCTCATCGACCATTGGCGGAGCGTGCTGCCGCCGGATCGCTTCATCGAGGTCGATTACGAGGAGCTGACCCGCGCGCCCGAACCAGTGATCCGGCGGGTCATCGCGGCCTGCGGCCTGGCGTGGCACGAAGCTTGCCTGCGCCCCGAATGCAATCCGCGAGCTGTGAATACTCCCAGCAAATGGCAGGCCCGCCAGCCGATCTTTCGCACCTCCGTCGGGCGCTGGCGACGCTACGAACCCTGGCTTGGGCCATTGCGCGCGCTCGTCGACGACGGATCGGAACTGGACGCGGGTATCGCCCGATCGTCGGACTGAAGCACGTCGTGCTCTCAAACTTCAGGTGGTGGCGCGGTTGACTGGCAGTCTCTGCGCGGGCAGCCGTGAAGCACCACAATACTCGGGACGATCGCTGGCCTGGCGTGCGAGCGACGCCTCCTTATACCTGCCTCGCGATCAGATGACAAAACTGTAATCTCGCCGTCACCGTCCCGTGCGGCGCGCAATCTAACCTTGTTTCCAGGCGTAGTTTGTCCGCGCCGATCGTCACAAACCCGTTACAGGTCGTCTGCAAAGATTGGTGACCGCGATGTCCAGGAGGCGCTGGTTGTATTTCCACCCCGATGTCGCACGGTCGATCCCGGTTACGTAGTAAGAACCCACTAGGAGAACGGTCCATGCCCCCAAAGTCGTCTCGACAAAACTCTCGAAACAAGTCTCGGATCAACCGTCTGCGTCCGCTCGCCGGCCTGCTGGCGACCGGGTTGAGCGTTCCGGCGCTCTTTGCTCAGTCCAATCCCTTCCCGACCTACTCCACCGGCCCGCAGCCGAACGGCTCATGGGTCGTCAGCAGTGGCCAGGTCATCACTCCTGCTGGCAAACAAGTCGACCTCGGCATCCGGGTCCGCGCGAAGGCTATTGCGCTGAACCCAAATGTCAAGACTCACACCGCCGCCGTCCTCACCATGGGCACGTCGGCTTCCGATGGCAACGGAGCCGTCGAGGTGTTCGACACCAAGACCGGCGATGTCCTTCAGAACTACATCGTGTTCGGGAAGGATACAAGCGGCAGCTTTACCGGCATAGCCTATTCGGCGGATGGCCAGCATCTGGTCTTCAGTCAGGACGATAGCAACGTCACCATCGCCAAGGTTTCCACAGAGGGCTTGCTGAGCGACGAGTCTCAGGTCAGCGTTCCGCCGAACAATTCCTTCATCACCTGCTTTCCGAACAGCCCTCCGGCGGCTTATGCCAACCCCTGCGGCTCCTTCTATACCGGGCGCACTGCTTATCCCGGCGGCGTCGCAATTTCAAAGGATGGCAAAAGCGCCTATGCGCTGCTGAACCAGAATGACACGCTCACCAAGATCGACATGACCGCGGCGAAGCAGGGTACGCAGATCCGCGTCGGCAACGCGCCGCACAGCATCGTGATCGCTAGCAACGGCACGACTGCCTACGTCAGCAACGAGGGTGGCCGGGCCGCTACAGAGGGGGACTTCCAGATCAACTCCGCCGGCACTGAAATCGTCGCCGACCCGGAGGTTGGCGCGGCGATCACCGGTACCGTTTCTGTGGTGAATCTGGCCAAGATGAAGGTCACCGCTACCATCTCGACCGGTCTGCACCCGACCGGAATGGCGTTCTACGGAAAGCACCTGTTGGTTGCCAATACCTATAGCGACACCATCTCGGTCATCGACACGGACACCAACGAAGTGACGCGGACGATCGACCTTGGGCTGCCGATCAAAGCGCCCGGCAAACGCAAATCGGTCTACGGAGCCGCGCCGAACTCGATTGCCGTCGATGCCAAGAATGGCATTGCCTATGTGGCGCTCTACAATGCCAACGCGATCGGCGTCGTCGACCTCCGCCCCGGTGTCAATCCCGTCGTGGGCATGATTCCGGTAGCCTATGCGCCAAGCTCGGTCGTGCTGGACGAGACCGATAACGTGCTCATCGTTGCCAACGACAAGGGCATCGGTGCGCGTAATTCATTCGAAACCGACTTCGGCGTCACCAACTACAACACCCACCAGGACAATGGCACCGTCAGCATCGTCAAGGTGCCGAATAGCAAGAAGCTGGAGACGTGGACGAAGCAGGTTTTCGAGAACAACCACTGGGATCTGACGGAAAATATCAAGTCTGCCTCCGGTGGTAGGCCGGATGGCAACCCGGTCGCAATCCCGGCCAAGATCGGCGATCCGTCGCTGATCAAACACGTGTTCCTGATCGTCCGTGAAAACCGCACCTATGATCAGGTCCTGGGCGACGTGGGCGCCGGCGATGGCGACAGCTCGCTGGCGGTGTTCGGCGGCAAGGACACACCGAACGTGCACCAGTTGGTGAAGCGCTTCCCGCTCCTCGACAATTTCTATGACCCGAGCCGCCAGTCGGCTGACGGTCATCAGTGGATCACCGAGGGCATGGCACCCTACTCTGACGACATACAGTCGCCTGACTGGGTCCGCAGTTATCCAGGCGGCAACGCCGGCGATGCACTCGCCTATCAGAACAAGGGCTTCCTGTTCTCGGAAGCAGTGGACCGCGGTCTGCCGGTGAAGATCTACGGTGAATACGTCGAGAACGATACCTTCAAACAACCGAGCGGGTCGACCAGCGAACCGAGTTGGAGCCAGTTTTACGCCGACTCGCAGAAATTCGAGGCCGGGCAAGAGAAGACGCTCTTCTATCAGAACACAGTCCAGGCACAGTCCTCTCTTCCGGCCGTGTCTGACCACCTCATCACAAACTTCCCGCAGTTCGATCTGGGCATTCCTGACCAGTTCCGCGTCGATCTGTGGATGCAGGACTTCAAGAATGACGTCGCGAACGGTTCGGTCCCGGCGTTGAGTGTCCTGTGGGTCATGTGTGACCACACCGGCGGCCCACCGACCCCGGACGCCGAACAGGCCGACAACGACCTGGCCATTGGGCGCATTGTCGACTACATCAGCCACAGCAAGGTATGGTCCTCGTCGGCGATCTTCGTCGAGGAAGACGACGCGCAGAACGGCGTCGATCACGTCGATGGTCATCGCAGCCCAGGGTATGTCATCAGCCCATACACCGTGCAGAACGGGCCCACCGACCACACCTACTACACGCAGGTCAACATGACTCGGACGATCGAGCAAATCCTCGGTCTGCCGCCCATGAACCAGTTCGACCTCGTGGCGTCGCCAATGAGGACGGCTTTTGTCGAGGGCGAGCCGTCTTCGGAAAACTTCAAGCCGTGGACCCACGTGGCGAATCAGGTGCCGCTGGACCAGGGCGTTACAACAACGACAACGACCTCAGTCAACGCAACAGACAGCCCTGCGGTCAAGGCCCTGAAGGCAGCTTGGATGAAGAAGAAGACGCAGATCTTCGCCGGCAAGCTGACCAAGCCCGACTCCGAAGACCCGGATACCGTCAACCATTTCAACTGGTACATGTCCACCGGGTTTACGCGGCCCTATCCCGGCGAGAAGACGGTTCGTCCGCCGAGCGACTTCCACAAACCGGCACCTACCAAAGCTGACCTGGACGACTAGAACACGTCCGCTTGCAACGGCCCTCTTCCCGATCATCGGGGAGAGGGCTTTTTGTTTACGCCTCAAACGCAAAGTCCTACCGACCTGAACCCTCCGTGCCACTGGCGACTATTACTGCCCAGGGTTCGTCCCGCGACAAACGCAAAGAACACATCGCCTGTCGCTTTTCTGTAATCAGTGGAAATCCGTATAAAAAGGCAATCCGAGTCCCGGGATGCGGAGGCGCCGTTTTTTTGACGGAACCTTAATAGTGGTGTCATGTGCCTATAACCATCCCCCGATTACAGATTCGTAATCTAAAGGAATCAATGCACTGTTCCTCTGTGCTGAAGTTTGCGGGTTGTTGCAACACGATAAAACTCACAAGCCCTAAGATTCTTCAACTCTTTCGCGGGTCTGCGGTCCCCGGCATTGTCACCGCGGTGCCAACTCTATGTCAGCAAGATGGCGGGGCCTAAAAACTCCAGTCTGCTTCTGGCTGCCACGAACCCCAATTTTTTCGAGGCCAAAAATGCGATCCATCCTGCTCTTAACTCCTGTGTCGCTGCTAGCGATTACTACCTGCGTCCTTGTTCTTCCCACCGGACTAGCCTTGGCGCAGGTCGATCGCGCCGGCTTAGACGGCTCAATCACCGATCCGTCGGGAAAAGTCATTCCAGGTGTTCATGTGGTGGCGGAAATGCCGGACACTGGACTGCGTCGCGAAACCGTTTCGTCCTCCACTGGGACCTACGACATTCCTGAGTTGCCGGTGGGTACTTATACGATCACCCTCGATCATCCCGGCTTCAAGACTCTGACGTTTGTCGATGTGAAGCAGGTGATTGGAAGAACACGCACTCTCGATGCAACGCTGCAGATAGCGGGAGGCGAGGAGCGTGTGGAGGTTTCGGCCAGCTCGGAGCAGATGGACAATGGCACCGACGCGCTGGGCGGACGTATTGACAAAGTGCAGGCGGATAAGTTGCCCATCAACGGCCGAAACTGGGCGACGTTGACGGCGCTGGTGCCTGGAGCTGTAGATACCGGAGGCAGCAACCAGCGGTCGATTCGATTTGCGGGACGCGGCCGCGACGATGACAATTTCACCTACGACGGCATCGACGCGACCAACATCATCAATCAGCCGCAGCAACCTTATGTGCGGCTCTCCATTCCGCTGGACACAATCGAGGAGTTTCGTATTGACTCGATGTTGACGACAGCAGAAGGCGGCGCAACCGGAGGGCCGCAGCTGGCCGTTACCTCTCCATCGGGAACGAATCAATGGCACGGGAACGCGTTCGAGTTTCTGCGCAACAATGTCTTTGACGCGCAGCAGCCTGTGCCGGTTTCGACGGTGCCACAGCCGCCTTTTCACCTGAATCAGTTCGGCGGATCGCTGGGAGGTCCCATCGTGCGCGACAAGACGTTTTTCTTCCTTGCATATGAAGGATACCGGCAACGCTGGGGATTTCCGCTGCTCGGCTACGTGCCGAGCAGCGCGTTCCGTGCGAAGGTTCTTGCGGATTCGCCAGAGCTGGGGCCGATCGTGAGCGGATACCCGCTCGGCCAGGCGCCGACCGACGAGCCGGACATCGATCAATTTTCCAGCGAAGGCACGCAGGTAGTGAACGAGAACTCGGCCATGATACGGGTCGACCAGCGCTTCTCAGAAAAGACCACAGCATTTGTGCGCTTCAACTTCGACCGGGCGGTCAATACGCAGCCACTGGCAAGCTCGGGCAATTATCTTGAGGACCTGCAGCAACTGACCTCGGCGCCGGTCAACGGCGCCATCGAGTTGCTTCATATCTTCAATCCTAATCTGGTGAATGAGTTCAAGTTCGGATACAACCGCGGCACGGCCGACACTTACGACATCAATCACACCGGGAGTCCTTATGCGGTTTCGGTCTCTGGATTCACCACACTGAATAACAACCGCATTAGCACGGGCGTGGGCAACTCGTTTTCGGAGATCGACAACCTGACGTGGATCAGGAACAGGCATACGGTGAAGGCCGGAGTGGAGATACGGCGTATTCAGCTGAACCAGGGAAACACCGAGGCCGGAACAATCACGTACGCTTCGACAGCAGCCTTCGATACGAACAGTGTGAGTTCCGCAACTCTGAACGGAACTCTGCCGGTTAACGGGTTGCGCAAGACCCAGTTCTACGGCTACGTTCAGGATGAATTCAAATGGACACCGAACTTTACGGTGAATTTGGGCGCGCGCTACAGCTTCTTCAATATATTTCATGAGGTCCAGGGACGCGCCAACCCATTTGATTTCGCCACCTGCGGGCCGCAGGGATTCTGCGGCGTCGGTGCCAGCTTCGGCCAGCCCAACTACGGCGATATAGATCCGCGACTGGCATTCGCCTGGGCGCCAGAAAATAACGGAAAGACGTTGATTCGCGCAGGATTCGGAATGTATCACGAAGACGGGCAGCTGGACGACCAGAACCTGCCCATCAGCAATGAAGTCTTCGCGTATTCGTTGTCGAACAAGACTATCCCAGACCTCAATTATCCGATCACGCCATTTCTATCTGATACGACGGGGATTGTCTCGCCGCGAGCCCAGGACCGGCAGCGCAAGGACACGTATGTGGAGCAGTGGGGCCTCTCAGTGCAACGTGAGCTTCCAGCAGATTTTGTGGGCACGGTCTCGTATGTAGGAAGCCATGGCGTGCACTTGCTGACGCTCTCTGAAGTGAACGTCGTCGATGCAGCCACGGGAGTTCGTCCGTACCCAAATTTCGGCCAGGTAAGCTGGCGCGGCACGACAGACTCCAGTAGTTACAACGGGTTCTCGGTGGCGGTGAAGCGGTCGTTTTCCCGGGGATTGCTGATTTCGGCCAATTACATGTGGTCGCATGAGCTCGACGATGGCTCCGACGGTAGCGGTGACGGCGACTCTCTGGTGCCGCAAAATGTAGCCTGTCCACAATGTGAGTGGGCCAGCGGCATCTGGGATGTGCGTCATGTGGTAAATGCCAACGCTATTTATCAACTGCCTTTCGGTCCGGGTAGATCCTATCTGAACCAACCTGGAATTCTGAGCACCATTGCCCGCGATTGGGAATTGACTTCGGTGGCATTGGCTCGAACCGGTTTCCCAGTGAATGTGCTGGTCAATCGTTCCTCGGCAAGTGTGCCGGACGGCAATAACACAGATCAACGTCCCGACCTGGTGCCGGGTGTCTCGGTGACTCCAGCCGGGGGCAAGAGCATCGGAGAATGGATCAATACGGCAGCATTTGCTGTACCGGCTGCTGGAACATTCGGTGACGCACCGCGAAACAACGTACGCGGCCCGGGTGCATGGCAGATCGATTTCGGTGTGGCCAAATCGATTCCGTTGTCGGAGCGAGCGCATCTCGAGTTCCGCTCGGAGTTCTTTAATATCTTCAATCATCCGCAATACGGACTGCCGCAGGCCACCTTCGCCGTTCCCGGTTTCGGCAGCATTACCCAGACAGTGAATACCACAACACCTGTAAGCCCAATCGGTTCGGGAACCCCGCGTGAGATTCAGTTTGCTCTGCGGTTTGCATTCTGAGGTTTGCCAACACATCTACGTAGCGGCGGCAGATATAGCTGCCGCGCGGATTGAGCATGAGTTGCGAATGAGAAACAGCAAGAAGTTGATATATCGCTCGGTGAGAATCGGCCTGAGCATGCTCCTGCTCTCGGCGGTAACGGTCGCGGCATGGCCGCAGACCGTGCCGGATTTCTCGGGCCTGTGGAAGCAGGATAATGATCGCTGCCAACCGAAACGTAGCGGTGATGTAACGCTGCATATCGAGCATCACGATCCTGAACTCACGATTGAAACGTTGATTTCATTTGGTTCACAGATATCCAGGCATGCAGTGCAGAAATATACGACCGATGGGAAAGTTTCGGTATCGACGGGAGCCGACGGAGACGAGTTCCGCACATCGGTCGTATGGAAAGACTCAAGCCTTGTCTTCGCGATCGAGGAACACGAAGACGGACGCATTCTTCACTCGCAAGAGACGTGGTCAATCATTGAGAATGGCGCAACGCTCCAAAGAACTCGCAAACGCTCAAATGGAGAGAAACAGATTCTCTACTATCGTCGCTAGTAGCTTGCACCCAGGTAAGCTTATGCGTCAGGGAATTCAATGGCGCATAAGCTGCAAGATGTCTGGAAGTCGGTTCCAATTTTTGACGAAAAACGTTGATGTCGACGTAACGCGGCATTAACGATGCCGGATTAGAGATTTGGCATCTGCTGATCTGGTTCTTCGCGCGGGGATTGCAATGGCGTGATCGCCGCATGCGAAGGTAGAATCAACCTCCACGGCACTGTCCGGGAAGAACTCGCGCGATTTGTGAAAGAATTCGATCAGGCGTTCCTTGTCCGTGAACTCGATATCGAGCGCGTGGTCTTCGAACGTGAAGTGGTCGTCGAACTGATCCGTAGCCACAGAGAGCTTTCCCCGATTCAGGGCGGCCAGGATCGATTCCAGAATGTGTGCCGGTGTACTTACTCCAATCAATGCAGCATCGGCATTGACGCTACCGGTACTCATCGTAATCTCATCTCCTTCTGATTTCGCAGCCTTCAATTGCCTGCCCACGATGCTTCAAGCGAGGCATAAACTCGCGGCATATGCCTCTCCCGAGGACTTGTGTGCGGTGTGTTGCATATCGATGGCGCACTCCCCAAATCTCAAGCGTCAAAGGCTCCATGCGTACTGAAGCTCTTGAATCCGCTGAATGCCCCGGGAGAGAGCTTTGGCCAGGCGTTCTTTCCCTCCTTCGCTCAACAGATCGGGTTTCACAATCGAGCCGACCAAAAGGGAGTCTTCGGAGAATGATGCAATTGGCGTTTCATTTTTAGATGGATCGACAATCAAAAAGCTCATTTGCTCTGGCGGCCGACTGTCGTGCACAATCTTGAGCACGAGTTTACCGAGCAGCAACTCATCGCCTTCGAGAATCGCACGATGAGTAACCCCAGCCAGATCAGCTTCGCTGATGGCATAGCGGTTGATGCAAAGCGTAGCTCCGGTTTGAGCGGCCAAGGCTTTTGCTACTGACGTAGAAGCCGGGTGGATGCGAGTCTCCAGAACATACACAATTTGCAAACCCCTGCTTTTGGCGTATTCAATATATGTATCTACGTCTCTCTTTGGATCGATAACGGCAATGCTACCCTTGTCGCCCACTACAAACGAATATTGCGCTAGACCAGGAACTTGAAAGTGCTCAAATATCATGTGATTCTCCAGTAAGAACAGCCCTTAGTTACGATCGAGGGGCGCTACTGAATAAACACACTGATCAACAAAATATTCCTAGTAGAAGGCCGTCTGAAGGTCGGGCGTTCTTCAGGAGCTACCGTGGCTTGATCGAGGACCTCGATCAAAGCGCGGAGTTAATCATCGGTTGCGGAGCGTTGCTGGACCCCGCAATGCCCCCAGGCCGGGATTGCTACTTGAAAGTACTTTGATCGGCCATGTTCTGGTGGCACACCAGGCAAGAGTGTTGGGCGGAGCCGTGAATAGACGAGACAAGGGCATATGTAATGCCGTGAGTGCTCCATGTAGTCACGTTCAATCCAGCCCTTGTGTTGTAATGAAACGTCAAGTTGCCGGAACGGATCTCATCTCCGCCAACGGCCACTGCAGATTTGTCCGAGGCAATCAGGAGGCTGATAGTCTCCGCTTTCATCTGGTAGGTTACCAAAGCTGCCTTTTCGCTCTTAAACGTCACCAGCCGCGCCCCAATAAGCGCATAAGCGGGATGCCCGTCTGGCGGAGACTGGGCAGAGGGCAGCCGGAACTGAAAGGGAACCTTGCCTGCAAACCATGCAGTCACCGCTTCGGGAGAGTTCGACCGGATTTCGAGCGGAAGTTGATTTTCCTGGTATGCGCGGTGGGTTGTAACCGCAGTGTCAATGAATGTCGCAGCTTCTGCATGCCGGACAACCGTTGGAACCAACGTCAACCCAAGCACGATGAAGATAATCATTGCCGCTAATGCCATCCAGCGAAAGCCCGAACGCCGAATATTTCGCCATCCAAAGCGCAAGAGATGCTTATGCTTCGACTCTCGCATATCTCCGAACGTGGCCGGTTGCTCAGCAATTGCAGCGATGCGAGCCCGCAGTGGCTCAGGCGCCGTATAGAGTGGCCGCGTGCGGTGCAAAAGATTCGATAACGCTCGCTCCTCCTCAAGTAGCCTTCTGCAATCAGCACAATTGTCCAAGTGTGCGAGAAAGTCCTCAATATCCTGGCCTCTCAACTCATTGTCGAGATAAAGCAGAATGTTGGCACGATGCTCATCGTGAGCATTCATTCGATGACTTCCTTTCGACTCTGAACCGTAGTCAGCAACGTGGGAGAAAGCAATGCTCGCAGTTTAGCCCGCGCCCGTGCAAGCCGCGACATGACCGTCCCCGCTGGACAATCCAAAATCGTGGCGATTTCCTGATATGACAACTCTTCGTACTCGCGCAACAGAATGATTTCGCGAGATTCGGCTGGAAGCTGTTGGATGGCCTCGCGTACCTGATTGCGCTCTACGGTGCTTGCATAGAGAGCATACGGATCATCATCATCCGCGGTCTTAGTGCCGATACCGGCGTTAATCCCTTCGACATCCATCTCGACAATTTGAGGCGCAGTACGGCGTTGTCGCAATTGGTTGAGCCAGATATTCCGCAAGATGGTGAATAGCCAGCTCTTCATATTGCTTTCAGGTCGTAGCCGCCCCATCGCTCCTAGGGCACGAACGTATGTTTCCTGTACCAAGTCCTCTGCTTCACTGCGATTACGAGACAACGTCAGTGCATAGCTGTATAGGCCATCGATATGCTCGACGCCGACAGTATCTGCCGCTTGTGGAGTATTCGGCTTCAGAAACATATTGCATCACTCTCTAAAACACGGAAGCGGGAGATGTATTCCCGGATAAAAAAATATTTTCCTTCGTACGCGATCGAAGACGACGAATGAGTGTATGCAACTTTCCTCGTTTGTGCGACATAGGTCTAAATCACACTGATCCTCGTCATTTTTCGATGAGCGTTGTCGGTCAATCGATTCGCAACTGCGACAACGAAGAGACGCAGTGTTTAAAGGTGTTGCCACGGGATGAAAATCCAAATGTTCTGGTAGGGGAATAGATTTCGTGGCCCGTTGACCTACTTAATTCGCTGACAGACGGTTAATCGTCGGTGCGAATACGCGTGTGGAAGTTGAACACCAGAAGCGTCAGGATTCCAAACATCATGGCAAACAGGGCCAGAGGTGCGCCATGGGTGATCTTCGGTGAGCGAGAAACGGAGCAGAATAATCGAGAGCACGAAGGCGGCATTGCGAAAGACCATTTCGTATCTCCCTGACACACCTAGCGACAGAATCAGGATCAGAACATCTGTGAAGATCATGGCTGTGAATACATCGTTATAGTAAAAGGCATTCGGCTCTGAAAAGCTACTACGCCCTGCCAGGAGAGACCAATAGGAATGCACAATAACGATCCCAAGATTGTAGGCAGCCATCGAAAGCAGAAGCACAGTTAAGCCGATCGCAACAAGTTTCTTTTGCGCGATGAACTTTTTCACTCCGTTAGACAACTCGTCGGCTCCCGCACGTTTTACTCGATTGAAGGCCACATACTGAAATATGGCAACCAGAAGGAACATTGCCAGGCCAGAGCACATCGCTTCGCTCAGGCTGGCAATCACATGGCTGCTCATGAGCCACAATCACCGCTAGAATCAGGTAGAGACCCGTGAACAGAACCAGAGGAGCGGTCAGGCCCGGCATCGTCGTCACCGCAGCAGAGGTTCTCATGATGTGGTAGATGATCCAGGGTTAGCGGCCAACCTCCGTAACCACCCACCCGGATTCGAGTGCCACAAATCCCAGAGGGCCGCAGAACGCCAGCGATTGCAGGAAGCGGCGACTCTTCATCAGAGGGCCATGCCTCCAAGCCAGCCATGCAGCAACCAGGGCAACGCAGATCAGCAGCGTTCCGACTCCCACCATGATCTGAAAAGCAATGTGTACTACCAGCACATTCGGCCACTCATCCTGTGGAGTCTTATCCGATCCCCGCACGGTTGAGTGCGGCGAATGAAAAGCCAGCAGGCTAAGACCATCTGGAATTTCGATGGAATATCTCGTCTGCCTGGTACGCACATCCGGCAGGCCGCCGATGCGCAAGGGAGCTCCGCTACGGGTTTGGAAGTCGCCCTCCATTGCAGCCAGTTTCGTGGGCAGGTTCCTTGCCGTCATTCTGGCCAAGGCATCTCCGCTCACTGCCTGCGTGACTGCTGCCGAACCTCCTACCAACAGGGCAATGGCGATCGCGCGCTGGTGGAAACGGTTTGAGCGGTCGCGAAGTGCCAGCAGCGCATGAACCCCAGCAGTGGCAAATCCCGCCGCACAATAGGACGCCAGAATCATATGGATTGCCTCCGGCAATCCCGCCGAATTCCTAAGCGCCTGCCACACATTGATATCGGTGAGCTGTCCGTTGACCAGGCGAAAGCCGGTGGGCGTATTCATCCATCCATTCGCCAGGCATACGAACATTGCGGAGGCTATGCCGCTTACTGCAACGATCGCGCCCGCGAGAAGATGAATTCCCGGAGCGACTCTCTTCCAGCCATAGAGATAAATCCCAAGGAAGATGGCCTCAGTGAAAAAGGCAAAGCCCTCCAGCGAAAACGGCATGCCGATCGCCGCGCCGGCAAATCCCATAAAACGCGGCCACAACAATCCGAGTTCGAACGACAGAACTGTGCCGGAAACAGCGCCGACTGCAAAAAGGATTGCCGTGCCCTTGGCCCACCGTTTAGCGACGCATAGATATGCCGCATCGTGCGTCCTTAACCATAAGCCTTCCGCGATCACCATCATGAGTGGCAGTGCCACGCCGATGGCGGCAAAAACTATATGAAAGACCAGGGACATCGCCATTTGCGAGCGGGCCGCAAAGATATCGCTCATAAGTAGTTACCTCATAGTGAGCCCAAGGCCATCAACGTAATATCGCCCGCTACAGAGAATGCAATTGAAGAGCCAAACAACTCCGCGCATTTGGCGTGACTATTCCTGATGTTTCATCGCAATGGAGTCGAAATATCGACACCTGTGGCGTCTAGTCGTCACAGTCACTCATCAAGCCAGATGGAATTGACGCCAGATGTAATTGACATGGTGTAAAGTACTTGCTCTGTTGAGGGCCAGGTAAAAACTCTCTTGAAGGGATAACGTCATGCGCACTATCTCCAGGCTTGTAGTGCTTTCGTTCCTTCTGGCAGCTGTATCGGCATCGATTCTCAGCGCACAAACATTTCGCGGCACCTTGCTTGGCACCATAACCGATGCCACTGGCGCGGTCATTCCGGGGGTGTCGATATCAGTAAAGAACATGGACACCGGCATTGAACGAACGACTGAAAGCAATAGCGACGGTGCCTTTACGGTTCCCGAACTGCCCGTGGGCCGCTATAGCGTATCGGCAACCAAGACTGGCTTCAATCCGTATCAGGCTGAGGGGCTGGAGGTCACTGTAGGAAGCCAGATGAATCTCAACATCACTCTGCAGACCGGCGCGCAAAAAGAAGAGGTCGTGGTATCCAGCAATGCGCTCCAGGTAGAGACTACATCGAACACGCTGGGTGCGACACTGACCACGAACGAGGTGAAAAACCTTCCTGTAAACGGTCGCGATTACACCAAGCTCATCTACCTGTCACCTGGAGTGACCGGATCGCCTGACCAGATCAGCGATTCTCCCGGTTCTTTCGGAGCGTTTTCCGTGAATGGGGCCCGCGGGCGCTCCAACAATTTCCTCCTCGACGGTACCGATATGAACGATGGCTATCGTAACGATCCAGCCGTGAATGAGCCGGGTGTCTTCGGAGCCCCCGCGACCATCCTGCCCATCGATGCCGTCTCCGAGCTGCGCGTGCTGTCGAACTATGAGCCTGAGTATGGGCGGAGCGCTGGCGGCATTATCAATATCGTAACCAAGAGCGGCACAAATGACTTCCACGGGACGGCAGCCGAATACTTCCGCAACAACGCTCTGGATGCGCGCAACTATTTCAATCTTCGCGGGCAGACGCAAGCCCCGTTCCACAACAACCAATTCGGAGGGTCAATCGGCGGCCCCATCATTCGCAACCGCACCTTCTTCTTCTTTGATTACGAAGGCCAGCGTGAAAGCGTGGGGACAGTCAGCCAGGCATGCGTCCCCGACCCTGCATATATTGCCAGCTTGGGAGGAGCGAGTAATCCGGTGATCGCGGCCCTGCTGGCGCGAAATCCGTGGCCTGCTCCGAACCTTGGCGGCGTGACAACCGGGCCGACAGGCTGTAGCGCGCCCAATGCGGCCGTCGTCGCTCCTTCGAGCAATCTGATCACCAGCCTGATCGGGAAAATTGATCACAATTTCAATCAGCGCAACATGCTCAGCGGGCGTTATTTTTATGGTGATAGCACACAGAGTTTTCCGCTTGCACTTTCGGGCGGTGGCATTCTGCCGGGCTTCAATACGTTTACGCCCACGCGCGTGCAGTTAGTGTCGCTCTCGCTGGTGTCGGTGCTCGCTTCGAACATGGTGAATGAGGCCCGTCTGGGTTGGAACCGGTTTGCCGAAGGATTTTTCCCTGAGGATCGCAGCTTTAATCCGAGTTCCATTGGGCTCAATGTTGGCACGGGCTCAGCCGATCAAGGTCTGCCGGTCATCGCCGTTGGCAGCTATTCGACAATAGGCGCCAGTAAGTCCGATCCACGCCAGCGCTTCGACTCCAACTGGCAGGGCTTCGACAACTTCTCGTGGACGGCGGGCAAGCATTCGGTGAAGTTCGGCTATGAATTCCGCCGCACCAGCATTACCCAGTTTCTGGGCACGAATTTCCGGGGACGCCTCGTCTTTGATACGCTCTCCGACTTTCTTGCCGGCAACGTAACCGACGGAACGCAATCGCTCGGCTATTCGCAGCGCCACAGCTACCAGAACAATCACGGCCTCTACGTGCAGGACAGCTACCGGGCGATGCCGACCCTGACGCTGAACTTCGGTATGCGCTGGGACTACTTCGGCGTCTTCCATGAGAAGAACGACCTGCTGAGCAACGTCACTGCGTTCGACGCAACTGACAGCACACTGACCCTAACGCAGGTGGGCCAGCCGGGGCTGGGCGAACTGTACAAGCCCGACTATTTGAACTTTGCTCCGCGTGTCAGCTTCTCCTGGGACCCGCGCGGTAAGGGGCAGACTGTCATTCGCAGCGGCTTCGGCGTCTTCTTCGACGCGTTTTCTCAGGATGTCTTTCTCGCGCACCTGCCGTATAACAGCACTTTCGATCCCGGCCCGGCTTACAATCCTGTTGGCCCGGCGCCTATCTTCTCGGTCAGCGCCAACGGTGGACCTATCATCTCAGCTCAACCCGTCTTCGCCGCACCTGGAGGAACTCCCGCAGGCGACATTTTTTCTGTCGATCGTCATGTTCGCACGCCATATCTGATGAACTACAACCTCAACGTTCAGCAACAACTCTCTCCGCACGCTCTTGTCCAGATTGGTTACGTGGGATCGGTAGGGAGGCGCCTGTTGCGCTTCCGCGATATCAACCAGCCCGATCAAGCCACGATCACGGCCACGGACGTCGCCTTTGCTCAGGCCAATACGTATACCGATCCGTCGACGGGAAATAGTGTGCCCTGTTATCCCGGTGGAGGGCCAGGATGTATTCCGACCTACAACTCAGCGAGCCGTATTTATTCCAATAATCCTTACGGCGCGTTCTACATCAACCAGGAAGAGTCAACTTCCCACTCCAGCTACAATTCGCTGCAGATTAGCCTGCGCGCTTCCGACTGGCACCGTATCACCAATATCCTGAACTATAACTGGTCGCACTCCCTCGACAACGCCAGCGACAGCGAAGACTTTGTGCCGAACGCTTCGCAGCCAAACAACAGCACACGACCCGATCTGGAATATGCCGACTCGAACTTCGACGTTCGCAATCGCTTCACCTGGATCTTCAGCTATCAATTGCCGACGACAAAGGGAAGCATGGCGATGCTGCGCAACGGCTGGGGATTCGACAGCACAGTCACGCTGCAGGATGGGCAGCCTTTCAACCTCAACTACAACTTTGAAGACGACTACAGCGGGAGCGGCGAAGGCTTCGACCGTCCGGACATCCTGGCAAAGCCGAAGTACACCACCAACCCTTCCGTATTCCTCGATCTCTCATCATTCGCTGTCCCTTGCTCGTTAACACAGGTCGCATTGACGAATGGCATTAGCGGAACGGCCCAGGATTGCGTTCCCGGTACCCGGCACTTCGGCAATCTCGGCCGCGATTCTCTGCGCGGGCTGTCTTACAAGAATTGGGATTTCGCGCTCTACAAGACCACCAACTTTACAGAAACCGTCTCCCTGCAGCTGCGTGCCGAGTTCTTCAATATCGTCAACCACCCGAACTTCTCGAGCCCGCTGCTGCCTGCATTCATCGCAGACGCCGCTCCAAATGGATTTGCCCAGAACAACTCTCGTGAAGTGAGCGCTGGATTCTACTCCATCAACGCAACCGGAGACGTCGGCATCGGTAACCCGTTTCTTGGTGGAGGAGGTCCGAGGGGTATACAGTTGGCGGCAAAATTTGCCTTTTAGGAGTGTCTGATCGCCACAAATCCAATCCGTGCATCGATGTGGGAATTGACTGCGGCTCTGCTTCTTGTCGTCGTTGGCGGCTACGGAGATGCAGCGAGCTTCCTTCTTGTGCGTTGTTTTAGCGGACACGTGACTGGCAACAGCGTACTGGCAGCGATCGCTCTCACTACAGGAGGTGCTGCCAGGGAACCCTTGCTTGCCGTCGTCTGCTTTCTTGCTGCGACTGCTTTTGCACAAAGGCTACGCTCCTCAACCGACCCTCCATTAGGCAGTAATGGCTTTCGTTATGTGCTCATCGCAGAGGTCATTTTGCTCTTCCTCAGCCCCTACATGCTAGGGAGCCAGCACCGAATGATATTCATCGCCGCCATGGGTCTCGCCTTAGGGTTACAGAACGGCGCCCTTTCAAAGGCGCACGGCATCGGTCTGCACTCGACCTATATGACAGGGACGCTTACTCATCTACTCAGTCTGCTTGTAGGGGCGGGTGGTACCGCAGATAGTGCGGGAACCAAGTTTGAGACGAGAACGCTCCTGTTTGTTTGGTTTGCCTTTGTCGCAGGTGCGTTATGCGGCGGTCTGATGGTCTCACATGTCGGACCGAAGGGAGTTTGGGGCATGCCTCTGCTGTTGATTGTCGTCATTGCGATGTCGTTTTTCGTTCCAGATGCGGTGAGTCAGGATGCTGGATAAGACAGCAACCTCACGCTCCGTCTACTATTTTCGATCCTGGCGCAGACGTTCCATTCAACGCCACCAATTGGAGCGGACTTCTACGCCGCAGACGACCTCGGTGGGTATTCCGGGAGTGGGAGACCAGAGCTTGAGGTCTTCGACTGCGACAATACGCTCGATCGGCTGCTGCCAGGGATGGAGAGCGAGATCAAAGAGACCCCAGTGAATCGGCATGAACAGCCCCTGGCCGCCGAGAGCCCTAAAGCTGCGAATGGCACCTTCAGGACCCATGTGGATGTCCTCCCACAGAGGATTAGAGGCACCGATCTCTAGCATGGTAAGGTCGAACGAACCGAAGGTCTCGCCGATCTCGCGAAAGCCGTGCCATTCTCCCGAGTCAGCACCATAGTAAACGCGATGCTTCGGGCCAATAAGAGCGAAAGAAGACCACAGCGTCACAAAACGATTCAAGAGGCTGCGGCCAGAGAAATGGCGCGCCGGTAACGCTGTGATGGTCAGGGGTCCCACTTGTACTTGCTCCGTCCAGTTGAGTTCTGTCAATCTCGCTGGAGCAGCGCCGAGCTTCGAAAGGATGGCACCTACCCCGAGAGAGGTGATCCATCGCGTCTGCTTCAGACTCTCCATATGTGCAAGGCGTTGAACCGTGTCCGCTCCAAGATGGTCATAATGATCATGCGAGATAAGGACAACATCGATGCGCGGCAGGTCTTCAAGTAAAAGAGGCGGCGGAAAAAAGCGCTTTGGACCGGCCCACCGTGTGGGCGCGGCACGCTCATCCCAAACCGGGTCGATGAGGATATTTACACCGTCGAGTTCAACCAAGGAGGAGGCGTGCCCCATCCAGGTGATACGCAGGCCGGATGCTGGGCTCGTCTCATAGATTCGACGATCAGTATGGAACGGGCCCAGGGGATGTTTCGGAGAGCGTGCTGCTCCACCCAAGAAGAAGCGCGGGCCCAATTTGAATATGGTGGAAAGGCCGCCGACCTTTGTCGGCACAGGGTTCAGGTAGCGCTTACCCTGGCGTTGGGCTTTTTGCAATGGCATGTCTATCCGATGGTAGTGCTTGCCGCGAGATTCGAGGAAATCTCCAGATGTCAGACTCAGTTGCGACTACGGAGCATTTGTTCTTGAGATCCTTTTGGGTGCCATTTCCACTGCTTGAGAAAGCAAAAACATCCGGAAGATACCGACGATGCCTGTTGGTTCTGGACCGGCAGGATATGCCATCGAGAATCGTCTCGCCAGCTTCAACCCGGGTACTCTAGCGATCTTTAGCGTTCCAAGTGAGAGCTGATTTCGGACTGCCCACCTTGAGACGAAGGTGATTCCAAGGCCGGCTTCCACCGCGCTCAGCAGGCCTTCAGTTGAGTCGAGCTCCATGCCGATCGTCAGATCCTTTCTCTTCACTCCGGCCTTTGAAAGCGCTTGCTCCACCACTCTTCTTGAGCCGGAGCCAAATTCGCGCATGAGCAAAGGCTCGCTCTTCAGATCCTCTACCTTAACATCGTGATTGCCCCATTCGTGAGTGGCGGGGACAACCAGTACCATGTGATCCTCCATGAAAGGTTCTATATGGAGGTCTTTCCGCTTTTCCGGACCTTCGATGAGCGCCAGCTGAATCTCTCGCGCGAGAAGGGCTTCGAGCATCTCATCCGTATTCCCGCTGCGAGCCGTGACTCTGATCTTGGGGTTTGTCCGCCGAAATCCAGCCACGAACGTTGGTAGAAGATATTGACCGATGGTCTGTGAGGCTCCCAGAGCGAGTTTGCCCGCATGTTGTCCAAGTGCCTCCGACACAGCGGCAAAGGCTTCGTCGGAGAGCTCCTTCATTCTCTCTGCAAAGGGCAGCAGCGCCTTTCCCCCAGCTGTCAGCGCGATATGTCCACCTCCGCGATCGAATAGGGGTACGCCGAACTCATCCTCCAGCGTCTTGATTTGCTGGGTGATTGCGGGTTGCGTGAGCAACAGTTCCTCTGCGGCCCGGCTGAAATTCAAATGCTGTGCAACCGCCCTGAATACTCGAATGCGGAAATTTTCTATCATGCCCTTATCCGTTTCCGGCTTCCCTGCAAATGCAAACCATGCCTTGTTTCTTCGTGATGACCACTAATCTTACATATCGAGACTATCTTTCATTGTGCAGGTTCCGGGGTGGCAATGGCATACAGGGACTCACGTGAGATTGTACGAGCAATCAACGAGGCGAGCAGATTGCATGGCAGTATGATCGCCAGAAGATGCCACTGCCCGGTAAGTTCTACCGCCATCAGTGCCGCCATGAAAGGAGCGTGCGTTACCGTCGCCATCAGTAAACCCATACCGCAGATGGCCAGTATCGCTGGGTCCGGATTGTGCACTAAGTGACCCGCCCCAAGACCGAGGGCAGCCCCGGCGAAGAGTGTAGGAGTGAAGACTCCTCCCACCGTGCCTGTTCCCACGCAAAAGGTTGTAGCGGCCAGGCGACAGGCGAGCACGCTGACGATACCCGCGAGCATCGTTTTATTCTGCACAATTCCCAGGAGCGCTGCGTCGCCATTTCCCCATACCTTAGGTTCGATCAGAGAGAGAACACCCACTGCGAGGCCGCTCCACAGCAGTGCGAAGGGAAGACGCTTCGCCGCCCCGGAGAAATGAAGAAGCTTTTGATACGCCGGGCCAACCGTGCCCAGAACAAGAGCCAGTGGGAGAACCCAAAGCAGATCGTGCGTAATCGGCAATGATCCCTTTACCGGGAAGAGAGGACCAGCGCCCAGCAAAAGGCGGCTAATGAACAAACCAGTGCTTGATGCCAGGAGTAGTTGAGGCATGTCGCTCCAGGCCCACTCACCGAGGACAATCTCTGTGGCGAAGAACACTCCTGCGATCGGTGCCTGATAGGCTGCCGCGACCGCGGCTGCGGCGCCATAGGCCACCTGTCGTGACAATGATAGGTTCCTTAGGGGAGATCGCTCTCCTACCCATGAGGAGATTGCAGTGGCGAATTGGATCATCGATCCTTCCCGACCAACTGCCGCGCCGGTGGCTACGGAAAAGGCTGCGGAGGCAGTCCGCCAAACCGTCGCAAGAAGAGGTATTCGGCCATTTCTGAGACGAACGGCTTCCACATATTCTTCAAAGCGCAGATCCGGTGCCAACCTCCGCATCATCCAGAGCACAAAGGTCGCTAATGCCGCGCCAATGATCGGGGTCAGGATGCGGCGCGCGGGCGCCAACGTTGCTGCCGCGACGGGTAACATTCCTGTCTGCTGAACAAACACCCACTGAAGAAGGCGAAAGAAGATCCGCACTGCGACACAGGCCGAACCGCTGGCTGCTCCAAGAATAACAGCCCAGGCAGGCGATGCCAGCCACGATGTCACCGTCTGCTCAGTGCCTCTCACGTTGGTGACCGTTGCGGTGGTCATGCCGTCGCTGCCCACTCTCCGGTTAAGTCCGGCGTTGCAATTCCAGTCACCGGGTCTTCAGCGACTACGTATTGCTTCCTCATACGATGAGCAAGTGTCGCGGCAAGCTCAACGGCCTGCTGGCGGATTTCGGGAACCGCAATGGACTCAAGAAGGTCGCCGAGGCGCCCCGGGCCAAGGTTGAAGATGATTTCTGAAGCGTGACCATCGGCGTCAATGACCGCTCCGTCCTGCGAGCAATGAAATCCAGTACCTAAAGGACCGGAGGTTACGAGTCCTCTCTTGAACAGGTTTTGGAGAAGAGTCGAAGGAACGCGGCGGTAGTTCATGCTCGGTCCAGTGCAGTTGATGACTCGATCTGCATAGAAGCTCTCACTGTCATCATGTGCGCGAAGAGTTATGTGCGCGCCTGCAGGAGAGGCATCGATGGCCTTAAGGTGTCCTTCGTGGACCTCCAGAGTGCCGTTCCGAAGCTCGGATTCGATGATGTCGGCAATCGGCGGCGCCATGCGGTGGCGTACAACATCCCATCTGTGCTGCAGGTGGCGGCGAAAGCGCTTCTTTTCCTTGATTGGCAGACGGAGCCATAGTTCGTTGGTCGTTTCACGGAGGCTATCGATAGCGGCTCTCCACTCTGCACCTCCACGAATTGCGGCGCGCAGTGCACGGAGATACGCGACACAGGTGGCCGGTGTATCTGATGGGATTGCACTTGAACTCAGTGGTATGTAATCGTTATGCCGATTCGGGAAGATGCCGTGACGAGACATAGCAATGATCCTCCCACGGTGTCCGAGTTCACGTAGCCTCAGCACAACATCGACCCCGGTCAGACCTGTTCCGATTAGAGCAACAGGCGCGTCGGGATCCAATCCCTCGTAAGTTTCCGCGACCCATGCATTGTGGCGATACAAACCCAGATCGGACGCGGCCTTCGTGATTCCGGGAAGAGGAGCGGGATCGAAATTTCCGGTTGCCAGAACGATCAGGTCGGCTCGTAGCTCGCATCCGTTATCCAACGAAAGCACGGCCCCGGAGTCATGCTGACGGACATCAATGACTGTTGCGACCTCCTGTTCGATCTGGCTCGTCCATTTCAGGAGAGATTGGATGTACTGTCCAAATACCGCTCGTGGAGCGAAGGTTTTCTCCGTTGCAGCCGGGTTATGATTCCTGCGAAGCCAATTGAGGAAGTGATCCGGTTGATCGGGCAGTGCACTGATCTTTCCCGCGGGAACATTCAACAGGTGGCGGAGGCTCGGAGTGGAATAAGCCAGGCCAAGCCCGAAATCAGGTCGCTTGTCGATGAGGATCACACGCGCCGGCGTTCCCTGTCGAACCAGGTGAAAGGCCGTGAGGGTTCCACTTACCCCTCCACCGACGATTGCGATTGTCGTGATTGGTTCTTTCCGTGTAGCCATGTTTCGACATTAAGACGAAACTTGCGCCGACGGAATTCGCAAATTGTTATGCCCTATAAGCAGAACTGCGATATCGATTCGACGAGTGCCGCGCTTATACGGCATCAGTTTTACTACTTGGACGTGACGGCCTCTGTGGATCGAAACTGAATTTCGAAAAGGAGAAACACCAATGAGCAACATCATCAAATCCACATTCGCATTTGGCTTAGTTGCCGCAGCTGCGGTTCTGACATCAACAGCAGGGGCGGAGATCCACTCGAAATCGCAGGAACTGGTAGTCATGGAAGCTCGTGATCTTCCGGAGCAGGCGCAGACACCTGGTAACTCATTCTTTCTTCACTCCGACAATACAGGAAGCACGTATCTTTATGTCGAACAGCAGCGAGGCGCTCGTTTGTCGGTTTTTGATGTTACGAATCCGGCTCACATCAAGCTGGTAGTGAGCACGCCATTGGCAACCGAAGGCGCTTTTGATTTCGTCCGTCCTCTCGGCGGCCAGGAGGAACTCGTGTACTTTCGTGACAGTCAAAAGGAAGCTGTCCTCGATCTACGGAAGGCCCAGAGGCCTGTGTTTCGGGTGATCTCGACGGTGACAGATCTCGGCCAGGCTGAGCCCCTGGGAGAGAATGGTCTTCTCGTCACGAGTCAGGTCCACAAATACGTTCCGGCAATTGCGCGTGACTACCAGGTGATCGATACCGCCGCTTCTGACCCGACTCAACTCGTTACAGTCAAGGATG
The DNA here is from genome assembly GCA_013285705.1 of Acidobacteriota bacterium. Classification (GTDB taxonomy): domain Bacteria; phylum Acidobacteriota; class Terriglobia; order Terriglobales; family Acidobacteriaceae; genus Alloacidobacterium. The sequence continues at coordinate 37,405 of JABDHA010000024.1, forward strand.
TGAAACATCGGGTGACGAACGATGAAACAGGCACCACATTTCTACTTGGCAGCAATGGGCTTACGGTTGTAAGACGCCTCAGCGTCGAGAACAACTACAAGGTGAGTCAGATGCAGACGGAGGGAAATTAAATCCATTGGCTTGGATCATTTTTTGCATAGATATAGGCCTTCAATTCAGCGGTGCAACAGGGAATTATCGTTGATTTGATAAAACATAAGAAAAGGGCATGACGATTGTCATGCCCTTCTTGCATTTACGCAACGCGCACAAAACAAAGGCACTTCGGGAGTCAGAATCTGTTATCGAGCCGCCGATAATTGTAATAACTGTTCGGCAGCTTCTTTCGCTATTTCTGCGACAATCTCATACGATCGAAGCCGCGCCACATGTTCATAAGGATTGCTGGTAATAATCAGTTCATCAGCCTGTGTTTCTGTAAGAAATAGTTCGAGCTTGTTGCGTACCGTTTCCCGGCTTCCGACGATCGCTGCAGCTCGCTTGGATTCAACGGCCGCGCGCTCGAGATCGTTGGCAAGCCCCTCCACGCTATCGACCGGCGGCGTAAGCGGACCGAGTTGGTTGCGGATGAGCCGCAGAAAGTTCATGTATTCCGTAGTCGAAAGCCGTTGTGCTTCCTTGTCTGTATCTGCCGCGAGCACTGGAACACCAACCATCATGTAAGGACGATTAAGAATCTCCGACGGCTGAAAGCTTCGGCGATAGATATCGAGCGCGGGCAAAGTGTTTTCCGGTGCGAAGTGGCCGGCGAATGCGAAGGGAAGTCCCAGATGCCCGGCAAGCTGTGCGCTAAAACCGCTGGACCCAAGCAGCCAGATAGGGATGTTGAGCCCAGCTCCTGGCAGAGCGCGAACAGCTTGACCAGGTTTTGGCACAGCAAAGAGCTCGCGAAGTTCGGTAAGCAGCTCGGGAAAATTATCTCCATTACGCAGATCGCGACGCAATGCGCGCATGGTAGGGAAGTCGGTTCCCGGTGCACGGCCAAGACCAAGATCAATGCGGCCAGGGTAGAGGCTTTCAAGTGTGCCGAATTGCTCAGCGATAACGAGCGGCGCATGGTTGGGCAGCATAATTCCGCCCGAGCCGACGCGGATCGTGTTGGTTCCTCCGGCAACATAGCCAATGAGCACGGATGTTGCCGAGCACGCGACTGAGCCGAGATTGTGGTGCTCCGCCAACCAGTAGCGCTTGTATCCCCAGGCCTCCGCATGCTGCGCCAAATCCAGCGTTTCGCGAAAAGTATCTGTGATGGAGCGACCTTCTTTGATCGGCGCCAGATCGAGCACGGAAAGCGGTGTATGAGCGAGACGGGAAGCCTGTGACATGTCCGAAACCCTGTTCAAAAATAGAGCTTCCTGAGAGATGCCACATACCTTGGAATGATTCAGCTTAGTCGAATTCACGAGTGGCGCAGGTCCGTTCAAAAACCGCATCTTCTGATAGAATCAGACATGTCGGCAGCGCCCACGCTGACATCTATCTGGCGCCATGGTGTAATTGGTTAACACGCCGCCCTCTCAAGGCGGAGAGTTCGGGTTCGATCCCCGATGGCGCTACCAGTAAAATCAACAATTTAGACGGTTTTGCTGATCGCCCTCAAAATCGCGGTAACGCTGTGGTAACGATAGAACCGCGATTATTGGCTGCTTTCCGGCAGTTGCTTAGGCTCTCCGAAGATCGCATCGAGCTGCCCAACGGCAGAAGCGAGGAACCCCGGCGACAGGTGCTGATAGCGGGCTGCCATTCTCAAGTCCTTGTGTCCGAGCAACTGAGCAATCGGACGTTTAGCTCTGGACCAGAAAAGCAAACCATCTACACAATCGGGCGGCTGTGCTCGGAGGAGTTCTGGGAGATCGCAGTGTTGGCAACAAACGGCTACGGCTACGGTGCGCTGAGACTCTTGCGGTCGCTCTTTGAGCGGGCTGTCACGATGGCCTACCTCAGTGAGAACCCATCGGAAGTCGGTGCATTTCTGAATTACCACGCGGTCGCCCAGCACAGATTGATGCGGACCTTACAGGACAGCTTCGGGCCGGACGTTTTGCCACCAGATAAAGTTCAGGAGATAGAACGCGAGTATGCAGAAGTCAAGAACAATTATCTGGTCAAACTCTGCGAGAAGTGCGGCACAACACGGGTCAATCATACGTGGCACAAACTTGACGTAGTCTCCATGGCGAAGAAGACCCTCTTCGCGCCGATTGTGGTGCCGGGATATTACGAGCCAATGATGCATTCACACAGCACGGTCCATGCTCTTCTCTCGCGGCTTGAGAAGACGGACGGAGGAGGACTCGGGTTCAATCCTGACTCCCAGCCGAAGAAGGCCGATGCTGCCCTGATGACCGCTCATAACGTGATGCTCGGTGTGATGGAAGTACAGAAGAAGTTCTTTGGGTTGACTCAGGTGGAAAAGCCTTTGCAGACGTGCTGCGAGGATTTTGCTGAAATTTGGATTAGGCAGAAAACTGAAGCGTCCGAAGCGTAAACCTGTTTTTCAGGGTGTTCCTTTCCCCTGTGAATTGCCTGCGCCACTTTCCTATACACCTGTTTCAGGCGAGTAACAGAAAAAGCCAGAGCGTATCTGAACGCAGTCGTGTACGAGAGGCAGCGTGCATTTGAGCCGTGCGCTGGGAACTGGACGGGCGACCCCGCCTTCCGCTGTAACACACTTGTATGGCCGTCTCCGCCGTCTGTAGCACATCACCTTGCGAAGGTGCTTACGTTCTAGGAGTCCCTTGAGCTACACATACTGTCGCAGTTCCCGGAACCACGACCGGGGCAGAAGCAGGGAAGAGCGCCGCTCCACTGGGAGAGATAACAGCCGCCAGAGCCGCTTAAGATATGGGGGATGGATACGGGTGATTTTTCTGGTAACGCTGTGGTAACGATAGACCCGATAAATGGGTGCAAACAGGTGCAAACAGAGACAAGTATCAAATCCCCTTTAAACATACGCCAATCAAGGGGCTTGCCTAGTTTTGCACAGCCCATGTAAATGGGTGCGAAAGAGCCTAGAAGGCCCTCTCAAGGCGGAGAGTTCGGGTTCGATTCCCCGATGGCGCTACCGATAATGAACAACTTATAGCACCCTAGAAGCCAAAGATGAGCAGTGGAGATACCCCGGTAATCGTTTGATTGATGCATGTAGACAGGGTTTCTACCGCTGGCGTGAATTCTCGCTGGAAATTCAAGACGCAGCAGACGAAAACAATGCAACCAATCCCTCTGGGATAGTCGGATGTGCGAGGACGGCTTCGCGAAGCGCGGTGTAGGGTAACCCTCCGAGCATCGCAACCTGCACACACGCCATAGTCTCGCCTGCGCCCACTCCAAACGCTGCGAAGCCGAGGATCGTATCGCTATCGCGATCCACCAGGCATTTTAAAAAGCCGCGAGTTTCCATAAGGCTGCGCGCCCGCAGTACATGCGTCATGGGAACCTTAAAGAGGCGGTAAGCAAGCCCTTTTTCCTTGGCTTCTTTTTCGGTCATCCCAATGCGAGCGAATTCAGGATCCGTGAAGAGACAGAAAGGTACCTGCCTACCGGTGGTCACGTGCTTCCCCCCGAGCATATTGTCGCGGACTACGCGGAAGTCGTCTTCGCTGATGTGCGTGAATTGTGGGCTACCTGCAACTTCTCCCACAGCCCATACGCCTGGAGCGGTTGTCTCGAGGCATTCGTTCACTTTGATATATCCGTTCTTCGTCAGCTCTACTCCGGCCAGCTCCAGCCCAATGTCCTTTGTATTTGGTACACGCCCAGATGCGACTAAAAGATGCGAACCATCGAGGAAACTCTCTTTCCCGTTCTGCTCGACAGTGACACGGACCGACTGTCCTGACACTCCGGAGACGCTCTTTATCTTGCCACCTAGAACCAGCTCAACACCCTCGTCCTCGAGAAGATTCTGCAGGCCCTCGGTGACGTCGTCGTCTTCTCTATGAATAACGCGATGATTGCGGTCTATGACGGTCACCTTACTGCCGAACCGGCGCATCGCCTGTGCAAATTCCAACCCGACATACCCGGCCCCCAGAACGATCAAATGTTCCGGCACAATGTCGAGTTCCAGGGCCTCGACGTGGGTCAGCGGTTGCGCTGACGCTAGCCCGGGAATGTTTTCAATAAACGCATGCGTTCCCGTGCCGATCACCACATTCTTCCCTGTCAGCAACCGTCTCGTCCCATCAGGCAACGTAGCCTCAAGCGCTTTGGGGCCTACAAACTTCCCGGATGCCATAATCAGTTCCGCCCCGCTTTGCTCATACAAAGCGAGATGCGTGTCTACCAGACCTTGGACCATCTTGCGTTTTCGATTCCTTACGGCAGGCATGTCGATTTGAAATCGATCGATGCTGATTCCAAACTCTTCGCTATGCCGAACATTATGCGCGACCTGAGCCGTATGAATCACATTCTTACTTGGTAGACATGCGATGTTGGGGCAGGATCCACCGACATATTTGCGTTCCACGACAGCGACGCGCTGTCCTCGTCCTGCGAATGTCCAGGCCAGCAGTTTCGAGCCAGCGCCACTACCAAGGATGAGGAGGTCGTAAACTTCCGGTTGTGCTTGAGAATTCATATGTGCTGTTCTCCGTAGTACCGTGACTCATAAAGAGAATCGCTGCCTATGCTGACTTCTAGGACAAGATCCTGCGGCTCATTCTATTTCAGGTTTGGCGCACATCCGCTGAGAGTAATGCGAACACCCTCCTACCCCACACTGAGGCATGAGTGTGTGCTGCGGCCTGACCCCGTTTAGCGATTAGCCCTTGTTTTCAGAAAGGATAGCTTTCTTGCCGAAATAGCTGACCAGGTAGAGCGCTACCCCGAGCGATATGACATCCTTGAAAAGGAACAACCCCAGGAAACTCATGTACCTGATCCCGTGAACGGAGATAGTCGAGCCGGGTGTCGTGATGACCATGGTGCTGGTGGTAAAGAACATCAGCGTCGCTATGAGACCACCTACAATACCGGCTTTGGGTTTGAAATAGCCTGTGATCATAAGGATTGCTGCGATGACCTCAGTAGTCCCGATGATGTCGGACCCGATATAGGGGCCGAACAATTTGAAGTGCCAGCTGATCAGTGGGCTGTTAGAAACCAGCGGAATGATACCTTCAGCACCGGGAACGGTCATCTTGTAGGAGCCGGCCCACAGAAGCATGACAATCATGCCAATGCTGGTCACCAGGAACGGGACATTATGATCACTGATCCACGCCGCCAATTTAGTTAGGAGGCTTTGAGCTTTCTGAGAAAGGTCCGCGGAAGACTGCACGCTTTGCCTCTCACCGCTCCATCCTTGTTGTCCTGACAATACTTCACTCATGTCACTTCTCCTTAATTGCGGTTGGTACGGTTGCTGACTGAAATGATTTGCTTCACGCTGAAAGCAACCGGAATACCAAAGTCCGCTGCACTTTCTCAGTGACCAACTGTGCAGCTAAGTTCTTGTTGCTCTGCTGCATCCAATCGCGCCGGGAAGACAACCGTCAACCTAGAAGTGCCAAAGTTGCGACAGAAGCCTGACAGTGACAGATGTTTGGTGTAATCTTCGTCGCGATGAGTACATGCCACGGAATACTAGAGAACGTCTGCCAACGTTGGCAACTGCGAGGTCGAATATCTCCTGTCGTTCAGAACGCCGTCCGTGGGGTTTCATTTTCCTAACACTTGCGTGACCACACCGGTCAGATACCTTTGACCTCGCCGCCGTCCATCCGCACGGAAGTTCCTGTCATCCACTTTGCGGCGGGCGACACCAGATAAGCCATCAGATCGGCAATTTCTTCTGGTTTTCCGAAACGAGCGATGCCAACCTCTTCCGGGAACTTCTTCACCGCTTCTTCAAAACTCAGGTTGTGTGCCGGCGCCCACTTTTGAAAAAATGATTCTCTGCGTCCGGTCATCACTGCGCCTGGGACGACGCTGTTGACCTGCACCCCGTCCTTGATGCCTTGCTCGGCGAATGCCTTTGCAAGTGCGATGATTGCCGCGTTTACGGCAGCGACCGCCGCGAAGCCAGGTTTTGGATCGAGAGCCGCGCTACCCGAGATCAGAACGACAGACCCGTTAGAGGCCTTCAATGCGTCCCATGCCTGGATGGTCAGTCGCCGCGCACCATGCAGCTTGAGCGCCAGGCCGTCTTCCCACTGGGCATCGGTCATTTCGAACAGATCGATCTGTGGCACAGCGCCTGCAATATTCAACAGGGCGTCGATTCTACCGAAACGTTCGAGCGTGTTCCGGACGAGGGTTTCTGCCGACTGTGGCTCGCGCAGATCAAGTGCGCACACCAACGGCTCAGCACCTGCTTCGGTCACAGCAGCAGCCGTGCTTTTCAATTCATCCTCTTTCCGTGCGGTCAACACCACAACAGAAAAATCACGCGCCAACCGCACCGCCGTCGCCCGGCCAATTCCTTGGCTTGCGCCGGTCACAACTGCAACAGAATCGCGGTTCATGGATGTCTTGTTCATGTCCTATCTCCATAGTCCTGCATCGCTTCCCCAGTCCAGCGAGGAGGACTGGAGAAGCAAATTACTTCGAAAGCGTTGCTCGGGCAGCGGCCGAGATCACATCGACTACGAGATCCGGTGCGGTGTGCATCGGAGTGTGGTCAACGGGATGGGATCGGATCGTCGCACCCATCCGTTCGGCCATGAATCTCTGGGTCTCCGCAAGAATCATGCGATCCTCTTTAGCAAGGAGATACCACGATGGCTTCGTCTTCCATGCAGGAGTGGGAGCTTTTTCCTGGATACATTGCACCCCGATCGGTCTCTGCACCGCAGTCATAATGGCGTGTTGGTCTGGCGAAGCCCTATGCGCTACTGCGCGGGCAAAGCCTTCCTCCGGCATCCAGATAACGCCGTGGGCGTCGGGTGCAAGATGGGGAGCTTCCGCATGCGGGGCAGTGCGATAGAAGACATCCGCAACGGTTTCACCCTCATCGGGGGCCAATGCGGCTATGTACACGAGCGACTTCACCCGCTCATCATGGACGGCAGCGATCACTGCACCCGCATAGGCATGCCCCACCAGGATGACCGGTCCATTCACCCTCTCGATGACCCGGTGCAAAGCTGCAGCGTCATCCCTGAGCGAGGTAAGAGGAATCGGCGCGCATGTAACCGCAAACCCTACTCGCCGCAAGGGGAGAATGACATTGTTCCAGCAGGATCCGTCAGCCCACGCTCCGTGAACCAGTACGACCTCTACATTTGAAAAAGAGGAATTCATCGTGATACCCGACTATCTTCCTTCCGGGATATGCCGTTCGCCGCTAGAAATTCTTTAATTGCAGCGGCAATTTCTACCGAGTGCGTCTCAGTTGCAAAATGTCCTGTATTCAGAAATTCAACTCGCGCATTTGGTAGGTCCTTTCGATAGGCCTCTGCTCCGGCAGGAATGAAGAATGGATCGTTTTTGCCCCAGATCGCCAGCAACGGTGGCTTGGAGGTTCGAAAATACTCTTGGAACTTGGGATAGAGCTTGACGTTCGATGCATAATCGAGGAAGAGATCAAGCTGAATTTCTTTGTTCCCCGGACGCTCCATCAGGGCGATATCCAACGTGTACGACTCGGGAGGCACGCTCTCAGGATTTTCCACACCGTGTGTGTACTGCCAGCGAGTCGTTTCCAGAGTCAGAACGTTCTGTCGAATTACGTCTCGGTTCTCCGCAGTGGGTTGAGACCAATAAGTTCTAATTGGCCCCCACGCGTCACCCAAGCCCTCTTCGTAAGCATTGCCGTTTTGCGAAACGAGAGCGGTCACTCGCTCGGGATGACGCAGCGCCAACCGCAAACCTGTCGGGGCTCCATAGTCGAAGATGTAAATTGCATAACGATTCAACCCGAGAGCTTCGGTGAATGCCTCGATCGTACCCGCCAGCGCCTCAAACGAATATGTATAGTTACGTTTTGCTAGGACTTCGGTAAATCCAAATCCAGGTAAGTCCGGTGCAATCACCCGATACTGATCTGCAAGGCGCGGGATGAGATCACGGAACATGAAAGAAGACGTTGGGAACCCATGCAGCATAAGCAGCACAGGTGCTGCCGCTTCACCGGCTTCTCGGTAGAAGATCTGGATTCCATCCGCCTCAACTTTGTTTATGGATGTCACTGGCACGGTGGATAGGGTGACTGGTTGTCCCGAAGCGACCTGACTCATATCAATTCCTCCTCTTTCATGCTGATCTGATGGATGGTTAACTCCCGGCCCGGTAGGTGCCCTGTTTATACATCAGGGACTGCCGGGTTGCGTGAACCAAGATGGCTCTTACACGTCCAATGACGAGCACCGTTTTCAGGTGTACCGAGCCCGCTTCTTCAAAGGCACGCAACATGCCATCTTGTTGTTGAGGCGAGACATGAAGGCAATTGCTTTCTAAGCAGCAAGTTGCGTTCTAGTGCTTGACGACCAAATGTCTCCTCACGTGACGAATTGGTGACGGATGTCCAACACTGACGGAACTTGGTCGCGGCACTTGTCCGTACGGACGCTTTCAAATTGCCAAACGTATTCCCGTGAACTGCCAACGTGTTCTCGGCTGAAAAAAATTACGGTACGTTGCACGGATGTGATCCGCAGGCGTGACACAGGAACCTCCACGCAAGATCATCTGGTTTGACATAAATTTGCCGTTATACTCTCCCAGCGCACCAGGTTGAGGCCTATATCCTGGATAGCCGGTGTAGGGGCTCGCGGTCCATTCCCAGCAGTCTCCGAACAGTTGCTCGACACCCGCCTCGTTTGCCATTGCGGGATGTAGGCGACCGGTATCCAAAAGATTTCCGCGTCCGCGTTCTCGACTCGCGATGGATTCCCATTCTGCCTCCGTGGGCAGACGACAGCCACGCCAACGTGCGAAGGCGTCAGCTTCGAAAAAACTAACGTGGCACACGGGAATGTCAATGAGCTCAGAAAGTCCGTGCCATCCTTTCAGCGTGAAAACACGCCAGCCCGTCTCATCACTTGAATCGGGTTCCCAATAGAGTGGCGCCTGCCATCCCGCTTGTTCGACGGCCTCCCAACCTTCAGAAAGCCAGAGTTCGGGCCGCATATACCCATCATCGGACATAAATTCCAAATACTCGCGGCAGGTTACTTCGCGGTTTGCGATCTGGAATGGCAGCAAGTAAACCTTGTGACGTGGAGTTTCGTGATCGAAACAGAAGTCCAGGGGATTCTCTGTGTTCATGCTGTGGCCAATTTCAATCAGCCCACCCGCAACGCTGTGCCACTCGAGCTTGGGAATCAGATAGGGAGACGCTTTTGGCAGGGCAGTAGATCCGTATGATGGGCGCAGGGGATTCGAGAAGAATGCATGCTTGATGTCGGTCAGCATGAGCTCCTGGTGTTGTTGCTCGTGATTTATGCCCAGCATGATGCGCCGCGATATTTCTTCGTCAAGGTCGCGAGAAAACAGACGTTCCATTTCTTGGTCAACATGCGCGCGAAAGGCCAGAATCTCATCGAGTGATGGCCGGGAGAATGATGCGCGCAGGTTTTTTTCAGGGATCTTTTCTCCAAGAGAGATGTAATAGCTGTTAAAGAGACGATGAAACTCTTCGCGGAAGGGCCTGTGGCCTGAGAGAAACGGGCGTAAGACAAATGTCTCGAAGAACCAGCTGGTGTGAGCCTGATGCCACTTCACTGGACTGGCCTCTGGGCATGACTGTACCATCTGGTCTTCGGCAGACAAAGTAGCGACGAGCGAACGTGTCATCGACCGAACAGCCTTGTATCTCGATTCGAGCTGGGGCATCTGTCAATCCATCCGCCGAACCTCGTGGCACGCCGAGTTGAGGTAGATGGCCCACGCTACCCAATTCGCAGAAACGCTCCAAGGTCAGCTTGACTCTGACAAGCAAGTAGCGTTCCAAAGTTACGAGGCTCTCTAGCTACGGAAGGTGGAGCTTAAGTTGTGTCTTTGCAGTGATATATCGCTCGATCCGTGCAGGGCAATGTGCGTCGGCTGTGACGGAATCGTGACCGATGTCCGCCACTGACAGTTTCCCGTCGTAAGAGTTGGCGCCACTGAGAGGGCAGGGAAGTAAATAAAATACTCGGGACGAGAACTGCTCTCGGCGCCGTTTTATAGAGAGGCCGCAGGCCGGATGATCTTAAGCTTTTTCATTTTGTAAACCAATGACGTTCGCTTCATCGCCAATCGTTCTGCTGCGCCATTCCGCCCACCAACGATCCAGTTACTCGCATCAAGCGCTCGAAGAATATGATCTCGTTCCACTTCATCTAGGCCACTCAATGGCGCATTCGATCCTTTAAGAGTGCTGAATGGTTCCAACTCAGAAGTTGGAGCGCGTAATACTCTATGCGGAGAAAGAATCACTGCCCGTTCGATAAAGTTTTGTAATTCCCGCACGTTTCCGGGCCAACGATATCGCATGAGTGCCTCCATAGTATCCGGAGGAATCTCCTCGATTCCCTTGTTCAATCGTCGCGCATAGAGTTCGGTGAAATGCCAGACCAGTTTCGGAATGTCTTCGGTACGCTGTCGCAGTGAGGGAATATTTATGGGAAATACTTTCAACCGATAGTACAAATCCTCGCGAAACGTATTCTGCTTCACCATAGCGGGTAGATCGCGATGCGTAGCAGCGATCAGGCGAACGTCAACTTTGTGTGTATGGTTACTCCCGAGTCGCTCGAATTCCTGCTCTTGCAGAACCCGCAACAATTTGGCCTGAAGTTCCAAGGGAATGTCACCTACCTCATCAAGAAAGAGAGTTCCCTTATTCGCCAGTTCAAAGCGTCCTGTTTTTTGCGCGATCGCTCCGGTGAACGCTCCTCTTTCGTGTCCAAACAGTTCACTTTCTAAAAGCCCGAGCGGGATTGCGGCGCAGTTTAATTTCACAAAAGGACGTTCTCTACGGTTGCTCAGATTGTGAATCGCACGTGCAATGAGTTCTTTGCCAGTTCCCGTCTCGCCTAAGATCAACACGCTGGAAACGGTCGGTGCCACGATGGACACCAGATCTAAAGCAGTCTTTAACGCGGGGCTATCTCCGACGATATTCCCAAACTCGGCGCGAATTTCTGCTTCGAGATAAAGTCTCTGTTTCGTCTCTTTGTCGCGATCCCTTATCGCTTTTTCATAGTCCAACGCGTTCTCGACAGCTATGGCTACCTGGCGGGCAACCTGTTCCAAGAAAGCAATTTCACTTTGATCGAACGTTCGCTTCGAGCGATTTAAAGCTGCCAATACGCCGATTACTCCGCCCCTGCCTAGAAGCGGAAGACCGCATCCCGACAGCAAGCCTTCCTCGATAAGTTGTCTACAGATACGTTTCCCCACACTGCCACCGGATTTCTCAACATCACCACGGATGTCTTCGAAATTCGTGAAGTATTGAGCCTTACCGGTCCGGAAAGCTTGGCTGCATATAGAATCGTCGTTCGGGATGATCGTTCCACCATCCAGAACACCGCGTGTTCCTGGGTTGTACAGCGTATTTATGCACAATCCGCTCTTATCGTTATCGGGAAGAAGCAAAGCGCAAAAATCGCATTGCGTCACTTTCAATAGATCAGTAGACAACGTCTCCACCAGGCGACGCATGTCCAACTTCGATGCCATGCTGTTCGTGATTTCGAGGAGCAACCGCAAACGATCCCGTTCAAGCCGCAGCTTCTCTTCCTTCAGGTGGCGTTCAATCGCAATTCCAGCGATATGGCTAGCATTCTCGATCAGCCGCAGATCGGCGGCGTCGGGGCTGCGTACTTCACGATAGTGAACGGCGAAAGTTCCGAGAGGTTGACCCTCATGTGTAAACAATGGCCGCGACCACACGGCACGAATTCCATAAGGCACCAGCAGATGACGATACTGATCCCAGATTGGATCGATGAGAATATCGTGCACATATACGGGTTCTCTTCGGTACATGGCAGTGCCGCAGGATCCGCCTTTGGGGCCGATCAGCATTGACCCGACTCCTGTTTTAAAGCCGGGGATACTTGGCGCAGCCGCGCAATAAAGTTCCTTCCCGTCATCCGTCGGCAGCCAGATCGTACACAGTGTGCCGTCTCCGCGAGATTCAACCAATTGTGCAATGATCGTGAGCACCGCGGGCAGGGGAGATCCCGCAAGGATCAACCGAAGAATATCGAGAACGGACTCACTCGAAAAAAGTCCCGCTTCGTCCTGTACCGGGTCACTGCTAGATGCGTGTTGTGTTGTCCTCTCCATGAACGTTCTTTCTTGGCACCGCTTCACAGAGGATGCCAGACCATACATCAACCGCCACGCCTTGTCAGAGGATTGCTATAGGGGAATTGCTTTAGGTCGGTTAGGCTTCCGTGATCGCCGCTTCTCCGACTCACACGTCTCCATTTTCACAGACCGCTTCCTCGCGTGGCTTCACATTGCGCATCTCCTTACTTGCAATGCGCATAGCCATAACGGAGCAATCTATTCTTTAGTTAAATCATGAGTGGCGACACTTGTCAACGGGATCTTCGGGGGTTACAGTTCATGGGTAGGTGACCGAAGCGTATATGTTGAGCTCTCACACGTTTATGAAGTCACGTGCAATATTTCTGGCAGGCGATGCAGCCTTGGATTTTTTGAACACTCGGATGCGAGTGAATCAGGAACTCGTCGATTGTCTGCAGAGTGACGATGACGTGCTCGCTTGGCTTAGAGAAGCAGGATTCCCAGTCCCAGTTCGCGATATCAAGGTGAAACCGCTCTCACTCTTACGCTCGGCACGAAAGCTGCGGGAGAGCACACGCGTTCTTGTCGAAATGCGAAAAGCAGGGCGTCGAGGTGATCCTCAGATCCTCAACAACTATCTGGCAGCTGGCGAGAATTATTCCCAACTGGTGTGGAGCACGGCACACTCGCTCAAAATCGACGTCGTATGGCGTCAGGACACGTCCGACTCAATTCTGGCGCCTGTGGCGAAAGCCGCTGGTGAACTCCTCGCATTCGCCGATTTCGAATTGATCAAACGTTGTGAGGATGAGTCATGTGTCTTTTGGTTCTCCGATCAAACCAAATCACACAACCGCCGCTGGTGTAGCATTCAACGGTGCGGAAACCGTCACAAGGTCGCCGCTTACAGAAAGCGCCGTCGCGAAAAAAGTACGTTACATAGCTAATCGCAATACCGTTCGCCGATGTAGCCACCGACTAGCGGAGTGATGGAAGATCGCTGATACTACCAAGTTTCAAAGGAACCTCACTCACGAATGCTTCCCCGTGATGGACACCGATCAGCGAGCCGAAGAACCGGTCGCGAGATTCCATCCCGAATAAATAGTCGTTCATTCCAAGCGGCAACACCCCAAAGCCCTCGGCGGTTTTTGCGAATTGCGAGGCATGCATCCGAAGTAATTCGAGTTTACGGTGGTAGACGTCGGAAATGTCGATGACCATACTGGGGTGCGTGAAGTGGTGCAAAAGGTAGTACAGATAAGCCGAAGGCTTGTGTGGTGGATTCGGGTCATTCGACTTTCTCAGCGTGCAATAGACGGCGGCATTCCGAACGAGGTGCCCAGTCGCTGCATGGTCAGGATGGCGGTCTTCCCAATAGGGCGCTAGCACCAGCTTCGGACGCCAACGCCGGATAACACTCGCGATTTGTTTACGATTCTCCACGGAGTCGATAACTCCGCAATCAGGTAGGCCAAGGTTTTCACGAAACTGGGCACCCATCAAAGATGCGGCGTCCTCCGCCTCTTTGTCGCGTTCCTCGCTCGTACCTCGAGATCCCATTTCACCTCGGGTAAGATCCGCAATCCCGAATGACGTGCCAGACGCCCTTGACGTTAATACCGTTCCCCCGGCGCCCCATTCCACATCGTCAGGATGCGCACCGAAAAGGAGAATG
>JABDHA010000025.1 GCA_013285705.1 Acidobacteriota bacterium
GCGATTTTCGCCACCAGCTCCCCGAACAGCGTGTTCGCCCAGGCAAACCATGCGCGCGTGAACTTCTTCGGATCATCTTTGAAATAGCTCTCGTGGATAAACCCGCTTCCTGCAGAAGATATCTTGATCATGGCCAGCGCCTTGCGAATCTCCGCGTCTGAGCTGCTGGTGAGCGCGTAAACCGTCTGCGACATCGGCCAGATCATGTCCTTGCCTTCATGCGGGCCGCCGATGCCTTCGCCTGCTGTTCCGCGGAAGAACCACGGATTTCTTTCACTCCATACGAAGCTTCGCGTTCTTTCGTACAAGGCGGAATCGGGTGAGCTTGCCAGATAGGGCAGGCCGAGAAGGCTGGGCACATTCGCGTCGTCCATCAGAAGCTGGCTGCCGAAGCCATCCACCTCATAGGCCCAGATCGTGCCCCCGGGCGTCTGCGCGATGGCGTGCTGCTGCAGCGCCGACTCGACTTCGGCTGCCAGGGCGTGTGCCCGGTTTGCCAGTGCTGCGTCGTGCAGGATGGCGTCGGCCATCTCCGCCAGCTGCCGCAGCGAGGTGACGGCGAACAGATTCGATGGCACGAGGAACGGGAAGATGCAGGCATCGTCCGAGGGACGAAAGCCGGAGGCGATGAGGCCGACCGGCTTCACCGGATTGCCGTATCCATCGGCAGGCAGCGTCTCGGTTGAGATAAAGGAATCGCGCTGGAAGTGATACGGCCCCAGTCCCTGCTTGCGCTGCTGCACCGTCATGGTTTCGACGGCTAGCGTCATCGCCTTCTGCCATTGCGCATCGAATGGGCGCGCGTCTCCGGTTCGTTTCCAGTAGCCATGGGCAAGACGTATGGGATAGCAGAGCGAATCCAGCTCCCACTTGCGCTCGCCGACGCCACGCTTCAGATCGGTTTTGTCTTTCAGGCTCCAGGAAAGCGCGGGCGCGCTCAAGTCGGCCATGAACGCATTCGCATAAGGGTCGATCAGGATGCAGCGCGCCTGCCGCCGGATCACTCCTTCCAGCAGTGCGCGCAGCGGCTCGTCTTTTGCTGCCAGCGGCAGGTAGGGCCACACCTGCGCCGAGGAATCCCGCAGCCACATGGCGGGAATGTCGCCGGTGATGACGGCGGTATCCGGCTTGCCCTCGAACTCACCCGGCTCGACCGTCGTATCGAGCGTATTGGGAAAGCAGTTCACGAACATGGCCGCAAGCTCGGTGTCTCCAATGCGAGGGCGCGTCTGTTCGATGAATGCTTCGACAGCGGCGCTGCGGAAGCGGCGGTCGGCGGGTTTGGGACGTTTCGATTCGTTCCCGTCTGTGTCTAGGGCTCGTAAATACACCGGCATGGCGGCTCCCATCGCGGCTACGCCCGCGGTCTTGAGCAGGATGCGCCGCGTCCATTCCTGTTGCATGGAGACTCCTCAATAAATTGGGTAATAAATACGCTGACTAACCCAGCCTATTTTCTGAGTGCGTTTCGGATGAACCATCCGGCCGCGGCGAAAATAACAGCGGCGAACAAACCTGTGAGCCATTGTTTCTTCTCTAGCGTCATTAAGACGAAGGCGACCCCGATAATCACATAAGAAAGAGCAATGACTAGTACCCCGATTCTTTGAACGAGAGGAGCATGAGGTACGCCCTTAAAAAGTAGCTCATCGACGGAACGACCGCCGCGTAGAGTGTCAGGAAACACGGTATTTCGTTGGCGATCCCTCATGTCTTCAATGTATGGATCGAGTTCTTTCTTGCTGCCCGATCTCTGCTTCACTTAAGGTGCCTCATGCTGCCATCCTCTCACGCCCCAAAGGGCGTTAGTCGGCTGACCCAGCCGTAAGTTCGACGCTAACATAGGTGCCATGCAGAGCGCGTTTCGTCAGCGACCATTCTCCATCCCATTCGTGTGAACGATGCCATCCAGGTACTTCTCAGCGTGATTGATGACGTTGTGGGTATAGTCTTCGCTCAGCCCTCGAATTTCTGCATCTTGCGCCCATCTGTTCGCTTCTAAAAGTCGTCACTCTATGCCATCAGAATCGGGCCCAATCAGCGCTGCCGCGTGGAAACCGAAGCACAATCCCTGGGCGATTGCGCTAACGGTCACGCTGGCTACTTTCATGGAGGTGCTCGACACCTCCATTGCCAACGTTGCCCTGCCGCATATCGCCGGAGGCCTCGGCGCTTCGCAGGACGAAGCGACCTGGGTGCTTACCTCGTATCTTGTCTCGAATGCCGTAATTCTGCCCATGAGCGCCTATCTGACATCGTTCGTCGGGCGCAAGCGCTTCTATATGTGGTGCGTCGTCTTGTTCGGCATCAGCTCGGCGCTTTGCGGGCTGGCTCCTTCGCTGCCACTGCTGATTTTCTTCCGCGTATTGCAAGGCGCGGGCGGCGGTGGGCTGGCGCCGAGCGAACAGGCCATTCTTGCCGACACTTTTCCACCGAAAAAACGCGGACAGGCCTTCGCAGTCTATGGGCTGGCTGTGGTTGCAGCTCCGGCGATCGGGCCGACTCTCGGCGGTTGGATCACGGACAACTACGACTGGCGCTGGATTTTCTTCATCAACATTCCGGTGGCCATCGTTTCGCTATTTCTGACGTCACGCATGGTGGAAGACCCGCCGCATATTGTGGAAGAGGTCAAGCGGCTGCGCTCCAAAGGACTGAACCTAGATTACACAGGCTTTGCGCTGCTAGCCATCGGCTTTGGATCGCTCGAATTTGTGCTCGACAAAGGGCAGGAGGATGACTGGTTCGGATCGCACATCATTACTACGTTCACCATCATGTGCGTGACCGCGCTCCTGACGCTTCTCCTCTGGGAGATCTGGCAGATTCGCAAAGGCCATAAACCGATCCTTGACCTGACGCTCTTTCGCAACCGCACTTTTGCCGTTTCCTTCATCCTGATGTTCGTTCTCGGCTTCACGCTCTTCGGGACCACCGTACTGATTCCGCAATTTACGCAGACGCTTTTGGGATACACGGCAGAACGGGCGGGGATGGCAATTTCTCCCGGTGGTCTTACCGTCATGGCGTTAATGCCGCTGGTGGGGTTCCTCGTCGGGCGAGTCGATCCGCGCTACCTGATCGTGTACGGCTTTGTAAGCCTGGCCGCGGCGCTGAGCTTCATGCATACGCTCGATCTCGAGGTGAGTTACGGCTATATCGCGCTGCTGCGCGTCTTTCAGGCATCCGGGCTGGCGTTTCTTTTTGTTCCCATCAACACCATCTCGTACACGGACATTCCGCCTGGGAAGAACAACGACGTTTCCGGCCTCACGAATCTGGCGCGCAATATCGGCGGAAGCGTGGGCACGTCGTTTTTTGTGACATGGCTGGCGCGTCGCAGCCAGTTCCACCAGGATCGACTGGTGAGCCACTCGAATCTGTCGGATTCTGCATTGCAAACCAAGATGGACGCGCTGGCCAACTATTTTCAGCACGGAGCCAGCGTGGCAAACTCTTCCACGCAGGCACGCATGATGGCGCAGGGCAATTTGTACCGGCAACTGATCACGCAAAGCACGATGATGGCCTACCTCGACGTGATTACGGTGCTGGCGGTGGGGTGCGTCTGCATGATTCCGCTTGTTTTCCTGATGAAAAAGCGCAGAACGGGCGGTCCCATGGCCATGCACTAGAATTGATGTTTCGCCGTGCATCGAATTCGTGGAGATGGTTCCGGACGGCGTAAGTTCATCTTTCGGGGGTTCGACGTGCGCCGTTTGTTTATGTTTGCCTCAGCCGTGCTGGTGGCCTCTTCTTTTTCTGCCCATGCACAAAAGCAATGGACCGTCGCCGACATCTACGGCAAGGGCATTTCGACCGGACATGCTCCGGGAGAGATGACGTGGGCTCCGGATGGAAGCCGCGCCATCTACACCGGCGACAACGGCGACCTGATGCAGTTGCAGGCATCGAACGGCAAGATGACGAAGCTGCTAGGGCATGACAAGCTGAAGCCGATCATGAATGTGCAGCTCAGCGAAAAGGACCGCGATCATCGCGCGCGCTACGGCGAGCCGGATTACATCTGGGCGCCGGATTCGCAGCATCTGCTCTTCGACACCAACGGCACGCTGTGGCTCTACGACCTGAAAAGTGAGACAGGCACCGAAGTAGGTCACACCGGGCAAGGCAGCAGCGACGATCCAAAGTTTTCACCGAACGGGCAGTTCCTCTCCTATCTCCACGATCACAACCTGTACGTGGGCCGGCCCTCGACGCAGGCCACGGCAGTCACGAACACCCACGAGTCCACGCTGCTGAACGGCGAAGTGGACTGGGTCTATCTGGAAGAGCTGGACGTGCGCAGCAACTACTTCTGGTCGCCCGATTCCAAGCAGCTCGCCTATCTGCAGATGAATGAAGAAGCCGTGTCGCAGTATCCGATTGTCGACTGGATACCGACGCATGCGGGCGTGGACGAGCAGCGCTATCCACAGCCGGGCGATGCGAATCCGGGCGTACGCGTAGGTGTTGTCAGCGCCACCGGCGGCAAAACGACATGGCTGAAAGTGCCGTTCGAAGCAGGCAATGACTACATTCCGCGCTTTGGATGGATCAATCCCCACGTGGTTTGGATCGAAGTATTGACGCGCGACCACAAGCACCTGAATTTGTACTTTGCCGACACGCACACAGGCGATACGCGGCTGGCGCTGGCGCAGAATGACGATAAATTTTTCGATGAAGTCTACGATGTGGATTTTTTTGAGCCGAACGATTTTCTGATCACCAGCTGGCGCGATGGGCACACGCATATCTATCACTACTCCTATAACGCGGCGAATCCTCTCGATGGCCCGGCGCAACCGGTGAAGCAACTGGAAGACGGCGACTACGAAGTCAGCTCGATCAAGTCCGTCGATCTTTCGTCGCACACCGTCTACTACCTTTCCAACGAAGGCGACGCGCGCCAGCAGCAGATATGGAGCGTCAAGCTGGATGGAACGGGCAAGCAGCGCATCTCGAAGATCGACGGCTTTCACGATCCGAATTTTGCCGACGGTACTGCGACTTACGTCGACAAATTTTCCGATAAGATGACGCCCCCTGCACTCGACTTCTGCCATGCCGGTGGTTTCTGCCAGACGCTCGCGCGCGGAGAGATGCCGAAGGATTACGAGATTTTGCCTCCGGAGATGCTGGAGTTGAAGGCTGCCGATGGCAAGACCACGATCTACGCGTCGCTGCTGCTGCCAAAGGGTGCCACATCGCCTGCCAGCGTGCCGCTGATCAACAATCCCTATGGCGGGCCGCATGCGCAAACCGTGCGCGACAGCTGGGGCGGAGCAGGCTTTTTCTTCGATCAGTTACTCGTTCAGCAGGGGTTTGCCGTGCTGCATGTGGACAATCGCGGCATGGGCGCGCGCGGACGCGACTTTGAGCAGGCTGCCTATCACAACTTTGGGCCGGTGCAATTGAGCGACCAATTGGCTGCGATAGACCAGGTGCTCGAAAAGTATCCGCAACTGGATAAGAACCGCCTGGGATGGTGGGGCTGGAGTTGGGGCGGGACGTTTACGCTGAATGCGCTCTCTCATTCCGACCGTTTCCGCGCCGGTGTCTCGGTCGCACCCGTAACGGATTTCCGCAACTACGACTCGATCTACACGGAGCGCTATCTGGGCTTGCCTAACGAAAATGCAGATGCGTATCGCGATGCCTCTGTACAGGAGACGGCAAAGAACCTGAAGGGCCGCTTGCTGCTGGTGCATGGCACCGGCGACGACAATGTTCACTTTGCCAATTCCATTCAATACATTCAGAAGCTGATTGACGCGAAGATCCCGTATGACTTCCAGCCGTATCCGCGAAAGACGCACTCGATTGCCGGGCCGGTGGCGCACACGCATCTCTTCGAACGCATCGTCTGGCAATTCGATACGTATCTGAAGCCTGCCGCAGCTGTGCCATCTGCCGGGGAAGCGAAGTGAACCATCCGGCAGAGAAACCTGGCTCGAATGAATTGATTCGCGGCCGCACAACGCTTGGCGATTTCGAACTGACTGTCTTGAGCGACGGCTTTTATTTCCTCGACGGCGGGGCAATGTTCGGCGTCGTGCCGAAGCCGCTGTGGGAGAAGCGCGCTCCGGCAGATGCGCAGAACCGCATTCTGCTCGGCCTGAATACGGTCGTAGTGCGGATGGGAAAGCATACCGTCGCAATCGAAACCGGAATTGGTAACAAGCTCAGTGACAAATTGCGGGCGATCTACGGAGCGAAAGAGCAGCTACCGCTGGCCTTTGCCGCTGCCGGGATCAAGCCGGAAGAAGTCGACATCGTCATCAACTCCCATCTGCACTTTGACCATTGCGGATGGAACACGACGCGCACACCCGATGGCCGCGTTGTGCCCACGTTTCCCAACGCGCGCTACTTCGCGCATCGTGGTGAGGTGGAGCACGGCCACCTGCAGCTTGAGCGCGATGCGATCAGCTACGTCAGCGACAACTACGACCCTCTGATCGAGAGCGGCCAGATGACGCTGCTCGATGTGAAGCGCGGCGAGACGCAGGAGATTGTGCCGGGCGTTTCCGTCGAGGGCTTTCCCGGACATACATCGCAGCTGATGGCGGTGCATCTCGATTCAGGCGGACAGCGGGCATGCTACATCTCCGACCTGATTCCGACCAGCGCGCACCTCGACCCTACCTGGGTGATGGGCTATGACCTCGACCCGCTGACCTGCATTGAAGAGCGCAAGCGATTTTATGCGCGCGCTATTCCTGAGCAGTGGCTAGTGCTTTTCACCCACGATCATCACACGCCCTTCGGCTATGTGGGACTGAACGACAAGGGCAGACCGGTGATGAAAGAGCCGTTGTAACTCAGAGAATTATTTTCTTGGCATATTCATAGAGGGGCATGCCGAAGAAATCCGTAACTTTGCCGGTGCGCTGGAAACCATTGCCCTCATAGAAGCGGATTGCGCGCTCCAGCGGAGCCGTCGTGTCGAGGCTTATCACGGAGCAGCCGTCTTTAGCGAGAGTAGACTCGGCTGTCGTCAATAACTCCTGGCCAATGCCGCATCCTTGCCAAGCTGGATCGACAGCCATTCCACGCAGGTGACCTTCACCAGCATTCACGCTGTTGCAAGAGATTGTTCCTACTAATTCATTTGTATCTGTTACTGCGACATATATCTTCATCGATAACAGCCGCCGCTCAATAGCTTCGGTATTGGGGACGGTGTCACTGTATGCATCAGCAGTGTAGAGATCGCGAAATGGTGCGAAGGCTTTCTGCAGGCATTCTGCAATGGCAAAAAGATCGTCGCTTCCGGCCCTGCGGATAGAAAAGGTACAACCCATTTACGAGTGCTCCTCAGCCAGGCAAGTCTATTGTCCGTCGATGAAAAACAAGCCGTCGACAAAGAGAAGAAACCACCTTCCGAGGCCGAAGCAAAAGCAGGTTTTCGATGCCTGCTTTTGCTTCCCCGCTTCAGTCGTCAACTGCCTGAACTGCTCGTCGTCGTGGTCAATGCGGTAAGAATCGATGCGCCATCCGGCGAACCAAGTCCGGTGCAGGCGTCCCAGCCTGGGCCAGCCGAGTAGGCTCCGTTGTTGCCTTGCGTAATGTCATGAAAAGCATTCGCGTTCTGGTAGAGCGTCGGGTTCACAAACCCCGCCGAGGCTGCGCCCTGCTGCGCGAGCTGTTGATTGATCAACGTAATCAGTCCGGCATAGAGCGGCGCAACGGCGCTGGTGCCGCCCACCACTTCCTGCTGTCCATCGACAACCACGTCGTAGCCGCTTTCGGGCGATGCATCCCCGGACACATCGGGCACGCCGCGGCCGCTGCTGCCTGAGGGCACCGCGCTCGTCTGCCAGGTGGGAACCGGGAAGGTCGTGCTGAAGCCGCCACCCGACGCGCCTCCACCCGCCGATTGATCGTCCCAGACAACTTCTTCCGAGATTTGCGTACCGCTGGCAAAGAGCTCCGTCCCGCCGCAGGCAAGCACATGCGGGCTCGATGCAGGGAAATCGACCACGGTGCCGCTGGTGCCATCGCTCGAACCGCTGTCTCCGGAGGCAACCGTGATGGTGACGCCAAGTGCTCCGGCTGACTGGCAGGCATTGTCGAGAGCCGTGATAGAAGACTGCGACCAGCTCGATTCCGGGCCACCCCAGCTGATCGAGAGCACGGATGGTTTGTTGGTCGTGTCGTGCACGGCAGTCGTGATGGCGTCGATGAATCCCTGATCGGTGTTCGGCGCAAAGTAGACAGCAATGCTGGCTGCATTCGCGACGGAACCGGCTACCTGGATATCGAGTTCGACTTCGGCGTCCGCGCCATTCGGATCGCCGGGTGAGTTTGTGCCGCCGTCGACGCTGACGTCAATCACATTGGGCACGTTCAGGCCCAATGCGGAGAAGTAGCTTTGCAGATCGCTCGCCGTATATCCGCCGCCCAACTCGAGAATCCCAATCGTCTCGCCGCTGCCATTCAAATTCGCGGGAAAGTTATACAACTGCCCTACCTGTACTGCGCTGAAAGGCTGCGGCTGCGCGGACGTCGGCTGCTTCTTTTTTTTCCTTTTGTCAGGATCGGCTTCCCGTCGCCGGAAGTGGGGCGTAGCGATAGGACGCGCATCGAGACCAAGCACGGCTTCAATCGGCTCGGCATGATCGGCAGACAATGAGACAGCGCCTTCATATCCATGGAAGCGCCTCTTGTGCTTTGTATCTTCGTAGCTGTTGAGCTTGACGCCGAAGGCCTTTTCCATGGCCTCAGCCGTGCCTTTCAATACGATAGTCCGGCGCGGCAGACTCGATGCAGCCTCATCGACGGTAAGGCCGTGTTCCTGTGCAAACGCGCGGACGCGGTCGAAGTCGGCCGGGTCAGCGGCGTATTGCGCATTGAATTCCTGATGCGAGAGCCTGCGGCCCTTCAATTCACTAAGTTGGAGCGGATTCTTGCGCCTCACGATGACAGAGACGCTGATCATTTGTTCAGGCGACGTGGGCCCAAGTTGCGTCGCACCCCGTGGCGCTTTGTGTTCCGTTTTTTGCAGGGTAATGCGGGAAGCCATAGATCACCTCTAGAAAATGGTGCTGTGAAAGTCAGACGCGTTTCTCAAATGACCGAACGAACAGGCCATAACCATACCACTAACGAAAACCAGCTGAGGCTAAAGTTCTGTTTCATTTTCAAATCGCACGCAAGGCGCGATCTCTGCGGTCCTGCATCCGATGCAGACTGAGAAGTCCCCTGTAAAGGGACGGAAACATTCGGCTCTAAGCTGCCTTTTTCCGCTCTTTTTCGCGAGCTTTTTGCACGCGCTCGGAAAGCAGAGATTTCGCTCTTTCGAGTCGCGCCTTCTCGCGCGCGCTGAGTCCCTTCCCCGCGCGGTTGATGAAATAGGTCAGCATCCTCATGCCCGATCCGGGTCCTTTCGGCGACACCTTCTTTGACGCAAGCGTCCGCGCGATCGTTTCGGGGTCTTTTTTGAAGAGACCTTCCGGCGGGTGCGTCGAATCGGTTTTCACATTCCTGACCCACTTTTTCTGCGTGGCAGCCATCCTGCATCTCCTTCTTTAGAAGATGCATATTTTTGCTACGGGGCAGCGTGTAGTTCGTCTCTTTAAGACAAGCGGTCGCCGTGGCTGGGCGGTTGCGAAATCACCAGAAAGCGGGTCTCCGCATCTGAGCTGTTTCTCGCCTGATGCGGAATCTCCGGAGCAATCTCGATGCCGTGGCGCGGCGGTAAAGTGACGGTGCGGTCGTCGAATGCCATCGTCAGCTCACCTTCGAGCACATAGAAAAACTGCCGCGCCCTCTGGTGCCAGTGCCGCTGCTCCTTGCTGCCGGCGGGCATGCGTTCTTCAATCACGCTCAGTCCGGCAGCGCGCACCAAGTGCCAGCCATCGCAGACTTCGCCCCACGTATAGTGCTCGGCATTCGCCGCGCTGATCACTTCACTCATGGTGGGCACTCATAAAGGAATATTGCCGTGCTTCTTGGGCGGATTTTTATCCCGCTTGCCCTGAAGCATCTCGAGCGCGGTGATCAATCGGCGGCGTGTCTCGCGCGGTAGAATCACGGCGTCCACATAACCGCGCTCCGCGGCGATGTACGGATTAGCAAACTGCTCGCGAAACTCGTGTACTTTTTCCGCGCGCGCAGCAGCCAGCAACTGCTGCTTGCGTTCTTCGCTCAGCGGGCCTTCCGTGGCTTCAGCATCGGCAATCACCTGCGTCAGTTCCCTGCCGTAGACGATATTGACCGCACCCTCTGGCCCCATAACGGCAATCTCCGCCGTTGGCCATGCGAGATTCAGGTCGGTGCGAATGTGCTTGGAGCTCATGACGCAATACGCTCCGCCATAGGCCTTGCGCGTGATGACGGTGAGCTTCGGCACCGTCGCTTCGGCAAACGCGTAGAGCAGCTTTGCCCCGTGGCGAATGATGCCGCCGTATTCCTGTTGCGTGCCGGGAAGAAAGCCGGGCACATCTTCAAGTGTGATCAGCGGAATGTTGAAGGCATCGCAGAAGCGCACGAAGCGAGCGGCTTTCACGCTCGCATCGATGTCCAGCACTCCAGCCAGAAATGCGGGCTGGTTGGCGACGATGCCGACGGGACGGCCATTCATCCGCGCAAACCCGATGACAATGTTGCGCGCGTAGTGTTCGTGCACCTCGAAGAAATAACCATCGTCGACGATGCGCTCGATCACGAGCTTGATATCGTACGGCTGGTTCGATTCAGCGGGAACAAGTGAATCGAGCTCCGGATCGGCGCGATCAATGGGATCGGTGCAGACACGGCGCGGCGGGTCATCGATGTTATTCGACGGCAGAAAGCTGAACAGCTCGCGGATCATGGCCAGACACTCGGCGTCATCGTGCGCCATGAAGTGAGCGACGCCGGAAATTTCATTGTGCGTCGTTGCGCCGCCAAGTTCTTCTTTGGTGACCTCTTCATGCGTGACGGTTTTGATGACATCCGGTCCGGTCACGAACATGTAGGAGGTCTTGTCGACCATGAGCGTGAAATCGGTGATGGCAGGCGAATAGACGGCGCCGCCCGCGCAGGGTCCGAGAATGGCCGAGATCTGCGGTATCACGCCGCTGGCCAGCGTATTGCGCAGAAAGATGTCGGCGTAGCCGGCGAGCGAGACGACGCCCTCCTGAATACGCGCGCCGCCGGAATCGTTGAGCCCGATAATCGGCGCGCCGACGCGCATTGCCATGTCCATGAGCTTGACGATCTTTGCGGCATTGGTTTCAGAGAGCGAGCCGCCGAAGACGGTAAAGTCCTGCGCGAAGACAAAGACGGTGCGCCCGTCGATGCGGCCAAAGCCGGTGACGAAGCCGTCTCCGGGAATGCGCTTCTGCTCCATACCGAAGTCGGTACAGCGGTGGGTGACAAACTTATCTGTCTCTTCAAAGGTGCCTTCATCGAGCAACAGCGTGATGCGCTCCCGGACGGAGAGCTTGCCCTCGCGATGCTGGCGCTCACGGCGCTCTTTACCACCACCCTCTTCGGCAAGACGGTTGCGGTTTTCCAATTCCTCCAGAGACTCTGCCCGGACAACAAACTTCGGGATTTCCATGCAGTCGGATTATAGAGGACGCGAACGAAGGGTGTGTTTCTGGAGCGCAGCGAGGAAGATTGCAGCTGGACTTTGAAGAAGTCGGGGAGAAAGTCTGAGAGGAAGTCAGGGAGAAAGTCAGGCAAGAAATCAGACAGGAAACAGCATACAGCGCCCTTGATCTGCTCCAGTCCAGTTGGGACGCAAAGACCGTCAGTAGACTTCCTTGTGGAAGAGATCATCCTTCTCTTCGCAGGGTGTGCAAACACATCCAACAGCGCATCCAACCAGCATGGCTACGCCGATTGTCACCAGAATGGCGGGGAGGAAGTCACTCAAGTGCGACAGGTGATTAAGTAAATCGTGCATCTTCAGGAACCACATGGATAAGCCCCTATTGAGTTGGAACCCGCTTTAAGTCGCAGTGTCTCTCGTAGTGCAATCATCATCCACTCTATTTTCACAATAGAACAGCGAAATTTTGAGAAACTTTGCATCTTAATGCCTTTATCGGCATCTGGAAGCACTCCATCATCTATTTCTTTCGATGCCAATTGTGTTCAACGGGTTTTCCTTCTATTATACTTTAGCGAATAAATGGCGAAGATGAACCGTGCCTGATGCAAGCCATGTCGATCCATCCAAGCAACCGCGTCTGCGCTGGCTCTTTCTCGATCTGAACTCCTACTTCGCCTCGGTCGAGCAGGAACTGCAGCCACGGCTTCGCAACCGGCCCATTGCCGTCGTTCCTGTCATGGCCGATACCACCTGCTGCATCGCGGCCAGCTACGAGGCGAAGGCCTTCGGGGTGCGCACGGGCACGCAGGTTGGCGACGCCAAGCGCCTCTGCCCGGGCATCGAGCTGGTGGAGGCGCGGCATGAGATGTATGTCGGCTACCACAACAAAATTGTGGAGGCGGTCGAGAGCTGCGTCCCCGTGTCGAGCGTCATGTCCATCGATGAAATGGCCTGCAGCCTGCTCGGACGCGAGCAGCCGCTCGTTGCGGCCCTCGATCTGGCGCGCCGCGTAAAGGAGACGATCAAGCGGGACGTGGGCAGCACGCTGCGCTGTTCGGTGGGTCTGGCGCCAAATCGTTACCTCGCGAAGATTGCGTCCGATATGGAAAAGCCGGACGGCCTGGTGGCGCTCACTCCCGACATTCTGAAACCGGCGCTGAAAAATCTGGTGCTGCGCGATCTGCCCGGCGTGGGCGCGCGCATGGAGAAGCATCTGCACGCGCGCAGCATTCGCACCATGGAGCAGCTGCTCGAGCTGGATCGCGCAGCGCTGAGCGATGTGTGGGGCGGCGTGGGTGGAGAAAAGCTGTGGTACTGGCTGCGCGGCGAAGACTTCAACGACCGCGAGCTGGAGCACCAGAAATCGATCAGCCACAGCCACATGCTGCCGCCGGAGTTCCGCTCGCGGGACGGCGCTTACGCCATTGCCCACAAGCTGCTGCACAAAGCCGCCATGCGCCTGCGCAGAGACAGGCTATGGGCGACAAACATCACCCTGGCGGTGAAGTTCGCGGTGCCCAAAACTCAGGCTAAGAAGCTCCACTATTCCGGAATTCCGCAGAGCGGCTGGTCGCACGGCATGACGGTGATTGAATGCCAGGACAATCAGACGCTGGTTGAGGCTCTATGCAAGCTCTGGGCCGAGCTGCCAGTAGGCGAGCTGTATCAGAAGCCTTTTTATGTCGGCGTCTGGCTGGGGAATCTCGTGCCCGACCATCTGCATACGCTGAGCCTGTTTTCCAGCCTTGAGACAGAATCGCGGCGCACGCGCCTCTCAACCACGATGGACGCGCTCAACATGAAGTTCGGGACCGATACGCTCTTTCCCGCGAGCATGCTGCTGGCCAAGGCAGCCGCGCCCACGCGCATCGCCTTCACCAGCATTCCCGATTTGTTCTGACAAGAAAAACGGATCGCGGCTAGGCGATCCGTTTGTGGAATAGAAGCGAACTACTTCTTCGTCTTTTCCTGTGATTTCTTATGTGCTGCCTGGGTTAGCTCGTGAGCATTGGTAGAGTGCTCGTGAGCTGTCTTTGAATGAGTGTGCCCTTCATCGTGGCTGCCCTTTTCGTGATGCTCCGCAGCGCTACGGTGTGATTTAGCGGCATTCTCATGATGTTCGGCGGCTTTCCTGTGTTCTTCGTGTGCCATAAAACTCCTTTATACCATCCATAAATCGCATTTATACCCATAGGAGTCGGCGAAGGCCCGCGCGGTTGCCGTGGCGCGGATAAATCATTCGATTACTGAACGTCACTCACCTTCCCTCCAACAAAAACAATCTTCATGTCCGGGTAGATGAAAACCGTCTTGTTGGGGAAATTCACTTTGTTGGTAGGCTGACCCTTGCTTGCAATCACCTGATCCGGGGTCTGCCCAAGAGCAATCGTGATGGGACCCGCCGGACGTGCAGGTGCCGGGGCAGGAGCGGCTTGCGGAGCAACACCTCCGATGGGAGACGCCGATGCCGTCACGCTGTCTGTGTCGGGAGCCGAGGCTTCACCCGCGATCTCCTGCTCCAACTGGGCGCCCTGCTGGGCCTGTGCGTCAAGTTCGGAAGCTCCATTGGGATCGGCTGCCGGTGCGGCTGCTGCATACGGTGCTTCCTTGGTTCCCTGGATCGCTTCGGCTGGCGGTGCCGGCAACCCGCCCTGTCCAGGATGGTCCTTCATCTCGGCCATGCCCTTATCGATGTTGGACAGCAGATGGTTATGCATCTCCTGCAGATCGGTGAGCTCCACGCTTACCGTGCTGCCTTTCGCGCAATCTTCCTGTTTGCTCGCGAGCACGCGCAGGTCCGCCGTAGTTGCGTCCTGAGCAGGCGCGTTATCGAGCCCGAGAACATCGCCTTCCGTCAGCCCGCAGTCCTGTCCGGCAGAGGTAACCGTCAACCCCGTATTGGCGATGAAGACATGCGGCTGTTTATCCGCAAGCAGGGTTGCCAGGCTTGCGGTGCTGCCGTCCGATGGGTCCTGCGCCTTCTGCGAGGCTGCCAGCTCACGCTTGATCTCTTCGGAAACCGCATCCTTGACCTCTTTGCTCATGATGGGCGAGGTCGTCCCCGTATCCGGATCGTAAGAAGCGAAGACCAGATGCGCGGGATTGACATAGCGAAGCTGCGCGGATTCGTTCGATGCGGCGGCAGCCGCACCCGCGGCATACGCGTCGGCCAGGCTGGCAGCGATCATGTAATCCGCTAGCCAGAAAGCGGCGCTGGGATAGACCGGATAGGGTGCGAAATACGCCCCATAGTAGCCGTACCAGGGATTGCCTCCCCAGCCCCACGCATAGGGCACCGGCGCCGGCCAGGGATTGTAAGCCCAGCCGTAATAGGCAGGCGGATAGTAATAGGCAGGCATGTAGCCGTGCAGATAGACGCCGTGATAGTAGTACGGGTGATAATAGGCCCGGTAATAGCCGCCGTGAGAGTAGTAAGCGCGGCTGTAGTAAGTGTGCCCGCCATAACTGTACGGACGTTGAATGTACCCGCGTCCGTGACCCTCGGCCATAAGCCGGGAGTGATCGGGGCGATCGTACACCGTACGCCGAAAGCCCCGGGGACCGCGAGAAACGGTCATCCCGTTGCCGTGGACCTCTCGTACCCTGCCCCTGGAATCGAACTTGGCCTCATGCCCGTTCGCACCTTTGTAGCTGGCCACCCGGCCATCCGGTCTCTTCGTAACCTCCGCGCCTTTGGCGGTATGGGTGGTGGTGGTCCCGTTCGCATTTCTGGTTGTTCCTACGGTGTGTGCCCCCGCCGTATTGCCACCCGCTGTATGGGTCGCCGTATTCGCATGCGTCCCCGCAGAAGCGCCTGACGAAGGATGACTCGCAGGCGTCGAAGGCGCTTTGGCCGGTGCTTTGGGAGCGGGTGCCGAGGTCTTTGGCTTATCTGACGACGCACTGGCAGGAACAGCCAGACATACTCCCGCCGCCACAAATCCCATGGCAACGAGCCGCATAGTGGCTGAGAAAGCTCCACCAGTCTTTGGGTAAATCATAGTTATCTCCTCAACTTCCGGGCCCGGTTACGCGACTTAGTCGGACGACTTAAGTGGAACGGCTTACTGGACATCGCTTACCTTGTCGTCCACGAAAATGATCTTCATGTTCTTGTAGACAAAGGTCTTCTTCTTTCCCAGATCGATCATCTGCTGGGGCATCCCCAGGGCCTGCAAAACCTGGGTAGAAGACTCACCGATTGAGATTGTCGGGGGTGGTCCTGCCGGCGCGGGGGCAGGAGCAGGAGGTGCGGGCGCAGCTACCGGCGGTGCAACCGCTTGCTGTTGCGCAGGTGCCTGAGGCGCGGGGCGACCCTTAGGCTGAGCCGGAGCCTGATTTGCGGCGGTGTTGTCGCCACCACCCTGGGAGTTATCATCCCCGGTATCCGGAGCCAGAACCGCTTCGATCGCCTGCTCTACCTCTTCCGGAGGACTGTCGTCGAGATAGCCCTTCTTGAATTTGAAAGAGACAGTGGCAAGATATTTCTTCTGGCCCTCCTGTCCGCTGACATCGAGTGCGCTGGCAGTGAGAATGGTGAATTTGAGCAGTACGTCACCCGATTCGTCCTTTCTCTCCATCTTCGTGATGTAAACCTTGTCGCCTGTCTGCAGGACATGGGAGCCGATCTTCGTCCACGTCATCTTCGCGAACATCGAGGGCGGCTGAATCTTTCCGTCAGACACTTTGTTGTCCGGCACGATCATGATGCTGCTCGGTAAGCTATAGACACCCGCACACTTCAGACTCATCGTCGTGCCGTCTTTCGTGATCTGCTCATGGTCGGGAGTGGTTTCGGTAACGAGATATTTTTTTTGCAGTGCCCCAAGCACGCCGCTTGATGAGTCGGCGGCTGCGGCGCTCTGCGCGGAAAAGGTGGCTGCACATATCAAAATGGCGGAAGTAAGCAAGAGTGGCTGAAGTAATTTGGGCATAGTGAGTATTCGCCGAACGAGGGAGAGGATGTGTTTAGGTGGAAGGCTGGAGTACATCGCAGCGAAGTGACCTTCGACCGGTTGCGTGGACGGAGCACCTTGATGGAACGCGATGCACATACAAACCAACTGCAAAAATGATGGCCCGTGTGATTGCTTGAGGTCCGCGTTCAGGAGGGGAATCAGCTGTGCAGGGGGACGCACTCGCGAACGGCAACAGCAGAAAGTCTGTTATGGGTCCGGGAAAATGTCAAGCTTTAAAATCGCAGACCCTGCGCAAACGCCTCATGGAATTGGTGGTAATGTCGTCATTTGACGCGTGGGCGGTTTGCAGCAGAAAGGAGATCTCATGGACGCAAAAGAGACAATGAGCTCAATCGGTCGGCCAGTGCCGGAGCTGCCGGTCGCTGATGTCGAACGTGCACAACAGCATTACCGAGATGCACTCGGCTTTGAGATTGGATGGCTTTACCCGGACAAGGGAATTGGAGCCGTGTCACGCGTTGATATGGGGCCGATCTTCTTTCGCAAGCGACAGCCGCCGTTCGAAGCTGCCGTTCACTGGGTGTTCGCCGAAGATATCGATGCCTCGTACCAGGAACTGAAGTCGTCCGGTGCGAACATCGTGGAGCCTCTCGAAAAAAAGCCCTGGGGATTACGGCAATTCACCGTACAGGATCTGGACGGGAACCTCTTCTATTTCCACCATGACTAACCAAACGCCGCATACCAAACGGCTTCCGCGCGCCGAGAAACCCACACCCGCGATCAGTGAAGAAGATCAAAGGTGTTCGAAGCGTCATCGACAAAATAGACGCCATCGGAGGCCGCAATCAGACCGAATAATGCCCCTGCTCCCGGGGGTGGTCCTCCCGTGTTGTCGACAAGCTTGACCGCAACCTGTTTGCCGGTTCGTGGATTTGTTTCCACAATATTTCCATCATCTCCGTTTGCCGAGAGGATGTGATGATCGGGCGCAAGCACCAGCCCAAGCGGGTCGTTCAGAGCACCGCCCTCGGATACCGTGGAGCCCGTGCCGGCCGAGCGGAAGCGGAAGAGCGCATTCGGAATGGCCGCGATGCGATTATCCAAACTGTCCGCGACGTACAGAATCCCTGTCTCGTCATCAAACGCCACGCCCGTCGGGCCAATCACCAGCGCAGATGGGTCGGTACGTTCCGGTAAGCCGGAAGCGACAATCGTGCTGTTGAGCAGCAGAGGCGGCCGGTCACCAGGAATCGCCAGCAACAAACGGGCAACAGTCCCGCGGTTCACAACGCTGCCGCCTGCATCCGCTGTGCCATTGAGCACATTGGTCACAAACAACGCGACGAGGAAGCCGCCGTCCACGGCAGTCATGTCCCACGGACCGTTGAGATTATGGCCTGAGAATGTCTCAACTACATTGCCATTGCTATCGAGGACGATGAGACAACCAGCACCTGACAATACTGTCCCTTGATCTGAGGTCGGCAAGCTGCCAACCACGACGAAGCCGCTGCGAAGCGCCACCAGTGCGGTCGTCAGGCCAATCCCTCCAGGGCAGGACACCTTGCTCGCATCGATCTGGGCAAAGAGACTGAACGTTCCATTAGGTGCAATCTGCACAATGGTGGTGCCCGTTCCCTGAAAGTTTCCGCCGTTGTTGAAATTGCTGATCAGGAATCGCCCCTCGACCAGACTTCCCTTGCTCAGGGGCACGCGAGCAACTCCATACGGGTTAACGTCGCCATTCGATGGGACGGTCGTGCTGACGGTGGTGACAGTGTTAAAAGGCCCGATGAACGATCGATCGGCAGCACGGGCAGTGCCGTCCGCTGCGGCCGCGATCCATACCATCAGGACCAGTACACGAAGTAGAAAAGTGAGTGGGTGGTTCGGTTTCATGATCGTCCTCCTAGAGGAGGCGCACACGATTTCCCGCGATCAGAGCTGTGCGTTCCCAGTGCTGTGCGTCTCAGTGCAGGGCCACAACTTTAGAGTTTTCGCAGGCGAGCGTTGTCATGGAATTGTCTCGAACTTGTAACTTATTTCACACGTGGAAATGAAACCGTCGCTCGCTCCAGCGATGCGATGGGGCCAGGTGGGTCTTCATAGCCCTATAGGTTCACCGGATACCAATGAGCAAACCAGCAGACATACCGATCGACTGCGGATGACCGCCAGCGAAGCTGTAATCATAGGCTGGCTCCAGATACCATCCAAAGCGGTGCCTTCCCGTTGGCCAGAACATGAAGTCTCCGGCCAGCTCTGCGGAGAAGGAATCTGTCGTTTTCCCGCTTTGCTTCAGGTGAGCCCATTGCGGCCCCACGCCGAGCATGAACTCGGCCTTGCTGGAGAGGGTCCATGGCTTCTTGAAGAGAAAAT
Source organism: Acidobacteriota bacterium (assembly GCA_013285705.1). Lineage (GTDB taxonomy): Bacteria > Acidobacteriota > Terriglobia > Terriglobales > Acidobacteriaceae > Alloacidobacterium. The sequence continues at coordinate 18,853 of JABDHA010000025.1, forward strand.
CCGTATCCCATTCAGTCGAGTTCCGCGTGTAAAAGGGCGACACGCCCGCCTCCAGTTCAAGCCAGTTCTCGATGGGGGTACACTCTGCCGCGAGGTTTGGAGCGAACGTAGCAGCGCCTCCGCTGAAGTTCCAATTGGTAGACGCTCCCACTTCCAGGATGGCGACCGGGTCGTCCGTATCTGTGGACGCCTTGGTTGTGTGGACGGAAGGATTGTTCTGAGTCATCTGCCCCAAGGCAGGTAGACAGCACCATAGAAAAACGTACGCTCCGGCGAGCGTGAACGCGTGTATACGCATGGGAAGTCTCCAAGTGTAGTCAGGTTTCATGCTGATTCGATCCACGCCGAGCGCGGATGACGTTTGAGCTAGGAGGCGACGATGCGTGGCGGTCGAAATATCGTGGAACGCAGGGCGAAAGCAGGACGGGGCGATTCATTCGCAACCTCTGCGAGTGCGACATTCACGCGGATCAGAACCAGCCCGACATTCGGGAGTCCGTAGAATCCGCAGCAAGTGCAGATCCCATTACATTGATCAGGCGCGACCGGATGAGAGTGCTCGAGCATGGACTGGTGCGCCAACGCGACTGTCGAGAAAACACCATCACAGAGATCGCAATGTGGCGGGTTCGTCGTAAGCCAGAACAGCAACGCGCAGAGTAGCCCTGCCCATACGCGATGACGGTTCCCGCTTTTCATATTGCTAACGATAAATGATTGCGGCCATGCCGACATGCACAGGGGATTGGAACGAGGACTTATCTCATTTCTCAATGGGCTATGGCGATTTCACGTCGTACGCGTGGTTCGACGAAGATCCGATATAACGATCACATCCATCCCGGCTAAGTCTGGGGAAGCGTTTTGAGCCAACTGCATTATTCGAATCCGACAGGAAACAACTCACACTCGAATGCCCAGCCGCCGTTGTATTCCGTGACAGCGACGAGCAGTTCGTTGTCGCCTGGGTTGAGATGGATATGGGTCTCGTCGCTGAGACCGAATGTACCGAGCGAGTCATCATTGCGGTACGACAGGGCATTCTTCCCCGAGAAAATCGGCTTTCGGTTCAGGTAGACCACGATGTCGTCGCTGTAGCCGATCTTGAGAATCTTTTCACTCCCCTCCACAGATGAGATTTGAGTGCGAGCGAATACGACTTTAGCGCCTTTGACCCGTCCTTTTTGCATGTCTTCGCGGGAGGGCATAGGAAACATCGCAGGACTGGTTCGGTACCGATTTACCAAAACGAATCCTGGATCCTCCGCATGCACCTTTTCCCATTGATTGATGGAAGCCGGGTAGGTACTGGCGTCAACGTCGCCCGCGTCAAATGCGGGCGACAGCTCCCAATCGGACAGGAGGCCTGCCTGTTTGAATGGCGGTAGGTCTGGCAATGGCTTCCGGTCGGGAAGAGGCTGATAGCTCAGGTTAGTGAAATATCCGCCGCCCAAAGACCATAGGCCAACTCCCCCTTCACTGTCCCCCCTCCGCAAATTGGTCACAGTCAACGTAGGAGCCTTGCTTTCGTTCAGGAAGACCTCGCACGTTCGACCGGTGACAACGATCTTCATATGCATCCACTGGTTTCCGGGGATATGTGCGCTGGCTTTCTCGTGGCTCGAATTGAGCAGTTGCCAAATGGCGTCCCCCTTCAGTCGCGGGGTGTACTGCATGGCTTCGATGGTGTCCGAAGCACCCGGCCTCAGGTAGATCATTTCCAAATTTGCTTCTGATTCCATCCTGAAGGCAATTCCTATAAACAAGCCGCCTGGCTTGCTTGCCAAATCCGCTTCCACAACGCCGTCGCGGAAGCTTGCCCCTTTCACTGTCAGCAGCCCAGAGGGAAGGAAGACCGCGCGCCGTCCAAGAAATTCTCCGAATTGGATCGTCCCCGCAGAGGAGCCCGTTTTGGAGATACCGGTGTCGAAACGCTCGGGTGACATGGAAACCTGAATCTGTTGAGCCTGCGATGCCGAGAGACCGCATCCAGCTAGAGCAGCGATGGCGAAAAAGCAGAATTTGAACATATTACAAACTCAAATTGGTCGTACCTGCAGGATCATGTGCTTCTTATCCTTGACAATCGAAATTTGCGGAAGATAAACGACACCAAGAATTAAAAAAAGTAGACGACAGCTCTGTCACTGATTTGCCCGTTGACTCTCCTGCGGGAACCGGAGAGCTGAGACCGCAGCACCACATGTGCCTTCCATCTACATTCGCTAGACTATGCCCGTGACCCCTGCTTCGACCTATCGCGGCCGTTCTTGCACCTTCACCCACGGGCCTCTTGCATCTTGGCCACACGCAGACCTTCTGGATGGCTTACCAGCGAAGCTTTAAGGCACGACGTCATCGGGATTTGCGCGGCACCTTGAAGGTGAGTGAGATGCCAACAATTTCGTTGGTGTCCCATCCCGTTGGCAGGTTTACCGACTGCCAAAGGAAATAAGGGCGTATAGAAAATGAATCGGTGACGGGTGACCGAAGTCCCACCTGAAAGCGATTCTGGGTGAAAGCGCTACCGCCGTTAAAGAACGGGTTGTCTCCGGGGACGATGAAGAACTCATCGCTCACGACGAGCACCGGCGGCCGCGCCATGCGGAGCGGCAACGTGTAGTCAATGCCTGGACGAAATCGAAGGCGGGCCGAGGCAGACCGGTCATCGGGAAAACGTCCCTCGACGAGTGTGCGGAGGTTTGGTCGCCACGGCCCCCAGGATTTGCTCAGGGTTAGATTGAGCTGGAGTCGGTTTTCGTAAGCAATTTTGGGATTGGCCGGATAGCGCTGGTAGCGATAAATCGGTATCACCGTAAGCCACGGCCGCAGGCGAAAGGCGATTCCGCCTTGAACGAAGTACTCGTAGAGGTTCGCGCCTCCCTCGTCGAATCGCTCATGGAACTCCACGTCCAGTGATTTGTCAGGCGAAAGCGGTGTGGAAATGCCCTGATCGAGCCAGAGCCCGATCTGCTTGTCGTCTTCCGGGTCCTCCGGCTGCTGTTGCGCTCCGACCGGTACAGCCAGCATGCAGCCCAACAGTATCGCAAACACGAATACCACACACCGGTAGTGGGCTTGCAAGCCGAGATGGCGCCATCGCGGGCTCACAGGAATGCCATCGGTCCTGCGTTGAGATCCTTCTTCCAATCCGTTGCCCTCGGACGCCCCCAGTGTAGCCCACATGCGAACTTCAGGATGAAACCGGGAGTCCAGTAGCTGTCTGAACTTGATCGTTGAACCGTCTTAGTTGAACAAGCAAACCCTCTTGATCTGCGTCCGCTAGACTAAGCCCGTAACTCCGGCAATAGGGAGTTTGCAGTAAAGTCGAAAGGCGCGGGTTCAATCCCGGTGCACCTTACTTTGAATGGGGCTTGAATCACTTGGTCTGGCCGGGAGGGGTTTCTGCCCAGTAACCACCTCTTGCGAAGATTTCAAGACCGACGTAGCCCGGTGCTCGCAACGCGAGGGCGTGGAAGCCGGGGTGCGGCGATTGCGGCTGGAAGCTCAGCACATAGCGGTTGGGAATGTGGTTGGAGATCGTGGCCAGATCGCTTTCGAAACTCTTCGTGTCGCTGAGCTTGAAGTATTCGCCACCTGTAAGCCGAGCAGTGGTCTCGGGGATGTTCTTCTCGAGGCCGTCAGTCGCGGCGATTGCGGCTATCTTGGCGAGCCGAAGTGGTGGCGCAAGAAGGCTGAGACAGTCCCGGAGCTGTGCGATCGGCTTTTCATTGAGGTTGCCCTGTGGGTCACTCGGGTCGCGGCTCATACAGCCATGAGCTGGGCCAGGTGGCTGGGGGCCAGTTGATGACAACCACGGGATTGGAATTCCTCCTGTGTTCTGCCCGAATGTCTTGGGACCTTCGTGCCCGACGTCGCTTTTCGCGCTGGAGAACCCAATGCTGTAAATGACGGTGTTGGTGTCGCTGATCGCGCGCAGCGCCTCGTCGAGTCGCACATGGCTGCCGCGATCGCGGCTCTCGGCAATCAGAAGAATCGCCCGACGATACTGAATCGGCTGTTTGCGCAGCAGATCGACCGAGAAGGCGAGCGAGTCTAGCGTGGCACCCCCATCGTCTCCGTTGTTGTCATGGATCAGGGCGTGCGTCGCCTTTGCCGCCATATCGTTATCCGGCGTGAAGTCCTGTACCAGCACGGGCGAGCTGTCGTAGCCGACGACCGCAACCTCGTGCGGCACGCCGCCGACTATCGAGTCGATCATTCTCGTCAGCGACTCGTATTTCGCGAGCTGGCGCGCGCCGTCCCCGCCGACTTCGATATCGACCACCAGCGCGAGCGGCTCACCACCCGTGTCCTGCTCAAGGTGAAGCTTTTGGGGAACTCCATCGTCTGTGAGGACGAAATCGTTGGCGCTGAGCGAAAAGACGAGTTTGTTGCCCCTATCGCGAACCAGGGCAGGCACCAGTACCAGCGTGGAGTGGGAGGTCAGTGTGGCGTTTTGTCCGACCGTGGGTCGGGCTGGATTCTCACCTAGAGTTTGAGCTGGGTTTTGGGCTAGCGCGGTGGAGAGGCTGGCGAGTGCGAGTGCTGCGCATAGCTTCATAGTTGCCACTAATCCAATATTAGCTGGGCGGAACTCGCATGTGACCACGCTCTCCCGCGTCCGCCATCTCAATTGATGCATCATCCCGTGGGTGTTGAAAAACTCAGTACGAATCATCTGATTTCGATAAGATCCGAATGGCAATTTGAGTTGTTTGGCCGCATAGTCTGACCATGCTGTTGTGGATGGCATTGTCGGAGGACGAAAGTACATGATGGGTCAGCACGCCCGCTCGGAATCGTTGTTCTACTATTTCCGCCTAGAAGATCAGATTCCAGAAAACCATCTGTTGCGATTGATCGACGAGCATATCGACTTCGGCTTCGTTCGCGGGCAGCTAAAGGACAGCTATAGTGACACTGGCCGTCCATCGATCGATCCAGAGCTGTTGCTGCGGATTCTGCTGATTGGCTATTTGTACGGCATCAGCAGCGAGCGCAAGCTCGTTGAAGAACTTCGCATGCATCTGGCTTGGCGCTGGTTCACAGGCCTTGGTTTCGATCAGGAGATTCCGCATCACTCCACGTTTTCGAAGAATCGCCACGGGCGCTTTCAGGAATCGAAGTTGTTCGAGCAACTATTTGAGCGGATCGTGGCGCAGTGCCTGGAAGTGGGCCTGGTGCGCGGAGACAAGCTATCGGTCGATGGAACCTTCGTTGAAGCAAACGCTTCGAAGGAGAGCCGTATCCCGAGAGAACAGCTGGCAGAAGCCGCACAGGTCAATCGAACAGTTCGCGAGTACCTCACTGAACTGGAAACGCGGAATCCAGTCGAGGAGCCGACACATAGCCAGGACAAGGTGTCCACCACCGATCCGGATTCCACGTATGCGACCAAAGGCGGCACGCCAGCACGCATGGGCTACTACGACAACTACCTGGTGGATAACCACAGTTGCATCATCGTGGGTGTACAAGCGACGGGCGCCCGCCTGAGTGAGGAGTCTCGAGCCGCCGAGGAGATGATCGCTCGCTTCGCCCAGTGGCAAAGGAAGAATCCGCAGTCCATCGCTGCCGATGCCAGCTATGGCAACGGTGAGTTGTTGCAATGGCTGATGGACCGGGAAATTACGCCGTACATGCCCACGAGGGATGCTGTTGCTCGAACAAGGAGTCCGTTCTTTGGTCCGGAGCGCTTTACTTATCAGCCTGAAAGCAACAGCTACATCTGCCCAGCGGGCCAGCAACTGAACTACGGCGGTCGCAATGACAGAAACCGTGCGTTCGCCTACATCGGAACTCGCAACAAGTGTGGTCCGTGTCCACTGAAACCGAAATGCACCAGAGGAGCATTTCGGTTCCTTGCCATCCACATGAACGAAGCAGCTCGACAGCGGGCGAGAGATCTATGGAACACGCCGGAGTTTGAGCATGCACAGCAACAGCGGAAGAAGGTCGAGGCTCTGTTCGCAGAACTGAAGAACCGCATCGGCCTTCACCGCCTGCGTCTGCGCAGATTGAAGTTCGTCCAGGAGCAGTTCTTCCTGGCCGCCACTGCCCAGAACATCAAACGACTGGTCCGATTCCTGAGAACACCAACGATATCCCCAACACTTGCGACTGCCTGAACACCGGCAGCAACACCGCCCGAGTCATTTTTCGCGCGGTCTCCACCTTAGAACGCCAGAACCGACGTCGACTTTTTCAACACCCACTCCCCGACGCACTCATCGAGTCTGGCGGGTAACCCGGAAGTTGATCTGCATTCGCTAGACTAAGGCCGTGAGTCCTGCTTCCACCTATCGCGGCCGTCTTGCGCCTTCACCCACGGGCCTCTTGCACCTCGGTCATGCGCAGACCTTCTGGATGGCTTACCAGCGTGCCCTGCAGGCCAAGGGCGTACTCGTCATGCGCAATGAGGACCTGGACCCGCAGCGGTCGAAGCCGGAGTTTGCCGCCGCCATGCTCGAGGACCTGCGCTGGCTGGGCATCTGGTGGCAGGAGGGCCCGGATGTCGGCGGCCTGCACGCTCCCTACGTCCAGAGCCGGAGGCGAAAATTTTATCTCGATGCGTGGCGTAGGTTAGTGCGGGCAGGGTACGTCTATCCCTGCCGTTGCTCGCGTAAGGACCTGGCGCGCAGCGCGCAGGCTCCGCATGACGAAGACGACGAGCCGATCTATCCAGGCACATGCAGGCCCGGAATAGGCGGACCCCAGGCATCGGGTGAAATCGCCGTGCCGGAATCGCCCGCAGGCCTGAACTGGCGCTTTCGCGTTCCCGACGGCGAGGCGATTACGTTCGACGACGGCCGCCTCGGCCCGCAGCTCTACATCGCAGGAGATGATTTCGGCGACTTTCTGGTATGGCGGCGCGATGACGTGCCCGCCTACCAGCTTGCCGTCGTGGTGGATGATGCGGCCATGCGCATCATCGAAGTCGTGCGCGGAGCCGACCTGCTGCGGTCGACGGCGCGGCAGATCCTCATCGATCGGGCGCTTGGATGGGAGCCGCCTGCTTGGTATCACTGCCCTCTCATGAACGACGAACGCGGCCAGCGTCTGGCCAAGCGGCACGATGCGCTCTCGCTGCGCGCCCTGCGCGAACAAGGCAGAAAGCCGGATGAGATCATCGCCATGTTCAGTTGAGCACCGCTCCTGCATGAAATCCAAAATAAGAGTCGCCGAAACAATCCTGAAGGGTCTAAGCTGCTTAAGATTCTGAGCGAGGCGGCTTGGATGAGGGTCAGGAATCCAGTATTCGTTGTTCTTGTGCTGGCAGCTCTCGCTCATCCCGCGTCCGGTCAGGATTCCGACAGCCAGCCTGCAGTAGTAGCTACGCTCCACTCGAAATCCCCCGACTTCAACCGCGCTATCTACTATCGGAACAAGCTCGAATTCTCACTCGAAACCGGATGGCTGCCCAACAACATTCCGTTCGTCTTCGACTTTCTGGTCGACAGCAAATACTCAACATGGCCGCTTCATTACACACTCGTGCCTAACATTGCTTCGCTCCGCTGGGAGATCGACAACATCTGGGGCTGGAAATTTCTGCGCGGCAGTACTGACTTCACCTTCAGCGGTTCCTACACCGCAATTCCAAGAGGGGCGGAAACGCGGTACTTCGCCTTCGACTACGGCATCCGGCGCAATTTTATCCAGCCGAACTGGAGAATCGTGCCCTACTTTGAAGCGCGCGGCGGTGTCGGGGACATTAACGCGAAAGAACCCTATGGCATAGAGTACGCACAGGGACAGGACCTGACCTTCACCCTCATGATGGGCAGCGGCGCTCGCTACAACTTCAACCCCAAATACAGCATTGCCGCCGGAATGACCTATATGCACGTGTCAAATTTCTACTTGTCGGAACCAAGATATGAGGACTTTGGAATCAATGTCTATGGATCCATCGTGGGAATCAACATGCGCCTTGGCAAGCCCAAACCTGTCGAGCGATGAGACCGTAGCCAGCCCGGATTGCTCGTCCAGATCGCTGTCAAGCCCCTTCCCACGGATAATTTTCTTAAGTGATTAGATTAAAAGGATTTATACTTCAACGGTTTTGGCATAGTATTTCGCCGAAATTGATATTCTAGAAATAGAGGGAAAAATCGAATTGGAATGCAGGGTAGAGAGAAGCCAAAATCAGGGGCTTTAGCCCCGGACCCTCCACTAAGCTGTTGAAAACACTAGAACCGAGTGAAAGTCTTTAAAATCAATGGTATATCAGGGGATGATTCTCTCCTAAATCATTGAAAACAAAAGCAAGCCCCAACCAGACACGGGGGAGGGGGTCCGGCGGGTGACAGCCTGTCACCCGCTCCCTGGTTCGACAAACGATGGCCTCCGATTTCGCACAACTCGTAAAACAGCAGGCCGATATCGTCAAGATTATTGGCGATTATGTGCGTTTAAAGAAGGCTGGAGCGCAAAACTTCAGCGGATTATGCCCCTTCCATAAAGAGAAATCGCCATCCTTCTCCGTGCATGCGACGCGGCAGTTCTTTCACTGCTTCGGCTGTGGCGTTTCCGGAGACGTCTTCTCATTCATCCAGAAAGTTGAAAATGTCAGCTTTCCGGAATCGGTCCGTTTTGTAGCGCAGAAGTGCGGGATTCCGCTGCCGAAGCGCGAGTTTTCCTCCGAAGAAGAGGCGCAGGAAAGCCGCCAGCGCACCAAGCTGCTGGAACTGCATGAGCTGGCAACCGCGTGGTTTGAAGAGCAGTTGCGCTCGCCGGAAGGAGCGTTGGCGCGCGAATATCTCTCCGGCCGCGGGCTGAAGCCGGAAGAGATACAGAAGTTCCGCATCGGCTTCGCCCCCGATTCGTTTCACGCGCTGCGGGAGCGGCTGCAGCCGGTCGCCGACCAGGAGACGCTGCGGCTCTCGGGCCTGTTTTCCTTTAAAGAGCAGGAAGACGGAAAACCCGGTCCGCTCTATTCCAAATTTCGCAAGCGAGTCACCTTCCCCATTGCGAATGAATCGGGGCGAGTGATCGCGTTCACGGCGCGGGCACTCGAAGCTGGCGAAAAAGCAGGGCCGAAGTATATGAACTCGCCGGAGACGCCGCTCTATTCCAAGGGCAACGTCCTGTTCAACCTGGACAAGGCGCGGCAGGCAATCCGCGAGACCGGCTTTGCCGTGCTGGTCGAAGGGCAGATGGACTGCATCTCGGTGTATCTGGCTGGCGTGAAGAACGTGATTGCCACCAGTGGAACGGCTTTTACGGAAGTGCAGGTGCGGCTGCTAAACCGCTATACGACTCGCGTCATCATAAATTTTGACCCTGATAACGCCGGCTCAAACGCCGCGGATAAGTCCCTTCACTTGTTGATGGAGTTGATGGAGGCTAATTTCGAAATCAAGATTGTTACACTCGAAGGCGGGCTCGACCCCGACCGATACATCCGTGAGCGTGGCGCCAAGGAATACATGGCCGCCCTCCGCGGGGCGCTGCGCATCCAAGATTATCTAATCGACCGTGTGCTTCTGCTTTATCCACTTCGAACGCCAGCTGCGAAGGTTGAGGCGCTCAATTACCTACTGTCGTACATCCGGCGCATACCCGACCGTATTACGCGCGATGAATTTGCCACTGACGCCGCGCAGAAACTGGGTATTGATTCCGCTCTGGTGCGCGAAGAGTTGAAGCAGGTAGTGGCAAAACAGAGGAATTCTCTGTCGAATGTAACTCCGACGTTAAGCGAGGCGGAGAAAGTGCTGTTGCGAGCTCTCGCTGGAGCACTCTCCGAAGCTGCCTGCCAGGCTGCGGCTGCGGGCTTCGATGCCAACGAAGTCCACTTTGAAGGATTGACGGTCGCTTCGCTCCTCAAACAGTTGCGGCATCGCGGAGCTGTCGATCCCATGCACGCCATCGAAGATCCTGCGGCACGCAGCCTGCTGGCAAAGGCCCTGAATGGAGAGATGGAGCCGATCAGCCCAGAGCAAGTGACGGCGGCTCTCGATACCCTGCGCCACCGCCATCTGGAGCGGCGCCAGCGGGAGCTGCGAGCGGCGATCGGCGAAGCCGAGCGGAAAGGTGATGCCGCTTTGGTCGTGAGCCTGACGGCGGAGAAACTGTCTATCGATCGGGCGCTGCGCGAATTCTAACGTCGGGGTCTGTTCCACAAGCCAAAACCTTGGATTGACTTCGCCAAATCGCGCGATAAGCCAGTAAAATAAAGGGTGATGAGCACGAATCTCGAAACAGCATTGACAGCCACTTTGGGCAAAGCCGCGCGCGAAGCCGGACTGACCGTTCTTTCCGCCGAAGCAGGCACCGACTTCAACAATCACCCGACCGCCAAGTTCAAGCTGGCGCTTTCCCCGGATGCGCCGCCCACAAAGACGCTGCAGCTGGAATTAAGCGATGCCTTCGACTTCCAGAAGCCAGATCTGCTTCCGGAAATGACGGCGCACCTGCGCGAAGCGGCAAAGCGTCTGCGCAATCCGCGCCCGGATGCCTATGTCACGGTGGCGGGATTGCCTGTCAGCTTCAACCAGTTCGCATGGCCGTTTCACCGCTCTACCTCGGGCGCCGACACCTACATCGTTCACGGCGTTGCCCACCTCGAAGACGGCACGGCTTCGCCGCTGCACGCGAAGATATCTGCAAGCATGACGGTTACATTTGCCGAGATCGTTCCGGCGCCCGAGCAGCCCTACGCGGAAACGTTCATCTACAACGCGATCCGCAAGACCTTCGATCAGGGCCAGCTTGAACTGGTAAAGAGCGGCAACCGTCAGCCCGTTCCTGTCACCACGCGCTATTACAGCCGCTGGCAGAAGAAGTTCTCCTTCACGGACACGGATGACGCGAGCCGCCTGGAGTTTCTGGAGCTGAAGGCTTACTGGCTTTCGCATGTGCTGGGCAACGGCCAGCCTGTGTGGATCGTCGATCCGCGTGACGCGCAGTATCTCAACACCACGTCGGAGGAGCTGGCCCGCATGGCCGCAGATCTCTCGAAGCAGGGTATGCTGACGCTCACCGACGAGTATGCGGCTGCGACTCCGGCGTTGCTGGAGCGTGCGGAAGAGTACAACGCGAAGATGCATGCCGCACTCGACGCGACCAAGCCAGCCTTCAACGAAGAAATGCGGGCCGGCCACACCAACATGTGAGTGCTGGCCGCACGGGCCCACGCGCCTTCGGCGCCTTCAAAAAGCAGTGCTTCATCCAGTTCATCAACAAAGCGGCGACCGTCTGTATGTGATTACAGGCGGTCCGGGTGCCGGCAAGACAACCATCCTGCACGAGCTGCAACGGCGAGGGTTCGCCTGCGTTCCTGAGGCCGCGCGTCAGATCATTCAAGAGCAGGTAGCAGCGGCGACAATGCTGTTCCGTGGCTGGATACGGAGCGTTACACCTCGCTCATGCTGAAGAAGTCGGCGGAAGATTATCTGGCACACTCCGGCGCCGTACACGTGACATTCTTCGATCGTGGCATCCCGGACACGATCACCCACGCTCGCATCAACAAGCTTCGCCTGTCCGAGGAAGCCTATTTGCAGGCGCAAACGCATCGCTACAATCGGAAGGTCTTCTTAGCCCCGCCCTGGCAGCAAATTTACGAGACCGATGCCGAGCGTAAGCAGACTTTTGAGGAAGCCCTGGTATCGTTCCGCAGGAACAAGGAGGTTTACACCGAATACGGTTACGATCACGTGGAAATTCCGGTGGGCACGGTCGAGACGCGCGTTGATTTTATCCTGGCGTCCATCCAAGTCTGATTTCGCATTGCGTCAGCTTGCCACCTGAGCACCGCAGCGTCCGCAGAATTTCACTCCTGCTACGAGCGGCGTGCCGCAGGAAGAGCAAGGGACGGCAGCGACGAGCGGAGTCCCTGGCGCATTCACCGCACCGGGAACTATCACGCCGGGCATGGCAACGCGCAGGTTCGCGGCCAGAATCGCCGCCTGCTCGGCGTTAAATTGCCGCACGCGTGCGGGCATAAAGAAGCATTCGATAAAGCTGGCAATTGTGGGAATCCCTGTCCAGCAGAAGAGCACGTACATGATTCCCAGGCCATTTCGGCGCAAGTAGAAGTGGTGCGCTCCGAAGGTTCCGAGAAACAAGGCCAGCAACACTCCGACCACTTCATCTTTCTGGACGACGGACATTTGCGAATAGAAGACGGCCCGTTGCTCGTCGGTCAGGTTTCCGGCAATCCATGGCGTGGTGGACATAGGCTCAACTCCCTTGTTTCTGCTGGCAGGCAATACGCACGATTTTATCCAATAGTTCCGATGAAACGCTCCAGCGCGTCAATCGTCTTAATAAGAATTTTGCATCTGAATGAAATGTTGCACAGTTATCTGCCATCAGGCTCTAATCAGGAAACTGCTCCTTACAGGTATCCATCATGAACGGCATTGAACGCGGCGGCCCCAGCGCCATCAATAGAAACAAGCGTGGGTGGTTCAACAACGAACCCCTGCTGGTGCTGGGACTGGTATTGCTGACGCTTTATTTTGCGCGCGATCTGCTCATTCCGTTCGCCATGGCGCTTACGCTCAATTTTCTGCTGGCTCCGGCGGTTATGCGGTTGGAGCAGCTGCGACTGCGGCGTCTTCCAGCTGTGATTCTGGTGGTGCTGCTGGCTTCTGCTTTCATAGGAGGAGTTGGATGGGTGGTGGCGCGGCAGCTGTTGGATGTAGCCAGCGATCTACCCGACTACCGCCAGAACATTGACGATAAGCTGGCCTCGATTCACGCACCCACCTCGGGTCCGATGGGCAACGCGCTCACAGGAATCAGGATCCTCAGTCAGGATTTCTCGGGAACACCGGTGCCGCAGCCGCTGCCTCCTCCTGTGGAATCGGAAAAGTCGCGCAGTACCCGGCGCGCCCGCGAGGTAGAGCATCCAAAAACGGAGGCAAACACCAGCCCGTCCCAGGTGGTTGTGGTGCAGCCGCCGGTCAGCGATCGCGCTTATGCGCAACAGCTATTGAAGCAGGTGATCAAACCACTGGGCATGCTCGGTATGGTGGTGATTTTCACCATCTACATGCTGATCAAACGCGAAGACCTGCGCAACCGCCTGTTGCTGCTGGCAGGCATGGGCCGGCTGAACGTGATGACCCAGGCGCTCAATGATGCGGCGCACCGCGTCAGCAGCTATCTGCTGATGAATGTACTGGTAAATGCCAGCTATGGCTTGGTCTTCGGTATTGGGCTGTTTCTGCTGCATGTGCCGAATGCAACATTGTGGGGCGTACTGCTCGGCATTCTTCGCATGGTGCCGTATGCGGGCATGATTATCGGCGGCGGTCTGCCGATCTTTTTCGCGTTCGCCATTTTTCCCGGGTGGTGGCCACCCCTCTTTGTGCTGCTGCTGTTCATTGTGCTGGAGGTTGCGGTCAGCAATTTCATCGAGCCGTGGCTTTATGGCAGCCATACCGGAATTTCTGCGCTGGCACTGGTCACAACAGCCATGGTCTGGACGCTTCTGTGGGGGTTGCCCGGACTGATCCTTTCAACTCCGCTGACTGTCTGCCTAATTGTCATGGGGCGGTACGTGCCGCAGATGTCGTTCCTGCACATCCTGCTGGGCGACGAAGCCGAGCTTGCGCCGGAGGCCCACTTCTACGAGCGCCTGTTGGCCATGGACCAGACCGAAGCTCATCATATTGCCGATAAATTTCTCGAAGGCCACCCGCTGGTCGATCTATACGACGATGTGGTCTTGCCTGCCCTGAGTCTGGCTGAACAGGACCGCCACAAGGGGTTCCTGGACGATACACGCAGCATTTTCCTGTCCCAGAGCGCCACGGAATTGATTGCAGAGCTTACCGACTATCACTCTCCGCTGGCCACGCCCATTGTTGACATCGATTTACCGATTGAAAGGACTTGTCCGGTGGTCTGCATCCCGGCCAACGACCAGGCCGATGAGATTGCCGCCACCATGCTGGCGCAACTATTGGAGCAGCGCGGGCACAAAACCATGCTGCTGCATTCCACCACCCTCACAAACGAAATTCTGGAACGCCTGGGAGAAGAATCGAGCACGACGATCTACATCTCCGCACTTCCGCCCTTTGCCTTTGTGCATGCCCGCAATCTCTGCCAGAAGATTCGGCATCAGCTGCCGGAAAACCGCATTCTCATCGGCCTTTGGGGAGCGACTGGGGACGGCGAAACCCTGGGCGAGCGCTTTGGCGCTGCACGCCCGGACGCTGTAGCCACTACCCTGAGGCAAGCCATCCGGCTTGTCCGTAATTGCGACCCGGGCCCTGAAACGATTTTGAGAGGCAAGACGATGGAAGGGTTGCGGAGAGCCGTGATTACGGACCGTTAGACAGCATGATCGGTTCCGGCTTTTCAACCAAGCGGAAAAAAGAAGATCAAACAAAGCAGCAACTGCAACACAAGGCTGCCAAAATGGGCAAGTGTGTAGTTCTCGCGGGATTGCATGAGCGGCCTCCTGACGACATCATGCGTCTCCGCTTTACGTCTTCCGCCCCGAAAATTGCCCGCGGTGTTTCCTCTTTCCCGAAAAAGAATCCGCTTCCCGGGATAGGAAAATCTTGCATAAATCTTTCCGCACCTACGAAGCCGTTACCATGGATGCGATGCAGAGGAGGTGCCATGGAATTGAAAGATGATCTGCAACTCATCGCGACCCAGGAACATGAGCTGCGGTTTCCCAGGTTTGATACGGAGACTGCATGGCAGCTGGGAGTGCGCCTGCGAGAACTTGCGCTCGACCGTGGTAGCGCGGTGGTGGTGGATGTGCGCCGTTTTGGCCAACCGCTGTTCTACAGCGCGCTTTCCGGCACCACTCCGGATAACGGCGAGTGGGTGCGACGCAAAGGAAATGTGGTGGCGCGCTTCCATCGCAGCTCCTATGCCATTGGCCTGGAGCTGCAAAAGAAGAAAAGCACTCTTACGGAAAAATATGCGCTGTCGGCAGCCGACTACGCCTCGCATGGAGGGTCGTTTCCGGTCGCGGTGGTGGGCGCAGGGGTGATTGGCAGCGCTACTGTTTCCGGACTTCCGCAACGAGCCGATCATGAGTTGGTAGTTGAGGCGCTCTGTTCTTTGATTGGACGCGACTATGCGACGCTGAAGCTGCCATTTGTCGAAACATAGCCTCCATCGATGCGGCGATTTCGCTCTGCACAATTTAGGATGAAAGCATCGTCATGATGCAGACTCGTCCTGTCTGGGCGGAAATTTCCCGCTCCCACCTTCTTGCCAACTGGAACCTGCTGGGGGATGCAGCGCCGCACGACGCTGAGGTGATGGCTGTCGTGAAAGCAAATGCCTACGGGCACGGAGCTGCGCTCTGTGGCCCGCTGCTTGAAGCTGCCGGCGCAAGCTGGTTAGGCGTCACTTGCGTAGCAGAAGGGATTGCGCTGCGCAAGGTTTGCCCTAACACGCGCATCCTGATCATGTCTGGATTGTGGAACGGCGAAGCTGACACGATTATCGAGCACCGCCTGACGCCGCAGGTATGGGAAGCGTTTCATCTCGACTTGGTGGAAGATGCGGCGCGCAAACGAGGGCTTGGCCCGCAATCTCTTCCGGTGCATCTGGAAATCGACAGCGGTATGTCGCGGCAGGGCGCGCGTTCGCTTGAAGCACTCAGCTCACTTCTCGCACGATTTACGCCGGAGTCGCCCATTCAGTTGGAGGGCGTGATGACGCACTTCAGCGCCCCGGAGGTGCTCGATCCGGACGAAACGCAGCCACAATTGGCGCGTTTTGCCACTGCGCTTGAGACCATTGCAGCGCACAGTATCCGTCCTGCATGGATTCACGCCGGCAATTCGGCAACACTGCTCGCGCGGCACAGCACGCAGGCGCTCTCAGCACTCGCAAAAAAGCTTGGAGCACGTTTGATGTTGCGCCCTGGACTCTGCCTTTACGGATGCCCTGTAAGATTCACGCCAGTCTCGGCAAACGCGACGCTGCAAAATTCGCTGCAGCCCGTGTTGACGTGGAAGACGCGCGTTGTGTCTCTTCGCTCCATCGCAGCCGGGGAGACAGCGGGCTACAATATGACCTTCAAGGCCGAGCGCAGAACCAGACTGGCGCTTATCCCTGTGGGCTATGCCGATGGCTTGAATCGTCTGCTCTCGAACTGCGGGCGCGCACTGGTGCGCGGACAAAGAGCGCGGATCGCCGGACGTGTGTCGATGGATCAAACCATCCTCGATGTCACGGATATCCCCAATGTTGGCATTGGCGATGAGGTCGTCCTGATCGGAGAGCAGGGCGGGGAACGTATTACCGCCTTCGAGCTTGCCGACGCAACTGGAACCATTCCCTATGAAACCCTCTGCGCGATCGGCGCGCGCGTGCCGCGCATGCTCGTTGATTAAAGTCAAACCGATTAAACTAGAAGTATGCTTAGCAAGTGGTATGCGCGCTGGATGTTCGCATGGGAAACGGCGCTGACAACGCGGGATGAGAACCGGATCGTTCGTCCCATGGAGTGGGGCTTTGAGTGGCTCGATGATTTTCTGCGCGCGCATAAGATAGGGAGCGCGTCGCATGCGCCCGCCGATGCTGTGCGCGCGGAAGAATGGATGACGACCCTCAACGACGTTGTCGTGCGGGAAAGCGACAGCTTCTTCAGCTATGAACCGCCTGCCGACTATCGTCTGGAAGAACGTCATCCTCAGTTATTTCCGACCAATGTGCGGCCGGAGACGCTGGCGCAGGACGCGAAGCTGAAAGAGATGGCAGAGAAGGGCGAGCTGGAGGCGGCACAGTTTCTGCGCTTTACTTCGCCCGTGCGCACGCCCTATCCGGAGAACGACCTGGTTAATGCGCGCTGGTATCCGGCGCCCGCAGAGAAGCAAATCGGCAAGCCTAAACAAGCCATCATTGTGATGCCGCAGTGGAACGCCGATGCCTTCAGCCACAACGCACTCTGCTCGCTCTTCAACCGGTTCGGCATCTCGGCGCTGCGCTTGAGCAAGCCATACCATGACATTCGCCGGCCTGCGGAGCTGGAGCGCTCTGACTATGCCGTCAGCTCGAACATCGGACGGACCATCGCGGCGTGCCGTCAGGCGGTCGTCGATATTCGCTGCTGCCTGGACTGGCTGGAGGCGCAGGGCTACGAGCAGTTCGGCATTCTCGGCACCAGCCTCGGCTCCTGTTACGGATTTATCGCCAGCGCCCACGATCCGCGTCTGCGCGTGAACGCATTCAACCATGCCTCCGTCTCTTTTGGCGACGTTGCCTGGACAGGGCAGAGCACGCGGCACATTCGCAAAGCCTTCGAGGACGCTGGATTGACACAGGCGCGGCTCCACAAGCTGTTTGCCTCCGTCAGCCCGGTTTCGTATATGGAGCGCTTCGCCGCTGCGCCAAAGAAAGTCCTTGTCGTCCACGCGACCTACGATCTGACGTTTCTGCGCGAATACTCGGTTGAAGTATTACGCAGGTTCTCTGAGCTGGGTATCGATTTCGTCTCGAAAGTACTACCCTGCGGCCACTACACGACGGGCGAAACTCCCTATAAATTCATCGACGGCTGGTATCTCGGATCGTTTATATACAACGCATTCAAGCAGCTTGCCGAGCAGCCATTGCTGCCGAAGACTGCGACGGAAAACGTGCATGCCGGAGAATTGATTTCACGCTAACCTTCGTGAATTACGGTGTGGCAGGCAGGTTCAATTTGAAGAGCAGTGTCGGATCGAGATAAGCACCCTGCCAGCGTGCAGCCATGTGCAAGTGTGGTCCTGTCGCGCGGCCTGTCCCGCCGCTAAGTCCGAGCAGTTGATGCGCTGCTACCTTTTGGCCCTCGGTCACCTGAATTTTTGAGAGATGCATGTAGATGGTGGTGAACTGCTGTCCATGATCGATGACCACACAGTTTCCTTCATAGAAAAGAGCGCGGGCCAGTACGACCCTTCCTGAATTTGCCGCATAGACAGGCGTGCCGGAGGCGGCACGATAATCGAGCCCCTTATGAACACTGGCCAGCTTGCCGTTAAAGACTCTGCGCGTGCCAAAGGAATCGGTGGCCGGCGACTTGAGCGGAGGACGGAAGTCTCCATCCCATAAGGGCATAGACGCGCTCTGGGCGAAAACTCGATCCTTGACCTCTTTGTCGGCGGCGATGCGCTTGCGGGTCTCGGCGTCCGGGGCGACGAATTTTTCCGGGACGTGGAGCTCTACCTGTCGATAGTGTGACGGCTCGATGCGAATTTCTCGTGTTGCACTCACCGCATGGCCGTCTGGCATGGTTGCGTGGAGTGCCAGAATGTAGCTCCCCGGATCGGTCTCCACATCTGCACCGGCCAGCGCATACCAGACTTTCTTTTCTGAGGACGGAAAAAATTCCACTTCGCGGCCCAGCCACTCACCCTTCAATGAAGCCGGAGGGGTTTGAAACTGCACCGTAAATAGACAGGGAGAGCCGCTGGCCAGCTGCGACGGAGTCCAGGCAATGCTTTTAAAGGCGCCGCTTTCCTGCGCTGAATTAAAGAAAGGCATTCCGAGCAGGGCAACCATCAGCAGAAGAACGCGGTCGATACGCATAAGGGATGTTCCACATTGTGCAACAAAGACACCAAATCTGCATCCCAGGCTCTACAATCGAAGCATGTCCGACCGCATGTCATTGCCGCTTTCACAGGCCGATCCTGAGATCGCCGCCGCCGTTGAGAATGAAGTCCGCCGCCAGCACGAGGGCCTCGAGATGATCGCCTCTGAAAACTTCGTCAGCGAGGCAGTGCTTGAAGCCGCCGGTACGGTTTTCACCAATAAGTATGCGGAAGGCTATCCGGGCCGTCGCTATTATGGCGGATGCGAGTTCGCGGATGTGGTCGAGAACATCGCCCGTGATCGCGCCAAGCAGCTCTTCGGCGCAGAACACGCCAATGTACAGCCACATTCTGGCTCGCAGGCCAACGCCGGAGCTTATATGGCGGTGCTCACCCCCGGCGACACGATTCTCGGCCTCGATCTCGCTCATGGCGGGCACCTGACGCACGGCCACAAGCTCAATTTTTCCGGCAAGCTCTTTAAGGTCGCGTCGTATGTTGTGCGCAAGGATACTGAGCTGATCGACTACGACGAGTTGGAGCAAACCGCCGAGCGCGAGAAGCCCAAGGTCATTATCGGTGGCGGCAGCGCGTATCCGCGCATCTTCGACTTTCCCCGCATGCGACAGATTGCGGACAAAGTTGGCGCACTGCTGATCGTCGACATGGCCCACTTCGCCGGACTGGTCGCCGGAGGCGCGCACCCATCGCCTGTGCCGCATGCGCACATCGTAACGACAACCACGCATAAGACGCTGCGCGGGCCGCGCTCGGGACTGATTCTTTCCGGACAGCAGTATGCCGCGGCTATTGATAAATCTGTTTTCCCAGGCCAGCAGGGCGGTCCGCTGGTCCACATCATCGCCGCCAAGGCGGTCGCATTCAGGGAAGCATTGCAGCCTGACTTCAAGCAATATGCCGCGCAAATTGTCGCCAATGCGCGCGTGCTGGCCGAAACACTGCAGACAGAGGGCTTCCGCGTCGTCTCCGGAGGCACAGATACGCACCTGATGCTGATCGATGTGTTCGCCAAGGGGATGTTCGGCAGCGAAGCCGAGGTTGCGCTGGGCGAGGCTGGCATTACCGTCAACAAGAACGCGATTCCCTACGACACCAATCCGCCGCTCAAACCATCCGGCATTCGCATCGGCACGCCTGCGCTCACTACGCGCGGCATGAAGGAAGCCGAAATGCGCATCATCGGCAAATGGATCACAGAGGCGCTCAATGAGCGCAGCAATCCGCAGGCGCTTGCCCGCATTCGCGGACAGGTGCTGGAGCTGGCAGAGCAGTTCCCGCTCTACGGATGGCTACGGCAGCCTGCCGTGGTTGCACGGTAAAACCACAGTAAATTTGCAAGGCAACACATTTGTGCCAATCTTCCATAGGATGTTTGTGTGACCAAGTCGATTTCAAGACGTACATTTGTGAAAGCCGCTGCGCTCTCTTCCCTGGCAGCGAAGACGTGGTGGGCAGAGGCTAAAATTGCAAAGATGCCAGATAGCCGCCTTCTCTTTGTCGGCACGCAGACCGGCCCTTCGAGCAAAGGCATTTACGCCTTTCAATGGGACTCGGCCAAAGGCGAGCTGAAAGAGCTTGGACTCGCAGTCGAGAGCAGCAATCCGACCTTTATTGCGCTCGCGCCGGATGGCAAGCGTCTTTACGCTGCAAATGAGATTGATTCCTACGAGGGCGCGAAGAGCGGCGCCGTCAGCGGTTTCACGATCGACCGCGCCGCCGCGAAACTCACGCTCATCAACACGGTCTCTGCGACGGGAGCAGGCACCTGCCACGTCAGTCTCAATCGAACCGGGCAGGCTTTATTGTGCGCGAATTACTCCGGCGGAAGTGCCGCGTCGTTTCACATCGATGAAGCGGGAAAACTGAGCCAGGCTGTCTCACAGTTTCACTACGAGGGCCACGGCCCTGTCGCTGATCGCCAGGCTTCGCCTCATGCGCACCGCGCGACCGTCACGCCCGACAACCGCTATGTGCTGATCAACGATCTCGGCCTCGATTGCATTCACATCTACCATTTCGATGCGGCTACGGCGAAGCTTACGCCGAGCGACCCGCCGCAGTGGACGGCAAAGCCAGGTTCCGGACCGCGCGCCCTCCGCTTTCATCCCAACGGCAAATGGGCCTATTGTGCGAACGAGCTCACCTCAACCGTCGACGTGCTCGCGTGGGACGGCAAAAGCGGCACTCTGACGTCGCTTCAGCATGAGGACCTGCTGCCAAAGACCTTTCATGGCAACCACGCTGCTTCTGAAATCGTGATCGATAGCAGCGGCCGCTATGCCTATGCCGCGGTTCGTTTCTGGGATCACATTGTCGCTTTCAGCATCGATCCGGCGACAGGCAGGCTCTCGCTCATTGGCGCTACCTCCTGCGGCGGCGAAGTTCCGCGCCACATTACTCTTGATCCAACGGAGCAGTGGCTCCTGGTCGCCAATCAGTCTTCGGACAACATTGCAGTCATAAAAAGAGACGCAGAGACCGGAAAACTGGCGGAGACAGGCAGCAGTCTGCCGCTGGTGAAGCCGCAGTGCCTGGTGTTTGCGTAGGAATTGCTAAACAGTTACCAGCGAAGCGGCTGGCGCAGTGACGGATTTACTTTTTGTCTTCTCCGGGGCAGCCGTCACCAGTTTCCATGCGGACCGATCTTTCAGCAGCTTTGCCACCAGAGCCGTATGCATGGCGTGTCCGGCGCGCTCGGCGACTACGCGCCCTAGGATCTGATGCCCGGCGAGGGCCAGATCCCCGATCAGGTCCAACACCTTGTGGCGCACAAACTCGTCATCAAAACGCAGTGGGCCGTTCACTACACCCTGACGGGTGAGAATGATGGCGCTCGATTCGGAGACTCCGCGAATCAGTCCCATGTTGCGCAGCATCTGCTCATCTTCCTTGAAGCCGAAGGTCCGCGCCGGAGCAATCTGCAACCCATAATTCCGGGTCGCCAGATCGACCGTAAAAGCCTGGCGTCCGATGGGTGCGGGAAAATCAATATGGTAGGACACACTGTAGCCTTCGCCGGGATAGACACCGATGAATTTATCTCCGTCGAGCACTTCTACCGTCTTCAGAATGCGCAGGTATTCGCGCCGGCGCCGCTGCGTCTTCAGCCCTACCTGCTGGAAGGCCTCGACGTATGGCAGCGCGCTGCCATCCAGAATCGGTAGCTCCAGGTTGTCCAACTCGACGATGACGTTATCCACGCCCATGCCGATCAGCGCGGAGAGCAGATGCTCAGTCGTGGAGATGAGTACGCTCTGCCGCATCAGGCTGGTCGCATAGCTTACCTTGGCCACATTGCGTCCGGTGGCGGGGATTTCAAAATTCTCGAGATCGGTGCGGCGGAAGACAATCCCCGACCCGGCCGGAGCCGGAAGCAAACGCATCTGAACTAAAGCACCACTGTGCAGGCCCACGCCTGAGAATTCAATCACCGAAGCGACTGTCTGTTCCAAGTACGACGAAGAATCTAACAAATCGAGCTTCCTTACCCCAACTTGAGGTATTAACGTCATAGACTACTTGCAGGAAATTAAGTTTCACTGTTGTATCTTTGCCACACTATGGTGGTAGAACAGCATCGTATCTGAAAATGTACCTACAAAGTAAATGATTGATCAAAAAGATACTTACGCTCTTGAAACCCTCGCTCGATCCGCCGCGACGCAATTGCGGCCCATGCTCGATTTACTCCGGAAAATGGTCGAAATCGAGTCCCCCAGCGACAACAAAGCAGCCGTGGACCAATGTGCGGCATTTGTCGCGAAACAGTGCACGGCCCTCGGCGGCCGGGTTCGGCTGCATCGCCAGAAAGCATTCGGCGATTTGCTGGAAGCGCGTTTCGGTCCGCAAAAAAGTAATCAAAAACCGATTCTTTTATTAGGTCATCTTGATACGGTTTGGCCGCTGGGAACACTAAAGGATATGCCCTTTCGCGTGTCTAAGGGACGCGTGTGGGGTCCAGGTGTTCTCGATATGAAGGCAGGCGTGGCTATGGCGTTGACAGCCATTGCCATCCTCAAAGACCAGCAGAGACTGACGCGTCCGGTAGTCATGCTGCTTAACAGTGATGAGGAAGTCGGTAGCACTGTTTCTCGTCCGGTGACGGAAAAGCTGGCGCAACTATGCCAGGCCGTCTACGTGCTGGAACCGGCACAGGGGTTGGAAGGCGCCTATAAAACGGCGCGCAAGGGAGTTGGCAATTACGAGATTCACGTACACGGTGTGGCCGCTCACAGCGGCGTTGACTTTGAGCGTGGACACAGCGCTGTTGTCGAACTTGCTCGACAGATCGAGCGCATCGCAGGTTTCACAGAATTAGATCGTGGCATTACGGTAAATATTGGAACCATTCAGGGTGGAACGCGGTCTAACGTTATAGCAGCCGAAGCCCGGGCCGAAGTGGATGTTCGCATCGCCAAGGCCAAAGATGCGACGCGCATCGAGAGACGTTTTCGTTCGCTGCGCGTCCTGGATAGTAAGTGCAGTCTGCACGTTGAAGGCGGACTGAATCGTCCCCCAATGGAGCGCACGCCTGGAACGGTAGTGCTCTATAAGCGAGCCGCAACCCATGCCCACGCACTTGGGTTTGAGTTGAAGGAAGCGGCGACCGGTGGCGGCTCAGATGGCAATTTCACTTCCGCATTAGGCGTGCCCACATTGGATGGAATGGGAGCGGTAGGAGAAGGCGCGCACGCTGTGCACGAATCCCTGCTGCTTGAGCACCTGACGCCGCGTACTGCATTATTAGCGGCCATGCTGGAATGAGGTCACATGCTGAAGTTCGTCGAGTTCGGATTGCTGGCCGTATCGCTGCTCATCATCTTCGGATTGGTGGCTACGTCTCCGCGTAACCAGCCTCCGGCAGCCGAAATCGCCGAAGCGGGCGAGCCAGAAGTCAGCCCGATGCAGAAGCTCTAGCGGGCTGTAGCCGTCGGTTCGTTCCTTAGCCGTGCTTCCGCGCCCTCCAGCATGCTGCTTACCAGCGCCAACGGCAGTCCAACTACATTGAAATAGCAGCCGTGAATGCGCGGAATCCAGGAGGCGGCATAGCCCTGGATGGCATACGCGCCAGCCTTGTCCATCGGCTCGCCAGAGTTGATGTAGACCCCGATATCAACTTCCGAAATCGTCGTCATCGTGACATAGGTCAACTCAGACGCGATCTCGACGCCACCGCGTGACACCAGGCAAACGCCGGTGATAACAGAGTGCGTTCCGCCGGCAAGCAGACGCAGCATGCGGGCCGCATCGTTCGCGTCCTTCGGCTTGCCGAGAATCTCCTTTGCAGCAGAAACGACGATCGTATCCGCGCCCAGCACCAGCAGCGGATCGTCCGGCGCGTCGAGCTGTGCCTGCTCCACGAAGATGGTTTGGGCTTTTTCCCGTGCTAATCGCGTAGCAAAGGCAATAGGGTCTTCTCCAGCGCGATGCTCTTCCGGAATGGAAGCGGCATGAACGCGGAACGTGAATCCTGCCTGGGTCAGTAACTCTTTGCGGCGCGGCGATGCTGAGGCGAGTACGAGCATACTGAATCAATTATCCCAGTTAGTCGATCACAATGCCCACGCGCGGACCCTGTGCATCGCAGATGCCCCAGGCCATGCGCGGCGTGTTGTGCGCCAGGCCAAAGCGCCCATCCGGAGCCAGCAGGATCATGCCGCCATGTCCGCCGAGCCGCTTAAAGAGATAGGCAATCGCGTCCGGAGCCACCTGCTCCGGCGCGCGTCCCATCTGCACACGGTCGACTGCCCATTTCCCAAGCACAAGCTTCATAATCGGTTCGCCCCAGCCCGTCAGCGAGACGGCCGCACTGGCATTGTCGGCATAGCAGCCGCACCCGATCAGCGACGAGTCGCCGACGCGCCCCGGAGCCTTATTCAGCGTGCCGCCAGTCGATGTTCCCGCCGCGATATTGCCTTTTTGATCGAGCGCAACGGCGCCAACTGTGTCGTGCGAAGCCAGCTCGACCGCGGTCTCCGGAGACTTATCATCGCCGGCGAAAGTCAGATCCGGCAATCCCGCGCGCTCCTTCGCTTGCGCGTCTTCAAGGCGCACGCGTTCTCGATCGAGCACCAACTCTGAGTTGTCGATCAATTCCATGCCGTGTGCCTGCGCGAACTCCTCTGCGCCCCGACCGACAAAATACACATGTGGACTTTTATCCAATACCAGCCGGGCTGCATGGATCGGATTGCGCAGCCGCTCAACACAGGCGACGCCGCCGGCACGCATCGTGCCTCCGTCCATCAGCAGAGCATCGAGCTGCACGTGGCCATCGCGCGTGAGGAAACTGCCTCGTCCAGCATCAAAGGTATCGTCGTCCTCAAGCACGGCGACCGCGGCTTCGACTGCATCTACCGCGGATGCGCCTTGATGCAATAAGGAATAACCGGCGTCAAGCGCATTGCGGACGCCGCGCTCGTGCGCCGCGACCATGTCGTCAGGAATGGCCCAGGCTCCGCCATGAATCAGCAGTTTCGGTGTGTGTGACATATGCGAACCACTGATTGTACCGGGAATTTGCGCCCGCCGTGATGAAGAACGTCAGCACAACATAGGATCGGCCGGATCGCAGTGCTGCAACGTCAGCACCAGCGAATGTTGCGGCTTTAGAAGGCCTGTCGTCGTGACGGCGCGCTCCAGCTCTTCCAGGTCTCCTGCTCCGTTGATGGAGAAATGGTTGCCGCAAGCCGCCCCCATTCCTTCGCGGCTGAGATATGCGAGACAACCAAGCATGCGCTCCGCGAGCGAAGCACGCACGGTTCGCGCAGGCAGGTCTGCCACTCCTTGCGAGTTGGTCATGACCTGCTCAAGATGCTCGACGCGGTGCACCGAAGCCAGTTGCCACAACTCGCTGACACCCGTGTGCGCCATAGGCGCACCAAACTGGTCGACCACTTGTACATGGTAGGCCGGAACAACTGTCAGCCGCTCCGGGTACAGCAGCACGATGAGCACGAGTCCCGAAAACATCCACCAGGCCCATTGCTTTCTCATCGCCGCTACTCTACCGCGATTTCATCTCGAATGCGTATCCTTTTCGCACTCGCAAAAATAATTTATGGCGCAGACACTACCGGGATGCCTAAAGAAGATGCGGCCGGCAACGACAATTTGTTGTTATCGTGATCGTCGAACGCCTGCCGCAACCGCACGCAGCGGTTATACCAGAGCAACTGCGCCGCCTCGTACCGCACCTGCACGTTGCCGAGCCAATATGGGCGATTCTCTTTTTTCCACGCATCCTCATACAGCTCACGGGTGAAGGTGTAACCATCGCGGATCTGCTCGCACCTTCCATCGTTCATGTCTGAAATCAGAGAGAAGAGCGCGTCTACCTCATCGCTTTTCTTTGGATCGTTTTGCTCTGCAAAAGCCTTGGCATAGAGCGATGCGATTTCATCGGAAAACTCGAATTTCATACCGATAAAGTCCATGCGCCGCGCGCCCAGTTCCATTGCGTCGAGAGCATTTTGTTCCAGCAGGTTTGGATTTTCATCCCTGGCCTGTTCGATCAGCGTGATCGCCTGCTCGGCATGGAGGCGCAGTTCGCGGCTCACAGGACGAATCTTCGCTGCCATCGCCTGCCCATCCCGACTCCCTTTCTCGTCCCAGGGGTCGAGCCAGAAGATATTGTTATTCGCGTCTTCGATATGCGCTTTGCTCAAAGATTGGTGCGCTGCTATCAACTCCAGATGTGCCTGGTTGATCTTGCCCGACCAGTCATGGTGGAAGACCGATCCAAAAGCCTCTCCATATTGCGGAATGCTGCTCTCACCCTGCTGCCAGCTTGCCGCCGCTCCGAAGATCATGCCGTACCAGACCTGATCGAAGAGCGTCTCGCCCTGGTCGTTCCACATCGTCGTGATCGCACCCTTTGCGCCCATCCGCTGCCCGTCGCGAATGAAGCCCTGAATGTTGCGCAACGCCACATCGTTATTTGGATAGACCTTCAACCAGCTGTCTACCCCGGGCGCAACCCATGTCTCCAGGCCCGCATCCGTAAACGGCTTGATGTATTTGTCAAAGCTGTCTTCCGGATCATAATGCCACGGCACAGCGATGAGGTCCTTCGGCAAGCGCTTCACTTGCTCGGGATCGTTCATCGCCACATCACCCCAGAAGAGAATTTTCTTGTGGAACGGCGCCAGCTCAGTCGCAATGGACGTAAGGAAGTCGATATAAACTGGGCCCAGTCCGCGCTTTTGTACGTCCTGCATTGTTTTTCCGCGCCCGAGGCCGAAGGTCTCATCCGCGCCGATATGGATGTAGGGCCCCGGAAACATCTGTCCGATCTCGCCGAACCATGACTTGATGAGAGTGAGCGACCCAGGCTCGCCGGGAGCGAGCACATCGCCGTGCGGCGTTTCGCCCAAGTCAACATACTTGTCATACGCGAGTACGCGATACAAATGCCCAAAGGCCTCCTGCTCGGGGATGATGATGATGTGATACTGCTGCGCGTAACGCACCAGCTCCTCGACCTCAGCGCGCGTCATCGCGCCAGGCCCGGGCGCAGGTATAGGATTACCGCTGTACCGCAGCGTGTATTCAAAATATGGCGAATAGATGTTGAGCTTGTAAGCGGCGAAGGTGCGAATCTGCTTCTTCTGGTACTCGAGCGTCGGCATACCGCTGCGCGAGAGATCATCGTCTGCGCCGCGATGCGGTAAAGCCGGCCAGTCCCGAATCATGGCCGCATGCAGCATCCACGAACCGCTCTGTTTCGTAACCAGTTGCTTGACCGTTTGCGCGCCGTAGAAGACGCCCGCTGCTGTTTCTGCAATCACATAAAGTGTGTTGCCGTTGGGAACGAGAGCGTAGCCCTCGTCGTGCATCTGCGGGTCGAAGACGACACGATTAGTAAGCAGAAGCCCTCGTGTCTCGGGATTCTCCTGACGCAGCAGGACTACGCGGGCTAAATCCTCACCTTTCGAAGTAGCTGATGGAATGCCATACGAACGCAGCGTCTCCTGCAGATCCTGGGCAGCAAATTTATCTTCTGCGTCGCCGCCCGGAACATCGATGGCGATGCCGCCACTCAAGGGGATGTCCGATACCAGGCGTGCCTCTTTGGGCTGCGGAATTAACTGCAGCTTCGACGGTTCTTGTGCAATTGCGATATAGGTGAGACAGAAGATGGAGACGGCAGAAAAAGCTACGGACACAATCGTTCGACGAGACAAGCGCATTCCTCCGGAAAGATTCAGGAAGGCCAGTATAGCGGTCTAGACAAATAGAGTGACACCACGAACTGAGCGATGTGTGTGAGAATGAAGCGGATGATGCGTCGCCGCGAGTTTCTCCTATCTTCCGCTCGCTATCTCCGGGCGGGTGCCGTCACCCTGACTGCCTTACCCAGCTGGAACAGATCGTTTGCGGCAGAATCGGAATCTCTGCCCGCTTCTACCATCGCGCTGAATCAGGTAGGCTATCTGCCCTCGCTTCCGAAACTGGCCAGCGTCAGCGTGCGAGCTACGTCGTTTGTCGTCCGCTCCACGCTCCATAGCGACACAGCCCATCGCGGAACGCTGACTTCTCCTGCTCATGACGCTGCGTCTGGCAATACGCTACAGACGGCTGATTTTTCCGCGCTCACCACGCCCGGCGACTATATCGTCGAACTCGACTCCGGCGAACGCTCCGCACCATTTCACGTCGCCGCCAATGTGTATCGCGATGCGCTGCGGCTTACGACTCGCGCATTCTATGGGCAGAGATGCGGATGCAGCGTCAATCTGGGCAACGGCTACGCGCATCCCCCATGCCATCTTTCGGCTGCCTATCACTCCTCTTCCGGCAAGAGCGGCCCATTG
The DNA here is from genome assembly GCA_013285705.1 of Acidobacteriota bacterium. Lineage (GTDB taxonomy): Bacteria > Acidobacteriota > Terriglobia > Terriglobales > Acidobacteriaceae > Alloacidobacterium. Next base: position 47,201 of record JABDHA010000025.1, read on the forward strand.
CATAACCATGGCGGATGGCACGACGCCGGCGACTACGGGCGCTACATTGTCAATTCGGGCATCAGCACAGGTACGCTGCTGTGGGCATGGGAGTTTTACCAACGCACGCTCAACAAAGTACCTCTGCAAATTCCCGAATCCGGCGGCAAGGTCCCTGACTTTCTCGCTGAGGTTCGCTGGAATCTTGACTGGATGCTCACCCTGCAGGACCAGGACGGCGGCGTATGGCACAAACAGACCAGCCTGCAATTCTGCCCCTTCATCATGCCGCAGGATGACACGCTCACCAGCTACGTTATCGGGACCGGCTCGGCTCCTTATAAGAGCACATGCGCGAGTGCGGACTTTTCGGCGGTCATGGCGATAGCGGCACGCTGTTATAGCAACTCTGACGCTTCTTATGCGCAACGCTGTCTCACAGCCGCGCGCAAGGCCTGGAACTGGTGCTCACGTAATCCTGACGTCACATTCAAGAATCCACCCGAGGTAGCCACGGGCGAATATGGAGAAGACGACTGCAGCGATGAAATGCTGTGGGCTGCTGCCGAGCTCTGGCGTACGACAGGCGACGCGGAATATCAAAAAGCTTTTGTGTCCGCAGCGGGCACGCCAGACTCAATCAAAATCACAGCCCCCGACTGGGGTTCCCTCTCTTCGCTTGCTTACTGGACGTATGTGTTCGCTTCAAGGAAAGATACTGCTGGTCTGCAAAGCGCTATACAAGAGGCGACGATCAAGGCAGCGGAAGCGCTCACCGCCAATAGTAACAATAACGGTTACGGAAACACGCTGGCGGAATCAGACTACGTTTGGGGCTCGAACGGAGTGGCCGGAAACCAGTCGATGGTGCTGCTCATCGCCAACCAGTTTCATGCAAACAGCAGCTTCGTCGACATAGCGCTCAACAACCTGCACTATTTGCTAGGACGAAACTGTTTCGGCATCTCCTGGGTAACACAACTCGGTGCGCATCCCTTTCAACATCCACATCATCGGCCCAGCGCAGCCGATCATATCGCCGAACCATGGCCCGGCCTTCTCTCCGGCGGCCCGAACCGGCATCCTGCCGATCCGGTGGCAAAAACGCTGCCACCAGGTCCGCCCATGCGGATGTATATCGACGACCAGGGAGCATATTCCATGAACGAGATCGCGATCAACTGGAACGCGCCGCTGGTCTTTCTTCTTGCAGCCGCGAATAGCCTGTAGCCGTCAAGTCACCTTCGTAACTATATGGGGGCTTGTGTCTCAGGCTGCATCCACCTAACCTGATCTGGATGGCTCGCACACACGCAGGACTATTGGGCTTTGCGCTTGCGCTCGCTCTGCCAGGCACCATGCTGGCTGCGGCGAAACCGCACCTCATTGCTCTTGGAGCCACGAAGAAAGTCCCCTACTCCGTTGCCGGCGATCCCGCGGGAGCCGCACCCGATGAGAAAGAACTCCGCGTGCGTCCGCTCGTCATCGATACCAAAATCAAGGAATGGACTACTGGCGACGCTCACGATGTGACCGATCGCAGCTTCGCCGTACGCCGCGCTATCCGTTTGAATGATGCCCTTCCCACCGACAAGGTTGAGCATTGGGTCTGGCAGCGCGGACCGTGGCTGCTGGTCGATCGCGTCACAGGCCACATCACCGCGATCAAGCTACCGGACTACGATCCTGCCGTCTCCAATCTTGTCTGGTTTCGCGACTATGCTGCTTATTGCGGATTGAATGCGAGCGGACGCCAGCTTTACGCGGTTGTCGCACAGGTAGCTGCACGCAAGCCGCTGCTCGCTAAAAAAATTGGCGGGTGGGATCCGGAAGACCACCCGAAGCCGGCTTGCGCGCCTTCTATCTGGCAGCGTGAGCCGCTGCGCATCACCTTTCAGCCCACAGGCTCCCCACAGACCAGTTACGATCTGGTTGGTCTCTCCTCGGTTCTTGTAGAAGATGGTGATGAGAGCAACACCGAAAACTGATCGCTGAGCGAAATCACTCCGCATCGGCTACACTGGTTTCGTGCGACGCCTGCTCGCCATCTCGCTGCTGCTGCTCTTCAGCTTCCTGCTGGTTTCGCCGCTGCTTGCGTCAGATGCAGTGGATGCGAGCCTGCCAGCATGCTGCCGCCGCATGGGGAAACATCATTGCGCGATGTCATCCGACGTAAGATCGCAGCAAGGCAAGAGCGTCGGCATTGTTGCCGAGAAGTGCCCTTGCACTCCGGCAACCCCTGCCGCCTTTCATCTTGCAGCTCTTGCGCCGCCCGCTGATGATGCCATATTTGCCGGGTTGACCAACCATCCGGCCGTCCACGCGCAGACGGAAGCACAATATCGCATCTCATTCGATCGCGCACGCCAAAAGCGCGGACCTCCAAGCCTCACTCTTCTGTAGCCCAGGCACTGAGCCTCGCCTGCCAGCGAAGCTCCAGGAAATTTCTCCAGCTACATAAAGGAGGCTTCTGCCATATGCGCAGAACTGCATTACTTTTTCTTTTCGCCTGCCTGTTTTTGAGCCAGCGAGCACACGCTACCGTTTTTGGTCAGGTCGAAGGCATCGTTCACGACCCGCAGCATCGTCCCATTCCCGGAGCACAGGTCACCCTTAAATCCGCCACATCCGACGTTGCTCAAAGCGCGCAGACAAATGGCGATGGAGCGTTTCGTTTTACCGCAATCCCCGCAGGCGACTATCTCATCACGATTCATCAGTCTGGCTTCAGCACGCTCGAACAACAGATCACCGTAGCGTCGAATACGTCGCCGATTTTGCATTTTGAATTGGCTATCGCCAGCGTGCAGCAGT
>JABDHA010000026.1:0-49901 GCA_013285705.1 Acidobacteriota bacterium
GCATGAGCTTGGGCCCCTCTGCATTTAGCCGGTCATTTATGTTGCCCGGCGTAAGCCCCTTCGAGATCAGTCCAGCCGAGTTCGGGAAGATGAAGTACATTACATCCTTTCCGATACCACTATTCGACGCCTTCGTGCAGATGCCATCGGGGCCGAACACAGCGCAACCAGGATTCCCCAACTCATCGTGCAGCCTCATTGAACCTTCGCCAATTTTGCATGCAGGTCCTGTGTCTGCAACGATTGCGTAACTCGTTTTGCCGTTGTAGACCACCGCCGCGATGTCACCGATGTGAATCGTTATCCCGTTGCGGAGATCCGAATATTTCTTCGCGACGAATTCGCTCGAAAGCACGAGGTAGGGAACGTGTTCCGCGTCCACGCTGCTTCCGGGAGGGGTGGGGTAATGCCAAGCGGTCTCGGGCAAGTTCGTGCCGCCCCTGCGCTTCGAGAGTTGTGAGCCGTCAGCATCTATAGCCATTTTGGCGTCGTAGAATATGACATCGCCTTTGAGCTTTAAGAAGGCCGTGTTCCGACTCGGATCAGAGCTGCATTTGAAAGGCTCTACCAGCTTCTTCCCGTCACATATGTCGCTCCGATCACATGCGGAGTATCGCGCTTGCAGAGCCGCCAGCGATTGTGAGGTTTTGAAGTCGATCCCCGAGACTTCCGCCGTGGAGGCGGCTGGGGGCTCATAGGTTGATTGAGCAACTACGACGGGCGAATATACCCCGAGCAAGAGAACAATAGCTTTACGGATCGACATAGAAACCTCCAACACACGGTAGGCGGTAACGATAGCACTTTGCTTCACTGTCGGTGCGACGGCCTATCTCTAATATTCCCCGTCCAATAAGCGGCGTGAAAGCACAGTCATTATTCCCTCATCCCTTCTGGACGTCGAAAAAATCCGGCTCTGCTGCATTAACTGGCGGAGGGGATAAAGGGACATCTGCAGACGTTACGATGAAGTATGTTCAAGCGCCGCCGCTTTCCTGTAAAAATCATTCTGGTCTGTGTTCGCTGGTATGCAAGCATGGCATCCCATACCGGGATATGTCTGAGATGATGCAGGAGCGCGGTGTGAACATGGATGCTTCGACGATCTTTCGTTGGGTCCAGTGCTATGCTCCGGAGCTTGAGAAACGCGTGCGGTGGTATCAGGGATATCGCTCCGGATCCTGGCGCGTCGATGAAACCTATATCCGCGTCGGCGGTCAATGGAACTACTTGTTCTGGGCAGTGGACAAGCGTGGCGAGCTGATCAATTTCATGCTGCTGGATCGTCGGGACACAGGAGCAGCATATCGCTTCCTGGGCAAAGCCCTAAAGACGATGCGGCGCTGGCCACCGCACTCGATCATTACCACAAGCTTGGCTCCTATCCCAAAGCCATCCATCGGCTGTGGCGTGAACGTAAACTAAGCGGCGACACCAAGCACCGCACCTCGAAATATCTGAACAACATCATCGAGGCAGACCATGGCGGCATCAAGCGAGTCCTCCGCCCAACCCGTGGCTTTCAAACGATGAAGACGGCTTACGCCACGATCAAAGGCTTTGAAGTTATGCGCATGATCCGTCGTCGGAAACACATCCTCTGTCGGCCTAGGTTGCTGGCGAAATCCTGTTTGTTAACACCGTGATTGGTCTCGCCGCGTAACGCTGACGAAATCCGCAGCTGACCTGCACCCATGGGTAGTTAATGCAACAGAGCCAATCTTTGAGACTGCGCCTATCTGGCGCCTGATATTGCTACCGGGGTAATCGCCCACTGGGCCGACTGCCCCGCGCTGGCCTGGGACTGTTCCACCGCGTGACCGCGATCGTCGAGCCCCAAGACCTGTCCGGTCGATTGATTCACGAGATAGAAGTAGCCGTTGCCGGCTGTTTGCACATCCCAGCTTTGTTCAGGCAATCCGTTGGCCGTAGTCTCGGTCACCGCCGTTTCGCTGGCCGCGTCGAGCACTACAGTTCGGCCATTCCCCGAAGCATGCAAATTCGCGATGGTGAATGCGCCGTTGTTGTCGCTGGCGATGGTCCACTGAAGGCGCGTGTCAACGATGCCGTCGAGGCCGACCAGCAGAGAGGAAATGCTGGCGCCGACGGTGCTGCTGTCGCCTCCCAGCAGCAGTGACGCCTTGCGGTTTGTCAGCTTGTAGTGCAGCGATGCGTCGAGCTTGCCGCCCACCGCATCCATTCCGGGGAGTACAGTCGAATAGTTCGGCGCGGCCGGGTTTGTCAGGAAGTTCGGGTCGGCGCTGTCGAAGAGCGCCAGTCCCTCCCACTCGAACAATGCATTAGGTGACGTGAAGTCCTGCTGGAACCTGCTGAATGGACCACCGCCGTCGGGCATTTCAACATCATTCGGCGCCCAATATTCGATGCCCATGGCAAGATTGCCAGGCAGCGACTGGACGACGCTCTCAAGGTCGAGGAGGAACTGACGCTGCGCCGCGCGGGTAGGCGCATACCAGGGGTCGAGCGCGTCGAAGCCGGGTTCGTAGTGCTCGCCGGTTTCAAGGATGTAGATCGGTTTGCCCAGGGTCTGCGCGGCCTGGAGCAGCATATCGGCTTCTACTGGCTGATGGTTGGGGTTGGTCTGCGCCGCCTGCGCGTCGGTCAACGGCCCGTGAAAGATGGGGTAATAGCTCTGGCAGATCGCGTCATAAGTGAGACCGTTCGCATTCGCGCTGGTAAAGAAGCTGGTCATGTCGAAACCGGGCGTAATGTGAATGCAGGTAAGAGGAGATGGAAGCGCCGGCCCGACGCTGGTGTCGCTCGCCGCATCGGCAACCGCGGTGAGGCCTGCCTTCTCAAGCGCCGCAAAGGCGGCGAAGTGGTTAAATGGGAAGAAGCCCGGGCCGCCCAGAAAACCTGTGTCAACCTCATTGCCGATACTCACCATGTCCGGCATCAGGCCTGCCTTGCGATACATCTCCAACTCGGCCTTGGTGTAGTTGTAAATGTTGGCCGCGAGCTGTTCCTGCGTGAGTCCGGTCCACGATCCCGGAATAGACTGCGAGCTGCCTCCGTCGAAGAAGAGAGTTACCTCCAGGCTGAATCCGAGATCGCGTGCGCGTCTCGCGAGATCGAGCTCCTGCGCGTCGGTCTCGATGAAGCAAAAGTTTCCGGTGCAGGTGTTGGCCGGCTGGTTCGGATAGTACGGAGGAATGGAAGTAGGGCGCAGCCGGATGGAATTGAAGCCGTGATCTTTGAGGATTTTGAGAATGTCCTCGGGCTGCTCGGCATCTTTCCACCACGGCAGACCGGTTTTCAGACGCAGCGCCTCCATTTTTTCCTGCTCCGCAATATCCGCGCCACGCCAGAAGGCAGGCCGCAGCTGCCATAGCTGCGTCTGCGAAGGATTGCCGGCGGCCAGCGCGGTCCGCAAACCCTGACTACCGGATTCGGTGAGGAGTCCGCCGGTAACGACGCTCTTCAGGGTCGAATAACCGTTGGCGCCTTCGGCGATAAGCCAGCTCTGAAACGGCGATGTAGAACATGGCTGAGCCTGCACTGCCGGTAACAGGGGATTCTCGGCCAGACACAGGCCGGTGGCCTGATCGGTGAGCTTCCATGCACCACCGTCGAGTCGCGTAAGCGCCCAGCGCTGCGCCAGGCTGCCGAAGTTACGCGGCGACTCCGCAACTTCGCCACTTCTCCCGGACGAATTTACCGCGAGCTGGAGGCCCGACGACTGATTCATAAGAGCGTAGACCTGGCCGTCCTGTGGCGTCGGGTCAACTGGTTCGGGTGGCTGCTGCGCCCATCCGTTCAAAGTTAAGGACAGCAGGAAGATCCCTGCTGTATCACCGCCAAAACGCAATAGGTTCCTATCCATGAGTGCACCCCGTAGCAGCTCTTCAAACGCCGAGCGTCGCCCAGCTACAAACTCTATGCATCGGCATGGAAGCCGCGAATCCGCCAAAAGTCGGATCGGTTGTTTTTTCCAGATCTAGAGCCTGTTATGGGGGTTCCCATCAGAGACTATGGAATTCAAACCATGTGGACGAAAGCTACGATCCGGCGTTCCTGGATCATCTTGCTCAGCTTGTTTCAGAAACCGGTGCGGCGTGATCATCGTTATTCAGTGCGCAGCAACAAAGCGGCCCGATGCCGGGTGCTTTATTTCGGCGGCTGGAAGGCCCGTGTCCTTTGTGGCGAAGCCGAATAATCGGCCCCTCCGACAGAGCGCGTGTGTATGCGCGGCCGGATGACCTCTACGAAAGCGGAAAACCTTCGAGAAATGTGCTTCTTGAGTACAACAAACAGCCCGCAATAACCCTCTCGGCCTGTCTCCTGCGTACCGACTCTACGAAAACCTGGCATATCGGCGACTGGTTGAAGCATTCGGCGCGGCGAGTGTCTTTATCCTGTCCGCAGGATGGGGCTCAATCGGAGCGGAGTTTCGACGTTCAGGGCCTTGGGCGTTGGCACCGTGACTTATCAATCTACCTGCCAACGAAAGCGCAAATGGACGAGCGATCACGGCTGTTGGCTGAAAGGCCGCCCTACCACCAATTGGTATGTAGGATCTAAGACTCTCCAGCACCTAACTTTTGCGAGGCAGTGTCGCCAGTGCGTGACAAACCGGATTATCACGTACCGATCATCTCAAGGCGCATTGTCGATTCTGGTATTTGAACGGCACTGGTGCCTCATCGCTGCCACGCGGCACACATCTCGCACACGAAACGCAGTCCAAAGTCGAATCTGCGCAGCGTTCTGGAACAATGTCGTTGATGAAGCAAATCAGTGGCATCTCCGACGCGGATGGTCGATTTGAACAATCTGCGTGAGACAATCGCGTCAGTCTTTCCCAAACTCACCGCTGAGAGGGGGAACGCAGAGTAGCCGATCTAGCTTTCTCGGATGACCTTCGCTTTCCTTTTTAGGATCGATGCTGCGGCTTCACCTGCCTCACAGATAACAGCCGCATTATTAATACTCTATCGAGTCGTCGCCCGATAGCTCAAAGTTGGCTTCTTTGCAGCCTCGCTGCTATGACTCGCTGGCATCATCACGATAGGGAGCATCGCGCCAGCGATCAGAAGAGGAATCAAGGCAGCGATGGAGAACTCTTAGGCGACAATCATTTCGGCGCATCTTTCATCAGTCGGCTGATACCCCGGCGACCGCTTTTGCGGAAATATCCCCTCGCGTTTTGCGATCGGAGATGACATCACCCGGCCTGCAAGGAAGGCCGCATATTCGAAAGCGTGCCGAAAAGCGGTGGGGGCAGGAAAGGAATTCCGCGCACATTACCCCCAAAGCCCCGAAACGTTACTGATAATCAGTTGTTCTGCGCTCCTATAGGTGCCGCTTGGGGTTCTGGCGGTTGTTGCTGAGGTGCAGGAGGAGCGGGTGCGGGAGCGTCGGGTTGATCTGCCTGATTGCCATCCGGGTTAGCATTGGGTATCTGTTTTGGCTGGTTTGCAGCACCATCCCCATTACCATTTGTCATTGCCACAGCTGCAGGGAGCGCTGGATTCGGCGCAAGGGGTGCCGGCGCGGTTGACTTGTCGTCTACCTGAAGCTTTGAAGCAAGGCGGTCCAAATTGTCGGGAACAAGTCGTTCAGCAAATCCTGCTAGAAACGACCACAGGAAAAGCTTGGCATAGTCGGCGTGGGATACGAGTGGTGGCCAATGAAATAAATCCTGAAACCAGATGCCACCAGCCGTTGGTGGTTTTGGAACATTAAAAGCCGGGAAGATTGATCCAGTGATGATGCTTCCCATGAACATCCATGCAAGAATCACCGCGAAAACGGCACCGAGCAAAGGGGACAGCCATAAGTAATAGCGAGCGTCATCCAGGCCCAGCACGCTAATAAGTGGGTCGCCGTCAGAAGGAATGTTCTGCATCCTTCGCTGTGAGCTGACGAATCCTCCAATAATTCCCCAATAAACCACGCAGATGGCCGTGGCCGCGGTGGAATGAATGTTGCCGGCACCCATGCTGAAGTGGAAAAAAGGGAAGCTGGCGTTTAGGTGAGGCTCATGTAAGCAGAGAAGCAGAGCCACCAATCAAATGAACGTATAGTGGGTAATCGATTTGGCACATCTCAGCGTTAGGTGTTTTCTGAGACGTTCGCGATCGGGGATTAGAGCGTAGTACCAATGCAATACATCAACGAGTCTGCTTAAGTCGGCTCTCAGGAGCGTTACGTTTTGCGTGGAGTCTATTTGAGTGGGCGGGTTCGAGGCAATATAGGCTTTGTAGACGGTCGGGCTGGAGATTTCGCGAAAGCGCTCACGAACTATCCAGACGTTTCTTTGCAGAGCGTCCGGTGGCTGCAACTTAACGACGATACTTTCGAGGCGAAAAACATCTCCCCAGGTCAGCGCATTGGGGTCTTTTGCCTTTTCTAGGATACTTTCAGCCTCTTGTCTGTCAGCTACTTGTTGTCGAGCATCATTCTTATCGACCGGAAAATCGCTGTACGCCAAACCTGAATAGACCGCAGCGATATGATCGAAGTAAGAACGGGCATAATGTGGAAGCTTTGTCCGGGTGTGGCTATCGGTAGGCAGATCCGAGCCATTCGTTATCTTTTTCCAGAAATCGAGCATGTCTCCCCCTCAAGTCACCGCTGCGCAGCTTGCCGGATTCGCAGCGGAGCTAAGGGGGGTGGCTCGGAGCATGCAAACGAGCGGCAACTATAATAACGCGAAATATCGGAAAGGGAATGAAAATCTATCGGCTTTATTGAGTCATTTATCCAGCTGTTCCAGACCGTCATTAGTACCGCCCGAAACACGCGGGGGCCGATATTGCGGGAAAGTTCGGACCTGACTTAGCAAAATCTGGGTTCTGGGGGTATCACCGGCTATCGGAACTTTCCTGGAACCGGCTCGAAATGTCCGTATTGCCGACCACACATCCTGTACGAGTCAAAAAGTGGACCCGGTACAAGAAACCAAGATCTGGCGGTGGGCTACTTTTGCTAGGCCGCAGCGCCCCGCCTACGCGGCGCACTGTGGCCTAGTTTTGCACGGGCCCTCATAGCCCAACTCACTTGGAGCAACTTTGACAAGGCAATGCTGCTGGCCAAAGATAATGGCTTGGCGTAATCTATCGCCGAACAGGTCTTCCCGGTACAACATACGCCAGACCAAAGGAAAGCGATAGACTTTGCCGTGTAAAAAAAGAGATGACCCGAAGTGGAACAGGCTGGGCAATCGCAGCGGTCTTGTCTTTATGTCTTCTAGGCGGCTGCGCAAATTCGACAATCATGATCAGCTCGACGCAGCCACCCCTCTCTGGTGGCCGAGACATAGCAGCTGTTTCATCAAGATACTTCGGGATGCATATTACGAATGCCGCGGACGGAACTCCATGGCCGGTCGTGCCATTTGGAACATGGCGTCTTTGGGACGCGTATGTAACTTGGAAGGACATAGAACCGAGCAAGGCAACGTGGAACTTCACCAAACTGGATGCACTCGTCTCCCTTGCGGAACAGCACAACGTAGAAGTTGTTCTTCCCTTGGCGCTCACTCCGCAATGGGCATCTGCAAGACCAAATGAGCCATCAGCCTACACCCCGGGAGCTGCGGCAGAGCCTTCTTCGATTCAGGATTGGATCGATTACGTGCAAGCCGTGACAACACGGTACAAGGGGAAGATTGCGTACTACGAGATGTGGAATGAGGCCAACTTGACAGCGACGTGGACTGGCACCCCTGCAGAACTCGTAGTCTTGCAACAAGCCGCTTATTCTGTCATAAAGAGCAATGACCCCAACGCACAGCTTATCTCAGCAAACCTAGTATCGGACAGCGGTCTCCCTTATATGGAAAATCTACTTAAACTGGGATACGCGGGCTCGGCCGATATCATTGGTTATCACCTTTACGTTTCACCTAAAATGCCAGAGGCCATCGCACCGCTGGCAACCAAGATTTTTTCGTTGTTGAAGCAATACGGCGTAAGCAAGCCAGTATGGAATACCGAAACGGGTTGGCTACCGGGCTGCACATTTGCGAGCGAAGATCAGCAGGCGGCTGTAGCGGTTCGGGCACTGCTGGTTGCAAACACATCGGGTGTTGAACGCTTTCTTTGGTATGCGTGGGACAATCATTGCTGCGTGACTCTGTATATGACAGAGAGAGACGATGCCACTCCTACTTCTGCGGCTTTGGCCTACGCAAATGTACAGAAATGGTTGGCCAATAATATCCTGAGTCCCTGCACGCAAGATAGGGGGCTATGGTCGTGCGGCTTGCTGCTTCGTCATGGCAGGCACGGCCTGATTCTTTGGAAACCGAGTGGAACAGCTTTCGTAGTTGATAATCTCGATTGGGCTCCTACGGTCGTTGAGGATATGTACGGCAACGACAGTCCTATGACAGGGAGGAGTCTCACAGTTGGCGAAGATCCACTATTGATCCGCGAATGATGGTCACCTTAAAAGCTGACTTTTTAGGCTGTTGAGTGCGCCGAACATTGCGTCGAGATATATGAATCTCGCAGCATAGGCTAGCTCCCAGAAACGGGGCACGGAGTTGGAATCCAGGATGTATGGGGAGATAGGAATGACATTGGAACCACTATTGTAGCTTTGAAGGTCATCCGCTTGATTGTTTCAGCGGTATCCCCATTTTCGTAACTAAGTGCTTGCAGCGTCACTCGGCCTTTTCTCAAACTGGCTACTTTCTTAATGAACTTTCCTGCCGCCTCTGGTTGGGGCGAGTTTAATGCTTCGCTGGCCATTTTGGAGTACTCAACGAAGTTAGAGTGCGTGAGCACGAATTCAACGATGATTGGGTAGGTCATCTTTTCCTGAACTGTGCTGCCATACCCTGTGCCGATTACCTGCTGCTCACCGGTGCGGCTGGGAAAGGTCACGGGATAAGTCCAATCCTCGTCCAAGCCTTTCGGACTTATCGAGATGACCCAACCCCAATCGTTCTTCAGAGGCCTTAAGCGAATCTCCAGATCTTCGGCAAATGTGTGAGAAAACTCCTCTTCTGAGGTTATCGAGCCGGTAAATGACGTTTGTTTACACGACTGCCCAGATGAACCAAGCGGACTGATTGCAAACGGATAACCTGGTAAGCCAAACCAATGTCTTCACTTTTTGGCACCATCTTTACCGCCGCTTGATTTGCGAAGTCGACACCAGAAGGAAACATTATCTCGCACGATCCGAAGGCCTTGTGAAACGACGTTATGGGTAAGTTCGAAGCATTCGCCGGTTCCAGCCCGGCCACTTTACCGAAAACGTGACTTTGCAGGCGGTCCAGCGAACTCAGGCAAAGTTCTAGCGACCACTCGCTAACAGTGGAGATATGATCCCCGGTATGCATTGGTGGCAGATTCCGTTGTTCATCGCGGTAGCGGTTTGGGGTCTCTATTTTTACTCGACGCCGAGCGCCAGGGTGGCCGAGCATCTGTCAAAGATCCGCGAGTGGTTAGGATCGCGAAGAATATGAACCAAGGCAATCTGGAATGCTAACTCAATCGGGTTTGCCGGTTTCACATCTCTCAAATTTGAGACCTTGAGCACCCGGTTAGCTTCCCGTTTTCTTTCCTCTAACATGTTGGCAAGTTCGTCGCGAACACTATTGCTTTTGGGAAGCAAACGATGCCGCTGACTTTACGCTCTTGGCCAGCTTGTCAATTTCCGTCGCCTTCTTGATTACATCGACGGAGAGCGTGCGCCCGTTCGACTTGTCCACTTCTTCCTTCAACTGTTTTGCTAGTCCGAGCAACTTGGCCGTGTCCTGCGTAAGCTGCTTCTGCCAGTAGGCATTCTGCGCATTCTGAATCTGGACCTGCTCGACAGTCTTGACGTTATCATCTCGATGCCCGAAGGGTGGCGGCAGGGGCTCCAGAGTTGGAGATTGCGAGTTCTGCGGCGGAGCCTGGGCGCCGGAAACTGCACCTGTCAGTAGAATCCCGGCTAGGGCAACTGCTACCCAGCGCAATTTGGCATTGGAGCGTCCCATCTGTTCACCCTCTGGAAGCTTGGAAACAAGTGAGCATTCCATTTAGATCGACGAATCGTACAATTGGCAAGTTTCACTCCAAAAGCGTGTCGTCGGCCATCCGGACATTATTACCCGCAGCAGCAATCTCAACTTTGGGGCCGTCGTGCTTGAAAAACGGCGATCTCGGTAACAATCCCATCGTCGACCACGCCACCCGCAAACAATCCGGAAATCAGACAACACAAGCACTTGATCAGATGGTAGCCTCTTGCACACTCGTGCCTCAGCTTCTGCACTTGTCCAGCTATGATTTGTCAAGAATAGCTCGGTCCCGTATGTACGAATTCAACCAACTGATTGTCCGGCTGAAGCGAGAGTACGGCGAGCCGATGGCTCCGCCCGCAAGAGGCCCATTTGAGCTTGTAATGTGGGAAAACGCCTGCTATTTGCTTCCCGATGATCGCCGTCTTGAGGTGTTCGAAGGTCTGCGCCATCAGGTTGGTCTGAATGCCGAATCCATTCAAAGCGCGCCTGATGAACTGCTCCTACCACTTGCCATGAGGGGAGGAATGCGTCCTGAGGTACGGGTATTTCGCTGGCGCGAGATAGCACGCATCACGCTCAACCAATTCGCGGGAGATCTCGATTCCATACTGCGGAAGCCCTACACAGAGGCCAAGAGAGCTCTGAAACAATTTCCTACGATCGGTGACCCAGGTGCGGAGAAGATATTGCTCTTTTGCGGGGTGGCCTCGGGCTTACCGATGGAGTCGAACGGCTTGCGTGTGTTAACCCGGCTTGGCTGGGGACGCATACAGAGAAATTACGGGGCCACCTACCGTTCGGTACGGGCTGCATTGGAGCCCGCGCTTCCGTCAAGTCCGGACCGGCTTGCGCAGGCATATCTCCTGCTGCGAGAGCATGGAAAGCAATTGTGTAAAGACAAGGCGCCATTATGCCATCAGTGCCCCGTCGCGGGCGGATGCGATTACGCTGCAAGGCAGATGAGTCCTTTCACCTTACGTACTCCTTGATCACCGCAGGGGAGCAGAAGCAAGCTCTTCCCTTCGGTTTGAATGCAAAGCGAACTTGCTCAAAATGAGACTTTTCACGCAGTTCAGTTTCACTATTCCGGATAGTCGGTTACACGTTAACTTAAATGCCTTCCTATTTGCGTAATGGCAAAATCGACTCTATACAGGTGTCACCGGACATTCTTTCAGAACGCACTAGGCGCGGGTTGGGAGGTCGTCGCCAGCGTCGGCCACGTCGGCAAAAGAGATGGCCGTCGATCTCGAGACGCTTGAGCCCACCTACCAGTTCACCGAGCGCTCAGGTGGTCACCTACATATCGGCCGGCGGCAAATTTGCCAGCCATGCCGACACCACCAATACAAGGAGCATCAAGAACGCCTCCGCGCGAAGCCAGCTTTGAATGAGTGCTATTCGATCCGGTTTAGAACTTCGGTTTTCCTGAAGAAGAAGACGTACACGACCTCCATGCAACAAAGCCAGGAGCACGATACATACTTTCACCATCAGCATCCGCCCCCACGCCGTATGAGGCAGCGGAGAGACAGCTCCCCCAAGACCCCTCCATGCGTTATAGATTCCGCTCAGGGAAACAACAATGAGCGCGACGGTGACTGTGCGCGAAAGGCCTCTTCCAAACTGCACAACCTCCTCTGGCGCGGCGGATTCAGCCAACTGGGGAGCGACCGCCAATCCGGCAATCACCACACCTCCTCCCCAAACGGCAATCGAAGAGAGATGAAGAAACTGCACCAGTTCTCGAAGGGTGAAATCACCGTCGGACGCCGCATGTCCGAAGCCAGCTCTGCAAACGGTGATTCCCAGGACAAGAGCAATCCCAATCCATATTCCCGCCTTACTCCTGAAAGCAGGCGGGAAAAGAGAGAAAACGAGCAGAAAAGGTACGAGACAGAAGCTCATCGCCAAGGTATGCCCAGAGTGCGTTGTCAGTACATCCGGCAAGGCACTCCAGGCTAGCTTCCATGAAGAATCGCCCGTCATCGAAGCCGCGAGCAAGACAACCTGCAAAGGGATAGCCACCAGCATGAGCGAAGAGCAGGCTGCCAGCCAGTGCCGCAGCTGCCTATCGCTGGCGGCAGTGCTGCTCCCGCCGAGCCAAAGGCGATTCAACAAGCTTCCGACTGATGCTACATAAGCAACGTCAAGGGCCGCTGCCGCGCTGACCCGCATCGGCAAGGAAGGTTCGATCATCCCTATACCTTGCTTACTGCACGGTGAGTTTGTAGCTGCCCTCAAGTCGATGCCCATCGACAGCCACACTGACCCAATGAACAATGTAGGTTCCTGTCGTCAGCTTCGGAACCGCAAGGAAAAGCGTCTTTGGATCATTGGGCTTTGGCCTGGAGGCGTCTGAATCTACGGACTTTCCCTTCTCATCGGTCAGTTGGATGGAGCTGAATTTGGGCTCTACCGCCTCGGAAAATGTGATCGAGATCGAGCTGGGCGCTGGCCCAGTGGAGTCGGGCGCGGGTTTCATCACCATTGGGTGAGCATGCGCCAGGGCGAACGGAACGGCTGCAAGCATTAGCACAAGCGCGCACGCAAGGGGACGGCACAACTTTGTGAGTCGGTTCATGGTCTTCCTCAAATAAAGATGTTGTTCCCCGTCAAACCAAAAAGAATGTCATGAACCAAGCGCTGGGTCATGAGTTTCCACTCTCTGGGCATTGCACCCGCCCCATCGTGATGCACACTTAGCACGATTCTGTCGCGCCAGAGTGCAAGGGGGGCATCGTTCGGTCGAGAATCAATCAACTCTGCGGGATCCATGTGCACGCTTTCGCAAACCATGGGACCCTCCTGTAGAGACGGCTAGGAGGCAACCCGAAGCCTTGTCATCATGGCGGTTCCGGTTGGCTCATCGAGCGATCCCTTAGCGTTAGAAAATCGTCCTGGATTTCGCCAGGTGAGCCCAGTTAATCAGAGGCCATCATTGCTTATGTCATGTAGTTGTAAACGTTTTGTCAGATTAGTTGCACATCAGCAGGCCGCCGCCGCGGCTGTGGCTCATTTCCAGGAGTTGCTCATCACGGCTGGTTGACAGCAGTGCGTTGAATTAGGGTGTTCCACACCGTCGTGCTGGAGCCCTGCAATGCAGGGTTGTTCTCGTCCGCTGCTGATCCACTTTAGTGGAAACTGCATCCCGTCGGTGTCAGTTATGATCTTGGCTTCCCAAGCTGCTGGCTCAGGGCGCTAACCACGGACGTATGAGACTATGGCAGAGTTGGGCGTATGGGTGAACTCTACATGTACCACGGACATCGGTCTGGACAGGGCGGTCTACATTAAGCAGTCGTTCAAGAGGCTACACATCGCGTTCGTCGTCTGTATAGCTCTCTCGCTCCCAGTCCTATATGGACAAACGGAGATTCCCGAGTGGTGCCGCGCGCTTCCACGGGCTGACTACAAAAGCCTCCAGCGCGTACCGGTCAGCGATCCTTGGTTCGAGGTCTACAGGCTCGCACCCTCTGTTTTCGCTATTTACGAACCGCATCAGTCGGAAGAGACCATTAGCTACCTGATCGTCGGGGACAACCGGGCCATGCTCTTCGACACCGGCATGGGAATTAGTGACATCAGGAAAGTTACGGCAGAGCTTACGAGGTTGCCGATCGTCGTGCTCAATTCGCATACCCATGACGATCACGTCGGCAATAACTGGCAGTTCGAGACGATCTACGGCATGGACACCGACTTCACTCGGGAGAATGCGCGAGGCTCGCGCGAAGACGCGCAAGCCGAAGTCGCGCCCGATCAGATTTGCGGGCATCTGCCAGAGAGATTTGATCCGAAGGCCTACGCGACCCGGCCCTGGAAGATCACGTCATTTACGCACGATGGTGACCGAATCGATCTGGGCGGCCGATCACTCAAAATTATCGCCACACCGGGCCACACACCAGACTCAATCTCTCTGTTCGATTCCGCCAACGGCCTGCTCTTCACCGGCGACACATACTATCCCGGCACCATCTGGCTCTACCGTCCCGAGACTGATCTCGCAGCCTATCGTACCTCGATCCGGCGACTTGCCGCGCTGGCGCCGCGGGTTAAGATGGTTCTCGGTGCTCATAACTTTCCCGTTGCGCCTCCGTCCGTACTTCCGCACCTGGTGACTGCCTTTGAGACTGTCCGTGCCCACAAAGTTCCCGCAACTCCGACTTCGGTTGGCAAGGCCACATATAAAGTGGACGACATCTCCTTCCTGATGCACGCCCCAGAATCCAGGCCCTGAGACCGGCTGTTCTGCTTCTCGGAAACAATATCCCGCCGAGCAGCCCTCCTAACTCTGCGTCGAAGTTTCCGCAAAACGGGGACTCCTGTAACTTGGCTGCCAGACCCGCCGGGTTGGGGAACTTACAGAAAACCAAGCTTTACAGGCACAATAGCCGAACGCAATGCATCCAGAAACGCTCTGTCGCAGGTGTTGAGATCCCACCACCTTTCATCGTTCCATCGCAAGCTTCGCTCGCAACGCAAGGGCCGCGTGGTACGCATGATGCTACTCGAACACATAATGCACCATCAGCCATCCTGCGGCGCCACCCACGAGGACATCGGTTGGGAAATGTTCTTGACCCAAGACTCGCTTCAGGCTCACTCCCGAGGCGACAGAATACACGCCCACTTAAGGTCTCTCATCGCGCTGAATGTCGTAGCCATCGTAGTCAATCTTTATGACCGTCTGTCCAAACAAAAATGTGTGTACCTCTATTTCTTCGTGGACGACCATCGCGAAGCCACTTATGTGTGCGAAGTCGCGAGTAATAAGAGGCAATCCTGCCAAAAGAGAGGAACCGCTAGACTGAGTACCACGAATACGGACCAATAAATAAGTCTTTGCATCTACCCACGCTTTACCGTTCAGCAGATAAGGGCTCTTTCTTCGTGGTTTCAAGTCCAGGACGAAACAGTCCCGACCGTTCACTGAATCTCGGGCAGGGTCGACTTCGAACTCATAGTTGTCTGCAGTGAGCATGACCTGGTGGCGCGTTGTTACATCATTTACCTCCCTCTCTGATTCCAAGGCAGGTTCAATTGCTCGATTTAGCCACATCGATGAACCAACCTTTGAGACGGTGGTATAGGTGATGCCCGTGCTCTTTTGATAGGTGACCTGGACCGCCTGTTCGGCGGCTGGTTTGCCTGCTCCGTTTCTGTAGACCGCATAATGCTCTCTGACGACATACTCCGTGATGTGTTCAAATCGCGCGCGTATTACCGCCTCCACGTACGTAATCACGGTATCTGGAGATTGCGTGCGGCTTACAGCGTGACAACTGATAGCGCACGAGACCAAGAGAGCAATCGTGATTGACATCACCCAGAGCCGTCTCTCAGGGGCGTTCATGATCATTCCTTCCCGCCCAAAACCTATGACCTGGCCATGGTGACACCAGATGTGGGCCACTCAGCCAGAAGGCTGGGACTATCTTAGAGGCAAAAGCAACTCAAATCCTTCGGCTCCGCGCTTCGCAGGATGACACGGCAGTCTTCAGCTTCAAACTTAACTGTCGTCGCAGCGATCTCGAGATCGTCGGATTCATACCAGGAACTTGAGTATCAGTCTCCCGCAAGACGGTTCTTCGGAAACTCGTCCTGCCCCAATGGGAGCAACTTGCCGAGAAGCTGACTTTTTCATGCGCTATGCAGGATCACTTCCCGATGCCCCGTCACTCGACCGCGCGGCGCTGGCTTGTTGCTTCTATCGTTCAACATTGTTGCAGGGTTTGACGTACCAATGGGTGCCACTCAAGCCCGCTGCCAGAACCGTAATGGTCACTTCCGGTCCAGGTTGGGCCCGGGGTGGACAGGGTGCAAATGGAGCAATGTGGCTCTTCGATGTGAACCGCATAGGTGCTATTTACCTTGGTGAGCTGAACGGATGGGGCCGGGTACTCTAAAAACAAGTTTTGCGGGGTATCAGGATGTGGTGACTGGATGGCATATGTCCGCCTTCGAGACTGGATTGACCTACTATCGATTCGATGGCAAAACGTACTGGCCAATCGATGGCGCGGACGCGGTAACTGATGAAGATGGAAACTGGAAAATCACCCCATCAAAATCCTTTGTTCCAAAGAAATAGACCACGTTCTGGCCGTATTACCGGTAACACGGACGTTTGCCGTTGAGCCGTTGAAATGTCCGTATGGCCGACAATCCGGCCATTAACGATTTATCATCTTCCCGATGAGCAGCCCTCCGTATACAATCTCGGTTGTTCTAAACCGCGAATATGGAGCCGGACTTCGTGAGTTGTTGGACAACGGGCCCTTATGGGCCATCGATTCGCCAGCCAACCGCGAAGTGGCACAAGCGTTCTGGACGGAGTTCCCCTCCCGAGATCACCTTGATGGCCTGACGATTTTCAAAGCGCGTGATGATAACCCTTCCGAACAAACACTCGTTGCCCAGCTCGATACCATTGACATGCACCACGGCAGACCCGCCTTACACGGTCATCTGCGTGATTGGGGCTGCGCTGACTGCCACAGTCAGGGCTGCGGTGTCCGCTTACGGTTTCGATTCGTTCATCGTTACCAACGACGGGTTCCGAGCTGTTCGACCGTTGCCGCAGCGAGCTGATGGTCGGTGACTCTCTTGGTGGCCGTATGACCGGCAAACCGGAAGTTTCGACCTCAATTGACGGCTTCATACCGAGTCACATCCCTCTGATAGGACTCATTGACAATTGTTGAGAAAATCGCCGGTGCGCGAAAGCGGTGGAAAGGCGGCCTGCCGGAAAGAGAGGAAAAGATGGATCTACGAGTCAACGAGTTTTTCTTGCAATACGAGAGAGCAAACTCCTCTTCTGATGTATCGGCAATCGGTGGCTTGTACGCAGATACGTTCATGTTTGGCGGACCCAATGGCGTCCAAGCGGTCAAAAAGGACGACTTCCTCAAAGTCATTCCCAAAATGAAGGCTCATTTTTCTTCGATGGGGCTCTCTGAAACCCAACTCCAGACGGTGGAAACGAACCCTCTAGATTCCAAATATCTCCTCGCAAAGGTGGTATGGAAAATGAAGTTTCGGAATTCATCCGGCAGCAAACATGTGGACGCATTCGCAACTTATGTTCTGGTGCGAGGGCAGGGAGACGCACTCTCGATCGTTTTCCAACTCGATCATCAGGACTTAGCGAGCGTTATTAAGGAATGGCAAAACACTCATCAATAACCTCGCCTTGTTCGGCGCCGACAAAAGGCCGAAAATGCAGTGAATGGCTGGAGGCGTGCGGTAGCCCGTCTAGTCTTCGAACGAGCCGGGATGGATACTGACTATATGTTCACCACAGCGAAGACCGTCCTGCTCCTTGCAATGGTTCTACTTTCCATGGGCGCCTTCCAACAGAACGCGACGGCCCCGAGTTCGAGTCCGGAATATACCAGCGATTCTCAACTCAAGTACCCCGAACACTATCGGGACTGGGTGTACCTGACGTCCGGGTTCGACATGAGTTACAACCCGGCTATGCAGATGGGCGACCATCATATGTTCGACAATGTCTTTGTAAATCCTGAGGCGTACAGGGCATTTGTAAAGACGGGCACCTGGCCCGACAAAACCATGCTCGTGCTCGAAGTTCGCGGCGCGGAAGGGAAGGGTTCGATTAACCAGAAAGGCAACTACCAGGGCGCCACCATGGGACTCGAGGTGCACGTAAAAGACGAAGCGCGTTTTCCAGGCAAGTGGGCCTTCTTTGGCTTTGATGACGGCAAAATCGCCAAGATGGTTCCCATGTCGGCTGACTGTTACAGTTGCCACGCCGACCACGCGGCTGTGGACACAACGTTTGTCCAGTTCTACCCAACTCTGCTGCCGATCGCCAAGAGCAAGGGTACACTCGCTGCTGCATACCAGAAAGAGATGCAACGCACTGGCCACCCTTGACTTTGAGGGAGATGGAACAAGACCTGTACGGATCTTCGTCTTACGAAATGAGTGAAGTTGGGGACACCTCAATAAACGGGTAGAGCCGGGGTTCTGGCTCGACTACCGCAAGCTAAACTCGCTCGATGAGAGGGAGCGAGCAGAAAGCGAGTACCCTTGGGTCGTCATTCTCCCTGCAGGGAACCAAAATCAATGAGGGTCTCAGCGGTCTTGACTGCGACCTCTTTTGTGCTGAAGCTTCGGGAGACGACTACATCCCCCGAGAAGGCGTCCACCACAGCGACCTCGAACTCTTCGGACTCGGATAGCTCGCGCACGTTGGCGCACAGGCCCAGGCGGTCATTCGAGAAGGCGGCCACCAGGGTAGGAACGGTCGTTGCTGTACACATTGCTTGAAACTTTCTACAACGTCTGATCAGGACGGCTGTGTATGTATTGACTCACATCAATAGGTAAAAGTTTCGGTGGTAGCGCAACCATATTAAACTAAAACATTAGGTTGATGGATGTAATTGACAGATCTAAAATAATTTCCGTTGGTGTTCCGTAGAAATGACAGGGTGGCGAGCCCATTAGAAATGTCAGTGTAAACCCAGTAGTAGTCGTGCGGTGGTAATGTGGGAATCGCGCTCTTTGCGATTTCCAAGGACTGTGGGAAGAGGGGGGACAGGACAGCTTCATCGTCCTGTCTTCCACCCTTTCCATCAGACCGGCATTTCCACCGCTTTTGGCGCCGGCTGCAAATTCAGGGTTTCCGCTGAACCGTAAACCTTGCGCGGTCTCTTGCGATACCCAGTCTCTTTTCGCTGTAGGACATCACCCTTGTTGTTTGCTTAAGATCCTGCTGCGCCTTAACCAGCGCGAGAGCATGGCCTAACCGCTTGTTTTCGACGATGGCTGTGTAATTGACGGGACAGCCAAAGGCCGTCTGCGACCATCCATCGGCGCAGCGTCTCTCGGCCTATTCGGAGGTCATGCTTCTCGAGCAAAACTTCCGTTGCCAGAGTCGGCCCGAAGTCGGCATAGTGAGCTCGGACTAGCTCGATCACATACCTTCGAATACCGGCGTTCAGAGTTCGGCTCGATTCGCGGCCTCGCGCTTTATGTATCAGCGCGCCGCCGCCTCCGGCTTCATACTTCGCCAGCAGCCGGTACATCTGTCGCTCGCTGAGCGACAGCACGGTTCCTGCCTTCGCTACCGTCCGTCTTCCAGCCAGCACATCCGTCAACACTTCGATCCGTTCGAGATCGCGTTCGCTCATCGTGATCCAACCCATCCTTAGAACCTGACATTTCTAACGAGCTCCTACAGTATTACTTAACAGAACACTTCTTATCGGACATGAAATAA
Organism: Acidobacteriota bacterium; assembly: GCA_013285705.1. GTDB lineage: Bacteria > Acidobacteriota > Terriglobia > Terriglobales > Acidobacteriaceae > Alloacidobacterium. Next base: position 19,242 of record JABDHA010000026.1, read on the forward strand.
GCACATTATTATGTGTGAAATAGAATGGGAATCTCATTCAATGCTTTCGGAAAATCTGAGGAGAAAGTCCTCGCACTTGAACAACATGCGACGATCCAAGCACGCGGCAGATGCCTGATGAATATCCGGGCATGCCCGGCCAAGACCCCGCATCTTTTCCACGTGCTCAAAACATTGCAAGAATCCTGCCAGGTACAGATTGGCCTGGGTTTCTCCCCAGCGGTCGACCGTGTATTGGCTGATCATATTGAGGTTGCAATGGGCACGGTGCCTACCAGTCACTGGCCCGCGACACGCTAGTGTTGCCTCAAGGGGATACACGACGAACCACGCGACCATTAGGAGCGTCAATAATTCTTCCTGAGGTTCTCGCTATCAGGAGTATAATTACTCCTAGTCAGGAGGTACCCATGGCAACCCTACTCAGCTATCCTGTTACGCGCTATGCGCTAGCGCCGCTCGTTGATCTCCGTTCCAAGGAGGAGCGGAAGCGCCTGAGTCGCAATTCCTTGATTCTCTTCTTCAACATTATGGAAAAGTGGAGTGTCCGCGACGAGGACGCGCGCGAGCTGCTGGGCGGTGTCACCAACGGTCCCTTCTACGAAATGAAGAAGAACCCCTCAGGCAAGGTCCTGGATGCAGACCAGCTGTACCGAATTTCATACTTGGTCGGAATCTATAAGGCCGTGAATATTGTCCATGGCGAGGCGTTGGCGGATCGGTGGGTACAGTTGCACAATAGCAATCGCATGTTCCACGGCTCGACGCCTCTCCAATACATGATGCAGGGAGGCCAGTCAGCCATGCAGAATGTTCGAAGGCTATTGGATGCACGCCGCGGAGGCCGATAGCGAATGAAGCGCGCCAAGTCGAAATCGCATGGCGGGAGAGCTTCGGCTCTCCCGTCGGTGTCTTTAGTGGCGTGGAAGAACTCCAGCCGGCTTATTCCATCGAAATATAGCATCCCCGATGAGAGTGTACTGACCAACGTGGCACCCGATCAGGAATTGCTCGATACAGCATTTGAGTTGGACAATCTGACCAATGACCGGCTACGGGCTGAACAAGAGTTATTGCCTGGGATTGGGCCGCATGAACTCGTATTTGGCATACCCTACGCGAGCGTCATTAACGCAGCATTCACCCACGCTCATCCTGAGGGCTCTCGCTTCAACGGTCCAGATCGCGGTGCTTGGTACGCCGCCAAGCATGTCCGCACAGCCATGGAAGAAGTTGCCTATCATCAGGCGGTAGCATTGTCAGAAACGGGCATTTTCGAAGATGAAATTACCTACGACGAGTACCTCGCCGACTTCAATGGAGAATTCCACGACCTGCGTGGAAGCGGAGGGTTCCAAGACTACCTCTCCCGAGATAGCTATATTGCCTCCCAAGAACTAGCTGAGCGGCTGCTTGCGGATGGCTCACTGGGCATTGTCTATCCAAGTGTGCGCCATGCAGGCGGCGAGTGCCTTGCTTGCTTTCGTCCCGCTCTAGTGTCGAATGTCCGCAAGAGTACCACCTATCGATTCAGATGGGAGGGTACACCTGAGCCGAGAATTGAACCAATCAAGCGCTAGAGCAGGTAGACGTGCTCGGCACCGACTGTACCGTCGTTTGTTCCAGCTAGGTGTTTCGCGAGGTCCGAAATAGCCATGTGAGATCTTCGTTTTGCCGACGATCGCTCCTTCAGTGACGAAGGGCATAGTCCCTCCGGTATCTTGACCGGGCATAACTAATTTATTAAGGTTTGCGTACTTAAGTTTCTAGCCTTGCCGCGTTCGAGATCGTCTGCGGCTTTCGCCTATTCTTTCGAAGTCTCGACATAACTCAACCAGCTCAATGTGGAGGCACCGCTATGCCATCGTCCGTTTTGTCTCAAGTAGAAGGAAAGAAGTCCGAATCCACCCTTTACACAATTCCGCAGGTGATGATGACGCTCGCTCAGCTCGCGGTAACCGCGGGGGCTCAGCGTCCATCCGGAGAAACGCTACTGCTACAGCAAGAGCGAATTTACCACGGGATTAACGCCCTGCTAGCCAACAAGGAGCTTGCCACCAACGGGGAGTGGAAGGCGGTGTGGGTAGGCCTTACAGGCGACCGCGCCAATCTAGCCTACATTGCGCAGAACGCATCGCAGAACGCATTTGCCGTCTGTCTCAGAGGCACACAAATGGGCTCGTTCATTGATCAGCTGGAAGACCTCGACGTAGGTAAAGTTGAACAATTTAAGGCCGGCCCTTCATATTCTGAGTCGATTTATGTCTCCAAGGGCGCAAATGGGGCTTTCAACGAAGTTACCAACGCGGTATATGTATCTACTAACACGACCCTTCTGCAAGCATTAACAAGTTTGCTTGAAAGCGCACCACCACAGCCGACTCTCTACATTACTGGCCACAGCCTTGGCGGAGCAATGGCGACCACAGTCGCCTTATATCTGGTTGCGCAGAATTGGGCTAACAAACCAACCTTTGGAGTTTATACATTTGCTGCTCCCACTGCAGGATTGCAATCCTTTGCTGATTGCTTTGACAGTGTTTTTGGTTCTGTCTCTGAGCGCTACTACAACGCCTGGGATGCCGTGCCAGCCGCATGGGCCAATAGCAGCATGACAGATATGCAGAATTCTTTCTATCCATCGATTGTTACGAACCCTCAAGGCCCCGGTCCTGCCCAGAACACAGACGTCGTTAACCAGCTCAATGATTTTATGAAGATGCCGAAAGGCAATGTGTACGTCCAGACCAATCAGCAGCAGGGCTCTGTAAAGCTCAATTTGGACTATAGCAGCGCAGGAACAACGGACTTCGGCCCCGGTTCGTACAATACATTGTCCCTCGTCCCTACAACGGATGGATTTATGGGGCAGGTGGGTTTCCAGCACAACAACTATCTGGGATTCCTGAACGCTCCCCAAATCCCATCACTTGTACCTGTAATCAGCAGCCCCATTTCTCCGAATGCCGGGCCATCTGCAGGTGGCACAGTAATCACAATCGAAGGCAGCAACTTTACTCCTGATTGCGTGGTCGATTTTCAAGCCAAACTTGGAGCAGCGGCCGCTGAAAAAGTGACGTTCGTCTCTACAACGAAGCTCACGACAAAAACGCCGAAGCTGCTGCCGTCAATACCGGTCAATGTGCGCGTAACCAATAATTTTGGCACCTCCGCGATTGTACCTTTCGATCAGTTCACGGCGCCTCCTCCGGCATCAGCACCTGCGGTTTCAGTAATCACCCCTGGCAGTGGTCCAACTGAGGCAGGATATACAGTCACGATTCTAGGAACAGGATTTACCTCTGACTGCAAAGTCTATTTCGGAGAGACTCAGGCTGCTCAGGAGCAGACATTCATCGTGTCATTGACTGAAATCCAGGTTTCGCCGCCGGTGAGTGGCAGCGGAACAGTTGCCGTGACCGTGACTACGACAGGAGCGCCGGGGAGCTCGAATACGCCAACCTTTACTTACGGGCCACCGGCGGTTATGAAAGTAACGCCAAGCTTCGGGTTTCTGAAAAAGAATGACAATGCCTCTGTCACAATCAGCGGAGCTGGCTTCGGCTCTTCCCAGGGAAATGGGACGGTACAGTTCGTAAGCTTGTTACTTTCCCACACCTGTCAGAGTATTGCTTCCTGGTCAGATACAGAAATCGTGGTCACACCACCTGAGGTGGATGGATTACCAGACCTGGCAACCGTCACGTGCGACATCACTGTGACGAACTCCAACGGACTCACTTCCGACAAAACGCCTACGGATCAATATACCTATTACAACACTTCGTCTTTGAAAAACTGAGCTCCATCATTGTTTGTTATACGATGCAGCTACTCCTTGCTATCAGGCTGGGGGTAGCTGCTAATCAGGTCACAACCATAGATGACCAACGATTCGTACTCTGCATTCCATATTGCATTGCCTTCTCGATCTGCTCAAGAAATAGCCGAAGCTGCGCGAGCAGCATTGATGTTCATTTTGCGATAACGTTTCGCATTTCGGTTTTGTCCGTTTCTCGATGATTTTTTCGGGGGGAAATAAGTGATGCGCGTATTGAGTATTCTCTTCGCGGTTTTGCTGTCCGTTGGGGCGCAAGCGCAGAGTGTGAAGAATCCCTGCCCTGATGCAAAGTCGGTGCCACAGCAGCTGAAGCTCCCGGCGTTCATTCCGCCAGGCGAGCCGGTAGCCGTAGAGAAACAGCTCCTGACATATCTCAATACGCTCGAGTATCGCAATCTGGGCTGGTGCCGCGACAAGTCGGTGCGCGATACGGGGCCACTGATCCAGGGCGTAGCAGCGACAGTGCATCCAGCGGTGCATATCTACTACTCGCCGGAAGTGTCGAACTGGCTTGTGAACGGGCGCAAGGGGGAGATTCCCGATGGCGCGGTGATTATCAAGGAGCAGTTCTCGCCAATTCCGGCAGCGCGCTATCACGGTATTGCCGAGAAGGATCTGGGATGCTCGAACGACTGGACCATCATGATCAAAAACTCGAAAGCATCGTTTGACGGGTGGTTCTGGGCCGAGGTGTGGAATGGAAGCAGTCCCACGACCTCGATGAACTTTGACAATCCGTTCCAGTATCCGAACGCTGGATATGGATTGGTGTGTTTGCGATGCCATTCGTCAGCCGAGAAGGAGCGCACGTTTGCGTCGCTCAACAACATCGAGGGCGCGGAGGGATGGCCGCTCCAATATCGGGTGGATGACAGTTGGAGGAGCCAGCAAGCTCCACTACCGCCGAAGACGTGCGGGGCAGCTGGCGCGTCTACCTTCATCGATATGCTCGAAAGCCGGGCAGCGCTTATACCAGGGCAGCCGCGGCAGGAACAGCAGGAGACGATTCCGCCTCTGCTCTTTCCCGAGCACCAGAAGAATGCAGCGATTCAGGAGGATTTGCGCACGATGCCGCTGGTGAAGCTGCGACGCGCGCTGCCATCGAATCTTCAGAAGCTGCCGCCCGAGCCGCTGGATACGGTGATGTCGCCGCCAAAGCCTCCCGCAGGGACACCGGTAAACAATTCGGCTGGATTTGTGACATCGTCGCAGTGTACGGGATGCCATAGTGGGCTGACCGGAGCGGGGTTGGGTCCAACAATGGTGTTGGCCGAGAAGACGTCACCGCCGCTCACGTTACAGACATTGCCTCCAGTCAACGTGTCCCCCTATGGCGAGTGGCGGTGGACCCCGATGGGATTGGCGGGACGCGACCCGGTCTTCTATTCACAGCTGGACAGCGAACTGGCGTACTTGAAAGAACACTCGAAGCAACAGGGAGTGATCGACACCTGCACGCAATGTCACAACGCAATGGGCAAGAGAACGTTCGCCGCCGAGCATCCGCACGAGGAGTATAAGCTTGGGTTTGTCTATGACACCGATGCACACAGCGATGGCTTCAAGTATGGAGGGCTGGCGCGGGATGGGATCAGCTGCGAGGTGTGCCACCGGATGCTGGCGCCGAAGGATCCTAGCTTACCGTATTTTCTGGAACACCAGATCAACGGTGAGTTTGAGGTGACTCCGCCGGACGAGCTGCACGGGCCATTCAAAGACAACGAGATTACAACCTATCCGATGCTGACCGGCATGAATGTAAAGCCGAAGCACGATGCGTACATCCAGTCGTCGCAGATGTGTGGAACGTGCCATACGATCCTGCTGCCCGTGTTAGACAGCTCGGATTCAGAAAAGAAGTCAGTGGAACAAGCAACGTATCCGGAATGGTTGAACAGCGACTATCGCAACGAGTATGGATCAGTAGGCGCGACGCCTAAAAGGTGTCAGGACTGCCACATGCCGGGCGGGTACGAGAATCAAAAAATGGGCGTGAATGTGGCCCAAATCCAGGACAAGATTGCGATTGTCCAGGACGGAACCTATCCTGCGTCAGATCATCTGGCCAAGCCGGAAGATTTGAATGTGCGCTATCGCACAACAGGATTCACTCGGCATGAACTTCTCGGGATGAATGGATTTCTGCTGCAGATGTTCCTGAAACCTATGAACAGTATGGGCAACAACGAGGCGCTTGGGGTTCGGCTGAGCGATTACATGTCGGGGCTGACGACAGATCTGCAGGCGGCTTCGAACAACGTGGTGCAGCAGGTGCAGACGATCACGGCAACCGTGGAGATTTCGAAGTGGGAGGTGCAAAACAACAAGCTGATAGTGGAGGTGACCGTGACGAACAAGGCCGGACATCGATTCCCGAGCGGCGTGGGGTTCCGGAGAGCATTTCTCAATTTGGAAGCGACTGTGAATGGGAAGCCGTTCTTCAGTTCGGGGGCGACGAACAACAAGGGGCAGATTACGGATTTTGCCGGGCAGGTGCTGTCAACCGAGTCTTTCCAGAATGGCGCGTACCAGCCGCACTTCAGCAAATCGAACCCAATCCAGAAGAGTGATCAGGTGCAGATTTACGAGGAGCTCGTACAGAATGCCGATCACCAGTTCACTACAAGCTTTACGCGGCGCGATTACGACATCAAGGACAACCGATTGCTGCCGATAGGCTGGTCTCTGCATGGACCAAAAGACCTCAAGATTCCAGAACGGTATCTGCACGCCACACAGCCGGTCGGAGCTGCGCTACAAGATCCGGTGTACCTGGCCGGTAAGGGACAGTCGATTGTGCGGTACGAGATTCCGTTGCCAGCGGGAGCGAATGCCGAGAATGTGCATACGACAGTGAGTTTGTACTCGCAGACGTTGCCACCGTACTTCCTGGCGGATCGATATCAAACCGATACACCGGCGACGAAAAGGTTGAGCTTTCTGGTGGATTCTCTGGGAACGCTAGACGGGACGGATTACGCGAATTGGAAGCTGCTGATTGGTTCCGCGACCAAGTAAAGGTAGTTCAGCTGTCTGGAAACATCGCGTAGTACGTGGGATTGATTTATCAGAATGCCAAAGTCTACGTAAAGTAGATCGGTAAGCTAACCTTTGACTTGGTGAGTGCAGGTGCTCGGTTTCAGTCCTACGTGTTAGCTGTCAGATATTCACTGCAAAACCGGAGGGCGCCGACCTTGCGTCGGCGCGCCTCCATCACCTACTTGCCCTGGAGCAACAGGCCCAGCGGCGCGAGTGGGCCTACCGGCCAAAATTGATATTTCGCAAAGCCGCCGGCTACCAGTGGCATCGATTGTAGTTTTGGCTTCTTCGACCGAGTCAGCGGCCATGAGGAAAATCGGCCCGGTGTCCGCGCGGAACCAGAACTGCTCGATCTTGCCATCGAGATATAGCTGATTCTGCAATTCGAACGGTGGTCTAGAGAACATCTTCGGGAAAGTTTCTCGCTCCAGGAGGCGGCCAAGGCGCTCGCTACCAGTGCTCGCACGTTGCAGCGTCGTTACGATGCAGTGCTCGGCAAATCGCCGCTCGCATACTTCCAGGGCTTACACGTTGAGCATGCTCAATCGCTTCTGCACTGTAGCGGCCATGACATTGAAGCCATTGCAGCCGAAGTCGGTTATGCTGACGTTACGGACGCTACTGCGTCAACGATTTGGACGCGGAGTACGCGAAATTCGCGCTGAACTACTCTAACGCTCGCGAGGGGTCCATCCCGTCTCAAGCGTGTGTACTGGAGCGCGCCGTGCACGCAACGAATCGAGCGCAGAGGATCAGCACGCTCAAGCTTCAATCTATCCGGATTGGTTACAATCGTTTTGCGAAGGCAACGATTCCGAGATCTGGTCTGCATCGTTCACTCACTTTAGGCAAATCTTGCCCTCAGATCGGCAGCGACATTGAATCCATCAATCCCAGTGTGGCGAATTATTGGGACATGGTTGTTCTTTGCAACCGTTTGCACCGCATCGTTTGCGTTCAAGAGCGATCTGACGATAACCCAGTTTGCCCATGCTGCCTGGGGAGCAGATCAAGGCGCTCCGCCACGCATTCTAGCGATCACGCAAGCGGCTGATGATGCTTTGTGGATCGGATCTGCGGAGGGCCTCTTTCGATTTGATGGGCTAACGTTCGAACGATACCAGACGCAGCCCGAGCCACCTCTTCCTGCCAGCCCTGTGGTTTCCCTGCTCGTCCGCCCGAGCGGAGATCTGTGGATTGGGTTCTATTCAGGTGAAATCAGTCTTCTGCGGAACGGCCATACCGTGAACTATGGAAAACGCGATGGCGTTCCTAGAGGCTATATAGATGGCCTGGCGCAAGACCAAACGGGCGCAGTCTGGGCCGGTTGGGAATATGGTCTGGTGCGGCTTGAGGACAACTGCTGGAAAGAGATTGGGCGCGAGTGGAACTTTCCAGGGACGGCGGCGCGAGCGCTTTACGTCGATCGCGCTGGAACTCTGTGGGTCGCCACGGAAAACACGATTGTCTTTTTGCCCAAAGGAACCAGGACGTTTCAGTCAACGGGAATTCATGTCGGTCAAGTGTCCCAAATCGTCGAAGCACCAAATGGTAAGTTGTGGATGTCAGAACCAACCAGATCGGTTCGACCTGTTCCTTTGCATACTAGACTCGCGCCCTCGGATGAAACCGAAGTCCGCGTGGGCTCTGGCGCGATTCTCTTTAGCCACTACGGAGATTTGTGGATCCCTACACTTGGCGACGGACTGCGGCGTGTTCCTGACCCAGAAAAGCTAAGAGGGAGACCTGACCGGTCAAGTCCAGACCTTGAGAGCTATACGACGACAGATGGCTTGAGCAGCAACTACGACCTAAGCATCTTTCAAGATCGAGACGGCAATATTTGGGTAGGGACCGACCGAGGACTCGATCGATTTAGTAAGAATCCTGTGGCTGATCTTAGAGGACTATCAAGAAGCCCTCAGGCTCAACCTCCTTCCATTCAATCGTTAGTTGCGGATGGGCAAAGCTATCTCCGATGGACTGACCTGAAACTACCGGCTGGGACAAAGAACATCCAGATTAACTACACAGTTGTAAATTTGATGGCCCCATGGCGAGTTCATTTCCGCTATAAGCTTGAGGGCGTCGATACACAGTGGCAGGATGCCGGCACCAGTCGGACCGCATACTATAGGAACCTCGGCCCGGGGAAATATCAGTTTCATGTGATCGCGAGCGATATCGGCGGTGCCTGGACTTCAAATGCCGCGGTAATCGACTTCGCAATTCCGCCATTCTGGTTTCAAACTGCGTGGTTTCAAGCCCTCTGCGGAGCTGTTGCCCTCCTCATATTGTGGGCAGTTTATCGCCTCCGCATGAGGCAATTGGAGCGCCAGTTCGGCCTTGCGCTGGAAACACGAGTGGATGAGCGCGTACGCATCGCGCGAGAACTCCACGACACCTTGCTACAGAGCTTTCATGGTCTTATGTTTCAATTTCAGGCAGCTCGCAATCTGCTACCCCGAAGCCCCGAATCCGCGATGCGAGCCCTGGACGAAGCAATCCTCGCGACGGAGCAAGCCATTGCGGAGGGCCGCGACGCCATCCATGACCTGCGCCCAGATTCAGGACCTCAACACGAGCTTGCAGAGTTGCTGACGGCTGCCGGGAAGGAACTCGCAGCCGTTCGTGCGGAGAACGGGCATTGCCCTAACTTTCGCGTAATTGTCGAAGGTAAACCACAAAGACTTTCGCCGACCCTCCAGGACGAAATCTATCGGATCAGCCGCGAAGTGATCCGAAATGCTTTCCATCACGCCGGTGCCAACCATATCGAAGTAGAAATTCGATACGATGAGCATCAGCTGCGATTACGCATACGAGACAATGGAAAGGGTATTGATCCCAAAGTTCTGGAAGCTAGCGGTAGTCCCGGGCATTGGGGCTTGCCTGGCATCAGAGAACGGGCCCAGCAAATCGGATCGCGATTAGAGTTCTGGAGCGAAATGGGAGCTGGCACAGAAGTGGAGCTAGTGGTTCCGGGGGCAATAGCATATGAAAAGCAGCGGGATAGCCATCGATTCCGGCTGTTCCGATGGGGAGGAAGCAATGGTGGGCGTTCCTGACCTGATTCGCATCCTCGCCGTGGATGATCACCCACTTCTCCGCAAGGGCATCGCCGCTCTGGTCAATGCGGAAGCGGACATGAAGTTGGTTGCGGAGGCCTCGAATGGAGAAGAAGCTGTCGAAAGTTTCCGGTTACACCTTCCCGATGTCACCCTCATGGATCTACAGTTGCCCGGTCTCAACGGGATTGAAGCGATCGACCGCATCCTGAGTGAATTTCCTGACGCCCGCATCATTGTCCTCACAACCTACACGGGCGATGCTCAAGTGTTACGGGCGCTTCGTGCCGGCGCGCGGGCTTACATATTAAAAGGGCATGTGCATAGAGAGCTTCTAGAAACGATCCACACGGTACATGCCGGACGAAAGAGAATACCGCCCGATATCGCCACCCAGCTCGCTGAGCATGCGACAGACGACGAGTTGAGTTCCCGAGAGATTGAAGTTTTGCGGCTGATTGCTACCGGAAATTCCAATAAAGAGATCGCAGACCGACTCTCCATTGGGGAGGCCACGGTCAAGAGCCATGTCTCAAACATTCTCTCCAAGCTTGGTGCCAATGATCGAGCGCATGCCGTCACGATTGGGCTGACCCGCGGCATCATCGGGCTCTGATCCCCCAAAAGTCGGATCGCCGGTTCCGACCATCAGCCGTTCCCCCACCGCTCTAACTGCGATAACCTCCGCTGGGAGGTGTCCTTGCAACGGCTCTTTACGACGTTCGCCGATAGTTGGCCAGGTTTCGGGCTTCTCGTTCAGCGATTGGTCACGGGTTTCGCTCTGCTTCACGACGGAGTGCTGCAGTTCCGGGATCCGCCTATGGTTACACCCATAGCTCCACAAGCTCTGGAAGCAGTGCTAGCAATCTTCATCATGATCGGCTTGTGGACTCCGATAGCGGGAGCGCTAATTGCAGCCGTCGAAGTGTGGAGCGTTCTTGCATATCCAGGCAATCCGGGCACGGCAATCCTACTAGCCACGCTCGGCGCCACATTGGCGATGATCGGGCCTGGTGCCTTTTCGATCGACGCACGGCTGTTTGGGAGGAAGCATTTCGGCAGTTAAACGCACCGTTGCTCCCCGAAAAGTCTGAGCCTTCAATCATGCGAAGTATATATCCAAAATCACCTCCATCGTGGGTTGTCTGTTCGTCCGGGCTATTGCAGAGTGAATCTTGTGGATTGACGTTGCTTCTGTTCCGAGAGCATGTACCGGACAGCCTCGACATCAAGAATTGTCAAGAGAACCATCACAAGGGAGTCGCACGTGTGTGAGGAGGCAGACATGGGTTCTACTGTGACGAGATTTGACGAGATAGATGCAACGCCCCCAGTTAGTCATCCTTTTCGATTTTCACGAATCGAGGAGAGGGATAAAGAAACGAAGCAGAGGCTCTATCTCGAAGAAGGAATTCGCTCCAAGTTTGGGGAAATAGTCGGAGAAAGTCTCGTCTTGAAGACCGCGTTGGACCTGGTGTCCATCGTGGCACCTACAAATTCGAGCGTACTGATCTTTGGCGAGACGGGAACCGGCAAGGAACTTATCGCGCGTGCCATTCACAATCTGAGCAGTCGTCGGGAACGAGCCTTTGTCAAATTGAATTGCGCCGCGATCCCGCTTGGGCTCCTCGAAAGTGAGCTGTTCGGCCATGAAAAAGGAGCATTTACCGGAGCAATTGCGCGAAAAACCGGACGCTTTGAACTCGCGAACAAGGGTACGCTCTTTCTTGACGAGGTAGGCGATATCCCTCTGGAACTTCAAGCGAAACTGCTACGAGTTCTGCAGGAACAGGAATTCGAGAGACTCGGGAGCAACCACACGCACAAGGTGGACGTACGTCTGATCGCCGCTACTCACCGCGATTTGACGGCCATGGTAAAACAGATGACTTTTCGTGCGGATCTCTACTATCGGCTGAAAGTATTTCCGATCAACGTTCCAGCTTTGCGGGAGCGTACAGAGGACATTCCGAAACTGGTCTGGCATTTCACGAAGCTGTACGCGAGACGAATGAGCAAGAGAATCGACGAAATCCCATCAGAGACGATGAAAGCCCTGGTGCGATATTGTTGGCCGGGAAACATCCGGGAACTACAAAACTTTATCGAGCGAGCGGTGATTCTTTCTCCGCATTTGGTCTTACGCGCCCCAATCTCCGAGCTAGAGGCGTTCTGTGCTCACCGGGCGGCAAACCCGCCTATGACGGGTCTTGAGGAAGTACAACGAGACCATATCCTCCGTGCGCTTGAGGCGAGCAATTGGGTAGTCGGCGGACGGAATGGTGCTGCAGAACGATTGGGCATGAAACGGACCTCTTTGGCTTACCGAATGCGGAAGCTTCGCATAAGCCGCACTGCGTCCTCCTCACGAAATGATCCCGTTGATGGGCGTGCGCTCCGGGGTTGAGTCCTGCGACGGTTGTTGCGACAAGAAACTGCCAGTGACGGACATCAGTCACAAATCTGACGACTCTGATTTTCAGCGCATTGGGATGTCCATTCGTTTCTACTTGCAGAAGAATACCTTACCTCACTTCCCTTCCCTTCCCTTCCCTCCTGAATTCTCGATGCTCTGGCAACATAGTTGCAATCGTAGTGCGAAGGAGCCAAAACCAATGCAGGAAGAGCTGAAGGTAAGGAAGGCGCTATCAAAGGTCGCCCCCCTCCGCGGAGAAGCTTTGACAGTAGAAATTGAACGAGAGCTGGTTGATAGGGCAAAGAACGGATCGGCAGATGCCTTTGGACAGTTGGTCGAGCGCTACCACACCAGGGTGTTTCGCACGGCTTACAACATCACTCGTCATCACGAGGATGCCGAGGATGTCATGCAGAATACATTCCTCAAAGCGTTCGACAAACTCTCATTGTTTCGCGGCGACTCACGTTTTTCTACTTGGCTGGTGAGCATTACCATAAATGAGGCTTTCATGAAAAGGCGTCGCCATCGTGTTATCGAGGTCTCATTAAACGAATCAGGAGAAGCCGCAGACGCTGTCGTCACCGGCTGGGTCATCCGGACTTCGTGGCCTAATCCCGAGGAATGTTGTTGGGCCACTGAACTGCGAGGCACGCTAACTGCAGCTCTCAACAAACTCAGGCCAGAAAATCGCCTGGTTTTCCAGCTTCGCGATATAGAGGGGTTCTCAACCCTGGAGACCGCTGAAGCACTTAATTTAACTGTGACGACTGTAAAAACACGTTTGCACAGAGTGCGACTGATCTTGCGGCGCTCGCTCGTTAGGTGCATTCGTCCTCAGAAGGGCGCAAAGATGCCATGTACTTCACCTGAAGGAGCAGCAGGGATTGAGAGTACGCAAAACAGCCGATGCACTAGCCCTCGCTGTCGAATCTGCCACGGCCACAGTGCATCGCACACTTAGACTGCGAAGAGAATAGCTCGCACCGCTCTTGGATTGAACAAGGCAAGAGAGAATTCAGTCCGCACTCCTCGCGCCTTCGGAGTGCAAGCATACTGAGGAGAAGATGGGAATATTTCTGCGAGATTCGTGTTTCGAAATTGAGAGAACGCGGAAGGATGCTTGCGGTTGGTGCGGCTGCTATTCTTGCTCGCTCGCAGGAGTTCACCTATCAAAAGGAAGCATATGCAGAGATATGAAAAATCCCTGACTCTTTTCACACTACTGATCTGGGGAATGGGAATGGCGAGTGGCGAGACGGACAACCCGTTGCGGCCGTTGGTGGAGACCTCAGCGCAGCGATTGCATATCGCAGAAAGAGTCGCTCTGGCAAAATGGGACAGCGGTGCGGCCGTTGAGGACGGGGCTCGCGAAGCAAAGGTCATTCAGTCGGCTGTGAAAGATGGTAACGCCTTGGGGCTCGATTCAACACAGGTGGAAGCTTTCTTCGGGGCACAGATCGAAGCCAACAAGCTTGTTCAATATTCCCTTTTGGCAGATTGGCGACGCGTGGGCAGAGTCCCGGTGCATGCTCCAGTAGATCTAGTAAAAGAGGTTCGCCCGCAACTAGACGAAATCGAGAAGCGATTGATTGCTGAACTGTCAGACACTCTTTCTGTGCGCTCTGCTACATCCTGCAGCCTCAATGTTGCCAAGGCCGTGGGGGAATACGTTGACGCTCACAAGCTAAAGGCGAACTCACTTGACGCGGTGGCGCTGGATCGTGCTATGGCGGCAACCTGCATTAAATAAAAATCCCGAAATATCGCGGCTGGGATGTTGCCGCATCTCTCGTGTGCTTGCGCGAGAAGGCAGTAGTTCTTGAGGCTCTCAGCCGATGGGACATACAGCAATAGTGCTATGAAAAAAGAAAAAGTAATAACAAGTAACGCCATCAGGGATAGGACCGCCTCGGTACGCTGGCCTGGCGGGACGAACGCAATTGATAGTGTACGGACTCACTGGCCCGAGTATTTGATGGAAGGTGGCGAGTTGGCCCTGTACATGTTCCTCACCTGCGTGTTCGCAACATTGCTCCGGGATCCTGCTTCGCCGATCCACCAATTGATCAGCAGCCCCATTCTTCGTCGGGCGATTATGGGAGTAGCAATCGGCACGACCGTTGTCACGATTGTAACGACGCCGTGGGGTAAACAGTCTGGAGGCCATTTCAACCCAGCAATGACTGCGGCTTTTTACCGGCTGGGAAAGGTCGCATTCTGGGATGCGGTATTTTACGCCATAGCGCAGTTCAGCGGCGCAGCCGCCGGTGTAGCCCTCGCTGCCTTTGTGTTGCGAGGTGGGCCAGAAAACAACGCAATACGGTCAGCAGTCACCATTCCGGGCGTTTATGGGAACGCTGGTGCAATCATTGCCGAAGTCACAATCTCGTTCATTTTGATGATCACCGTCCTGGTCATATCGAATCACGGCACCCTGGCTCGGTATACACCATACTTGGTCGGTGTGTTGTACGCGGTCTTTATCACCTTTGAAACGCCCTTCTCCGGGATGAGCATGAATCCCGCACGCAGCTTTGGGTCAGCTTTTCACGCTGCTTACTGGCGGGCCATCTGGATCTATTTCGTCGCACCAACAGTGGGCATGCTCGCCGCAGCAGAAGTCTTTCTGCGTGTTCGTGGAGGTGTTGCCCCCAATTGCGCTAAGCTGCACCACGCCAATGGTAAACGCTGCATATTTCGGCACGGAATAGAACAGCACAGGCTTAAACTGTTTGACACCGAGAATAGAGACGGTGATCCGTTGGAAAAGGCTCTAATGAGATCGACGATCAAGGCAAGGTCAATTTCGGAGGAGAGATAAAAAGGGCACATTAAATCAAAACTAATCGAACACTTTACTCCATCGCAATTGGACCAACTCTAAGAACGCGCCTGTTAATGCCTCGTCTGTACAGAATCGGCGCCACTCCTGTGCGCATTTGATCTCCCGCCTGTCACTTCCCTCTCTCTCTAGCGAGTCTTATTAAGAACATTTCGAAAAAGCCCAAAGATGGATGCTGATACTCACGATCCCTTGTTGACGGGAGCTCAGGAGGAATCGGCCCCGCTTCTATATTCGGCAATCCCTCTTGCAATTGGAAAAGGCTAATAACCAGTTCTGCACTCATGTAAGGGATCATGATGGGCCTCCAAATCCTGAAGAGATTAGGAATCACTTAGAAGCGTGATTCCTAATCTCATCGGAATAAACACTAGGAGGCGATATCTATTCCGTGATTTGCGACTGGAGGGGCTGCAGAGAGCCTAGGGGGTGCCGAAACGGGTGCACTCTGCGACTAAGTTCGCGACGATTGTCGCGATGAGAGCCCGCCAGTGACGGATATCAGCCACGCATCCGTCACTGATGACTCGACGCTTGATCACTCTACGTAAACGGATCTCACAGTAGCAGAATTACTTGCATCTGATTTCTGCGTTCACTTCGAGATCCCTTGTTTTGGCAACTTGTTTGCTCTGATTGAGATCATGATTTTGTGCGGAAGGTCCTACGTTACACCGGCGGAGCACTTCGCCTGTAACCTATCGGAATTTCTTTCAATCCAGCAACCCTTTGGGCAGTTCAGTGGAATACGGCTGGCAATTTTAAATTCTCTCGTTTGCGTGACTGCATATTCAGGCAGTTGAAGTGAAGCACATCTTTTCTCTCGATACTCGCGAAGGCACATCAGTGAACTTCGGGTTGGCTTCGGTAAGCGTGGCAATCTAAGGCTCTCCACCTCTCCGAGGAGGATGCCTTTTCCGGGAATATCGGTTCGGTTTCGGATATTCCAAAGAGTACTGCAATATGTTTCTGGAGTCGAATAGTTCATCCTCCGCAGAAGTTGTTGGTTTAGAACATATCGACAGCCTGTACAGCTACGCATTGGTACTGACTCGCAATCGCACAGACGCAGAGGACCTGGTCCAAGAGACATATGTCCGCGCGCTAAAAGCGATGGTGCGGCTGAAAGCCGAAAGCAATGTAAAGAGCTGGCTATTCACCATCTTGCGCAATATCTGGCTCAACCAATTGCGGCATCGCCGTATCGCGCCTCAGCTTGTCGAGATGGATCTGGACGGAAGCACTGACGGTATCAGCGTCGAGGTCTCACACAATCCTCATGCAATTTATGTGGGCGCGATGGAGTGCAACTTAGTACGTGAAGCCATTCAACGGCTCCCTCCTGCGTTTCGTGAAGTTATTCTGCTGCGTGAGTACGAAGAGCTGTCTTATCAGGAAATCGCCACGATCTTGGAATGCCCAATAGGAACAGTCATGTCTCGCTTGGCACGGGCGCGATCGAAACTGAGAATATTGCTACGTGCAGCAGACCTCCGTGCAAGATCAAAAGGAGATCGTTGAGGTGAATACTGAGAATGCGCGTGATTCCAAACTCCACTATGAGGAAGCTAGCTGAGGAGCTTTTGCAGCTTTTCGCGCCGACGTAGCAATCGTGGGTTTCCGAATCTCTACCTGCCTACGCCCGCAGATGGAAGTTTCTGTCCCCTCGGCCATTCCAAGACCCTGATAAATACGATCGGGCGGCTGATTCTGGAGCTAACATTGCGTGCCGCCCTCCAGATTCGCCGGGTTTCCTGAGCGTCCTCGCGAGATCGTTATCCAAATAGTTGGCCGATTCACTCCGGCAAGGCAAAACTGAATAGATCGGAGCCTGACGCAATGGCGACGTACTGTTTGCCTTGTACCGCATAGCTCATCGGGGATGCGTGAAGAGTTTGCCCGGTGTTAAAGTGCCACAGCGACTTGCCGGTCTTGGCATCGGCCGCTTCAAAAAAATCTGCATCATCGGCAAAAAAGACAAGGCCGGTCGCGGTTGTCATGACGCCACCCCAGGAATGAGAATCCCCTGCTTGTGGGTAGCGCCATACAAAAGTCTTCGTTTGGGGATCGAAGGCGAGAAGGATCCGTTGCGTTTTGTCGTTTGAATCGTGCTTGGTTCCCGTTGAGTAGTACTCTCGGCCCTCTTCAAATGAGGCTGGTTTTACAAAATATACCGAGCACCCCTCGAAAGCCAAAAAGTAGAACAGGTGTGTCGCTTCGCTATAAGAAGGCGAGAACCAGTTGGTAGCACCTACAACGCCGGGGCAAATCAGCGTTCCATCTGGGGTCGGCTTTAAATCGGTAGTCATTGGACGACCATTGGCGTCCACTCCTGTCGCCCAATTAATCTTCTTTGCAAATGGTGTAGCCGATAGGAATTTTCCATTGGTTCGATCAAGGAGATAGACAAACCCATTTCGGTTTGCCTCGATCAGAAGCTTTCTCGGTTCTCCCTGATATTGCATGTCTACCAGGACGGGTGTTTCCACACCATCGTAGTCATATAGATCATGCGGTGTGAATTGGAAGTGCCATTTCAATTTTCCGGTATCCGGATCGATCGCCAGTACACACGCGGTGTAAAGGTCATCGCCGGGCCGCACGCTGTCATCGTAATCCGGCGCTGCGTTGCTGGTGCCCCAGTATAGGGTATTCAGCTCTGGATCATATGTTCCCGGCATCCAGGTTGTCCCGCCACCGTGCAGATAACTATCTCCAGGCCAGCTTGAAGAGCCGACTTCTCCCGGGCCGGGAATCGTCCACAGACGCCATGCCAACTTGCCTGATATAGAGTCGTAGGCCGCAAGAAAGCCGCGAACTCCGTCGTCCCCGCCTGAGGTTCCTACTAGTACTTTATCTTTTACGATCAGTGGAGCACTCGTAGCTCCGTAGTTCTTGTTCCAGTTGGCGTATGCCACGTCCCAGATCAGGTTTCCCGATCGTGCGTCCAGGCACAAGAGGTGAGCATTGTCGGTTTCCATGTAAAGTCGCGTGCCCAAGAGAGCAACACCGCGGCTGATATGCCCAGAGGCGTCATCGATCAAGCCCTGAGAAACGGGCCGAGAGTAGTGCCACAGGATCTGTCCGGTTTGCGCATTGAGGGCATATGCATCATTGGAAGCCGTGACATACATGATCCCATTCGCAACCACCGGGGTAACTTCAAGAATGCCGGCATTTCTGCTGTGGAAGACCCATTGAGCCTGAAGATTTTTGACATTTTGCGGCGTGATTTGCGTAAGGCTGCTAAAGCGCCTTCCTGTGTAATCACCGTTGTAAGAAGGCCAGTCGTCTTTAATCGTTCGAGAGAGCAGCTGTGAGGCTTGTACGCCTGGAGCACGTGCGACGGATGGATCACTATCCTGCCCTCTCAAGGGAATAGACAACATATACGCGCATACGGCGATTAGCCATCTCCTCTGTAGCCTCATGTGGTCAGCGTCCTTCATCCCTTCCGGTTACAAATACCTCGCCGAGAGCTCCGCGATCGAGCCCGCTGCTATCGATCAAGTGAACCGAGACTCGCGCCACCCTCTTAGTCGTGGTTATCGTTTGTGAGAGCTGGACTAGATCTTGCGGTTGAACCGATTGGAGGGAAACCTCCTCCGTTTCTGCGCCACCTTCATCGTAAAGATTTGCCTTCAGCGTGCCGGGGAAGAAGACGCCAAAACTGCCCGAAAGTTCGAGCTTCCCGGCACTGTTCTTTGCGACGAGAGGTCGACCCACCAAGCCCGCGTCGGTAACGGTTTTCAAGTCGGGGCTCATACGCGACGGAAACCAGTAACTATCCATTGCGTATGTTTCGCCGGGTGCCAAGACCGCCATAGGGCTGTTAAGTTCTGCCTCCATATAGTAGGGAGTCTCTTTAAGATTTCTTGAGGTCAGGTAGGGCATACCCTGCGCATTCAGTTGCACCGTGGGTCCGTTCTTGTAGAAGATAACCGAAGCCTTGTCGGGATAATCTGACCCCTCGATGTACCTGGTCTTTTCGACCATCGCATAGTGCGTTGCGCCATCGACTAACGCGATCCAACCGGCGGTTGAGTCGAGCCACACCTCGTTTTCGAGGTATCTCCAATTGAGCCGAAAGAGTCCATCCTTTACGCTAAAAGAGGGATCATTCGCCAGCCCATCGCGGACATGGTAGCCGTTCAAGTATGAGGAGCGGGGATTGAGCGGGGCAAAGGCCCAAAAGTCATGATTGTACTGGTTGGGATCGCTGGCGTCGGACAAATCATACTGAGAGACGGACTGCACAGACCAGGCGATCGAGTGGCCCGTGATGTTTTTCGTAATTGCATGAAAGAAGATTTCAGGGGAGTCACTGCCGATACTTATCTCACGTGTGTATTGAAGGCCCGTAGGCGGGTCCGGCGGGCCTTCCAACCGCACGGTGCAGCGATTGTTTTGTGACGGAATCGAGAAGGCATATGCGCCGTCATCAAGAGGAGTGGACGCTCCTGTCCAGTGCTGCTCGTCATCATTGCCTTCGGGTAAGGGCCAAATCTTGTCCCCACCATAGTTGATCCAACGGCCGGCAGCCTCGGCCGGGGAAATGTACTTGCCTTTGTAAACCTGGTTGACGAATAAATAGGGGTGTCCATTGAAACTGACCTGCATCAGCCGACCGCCCAGCTGAGGAACAAAGGTCAACTTCACCCATTCGTTCGCTACCTCCTGGGCTTGCCAACCGTCGAAGACGACTGCATGAATTTGACATGAAGACGATGGAGCGGGTGTGGAATGCTGAGCACTCGCCGAGGAGACCACTAGAGCAAAGGCAAGGAAGCAACTGACGGCAGTTGATCTCATCTACGTGTGCCCTTGTCAACATGGCCGGTCGGTGAGTGTTTTACCGCGATGAAGGAGATTTGCTCGGTAGCCTCATTGTGCACTTCGAAGTTCTGCTGCAGCGCCGATCTGGCGGGATAACCGCCCTTAAAAAACTTGCCATATATCGCGTTCACTCGATCGGCATCCTGTATCTGGCGCAAATAGACGGTACTGAAAACAACGTCGGAGAAATCCATGTCGGCTTCTTGCAATCCATCCAAAAGATTGCGCATGGACTGGCGCAGTTGCAGCTCAAGGTCAGGCGTGACGATTCCTTGATCTGGAATGAAGCCATCTTTAGCAGAAAGATATAGAGTGTCGCCATAGAGAATGCCGGGGCTGGCTGTGGGGCTCGGGGGCATATTTCTTGGCCGAATCGCTTTGCGTTTGCTGAGGTCTGCTCCGGCAATGCAACTAAATACGATGTGATCCCCTTTAGGGAGACCGACGACTTGGATGGTCCCGCGGCCTGGTGTATTGCCGAATTCAAAATAACTCGCGTAAATCTTACCCATGACGTCGTATTGCCCACCGGTGCTCATATAGGGATTCACCCATAGGACATTCTTCATGCTTAGCTGGGCAGCCTTGAGCACGTTATTTACATTTTCGAGAGCTTGCCTGACTTCTCCGGAAAAGTCAGACGCCTGTCTCCCGGTGAGTGGATCCCGACCTCCCTGCGCCGACAGGTACATGATTTCACCTGCCCGGATTGCAGGCGGATCCACGTGCGGGCCTCGCGCCCAGCCTGCTGGCCAAATCGCTTCTCTGTGAATCGTGTCTGCAACGGCAATGCAATTGATTTCCACCTTTTCCCCATCTGGAAGAGCGGCAACCGTGAGAACAGTTCGCGCTGGAGGGCTTTGGCCGATTGTCTGCCAATAAATCTCATCCATGCCTGCCACGTCCTGCTCATCCGTGAGATAGATGTTCATCCAAACAACATTGCCAAAATTCATGCTTGCGCCCTTCAGCACAGCCTGGACGTTGCTTAGCGCTTGCGCGACTTGTTCGGCGAACCCCGGTGGACGTGTGCCGTCGAGCTTACGGCTTCCTTGACCGGATATGTAGAGCGTGCTCCCGGTCAGAATGCCAGGACTATAGAACGAATCGGCAGCTGCATGGCCCTGCGGCTGAATGACTTTGAGTCCGGAGTCCTGGGCAACAAGATTGAGCCCGAACGCGCAGAAAAAAAGGCAGGCAAAGGATGGAAGGCTGCGCTTGAACCGATCGATCATTTCTCCTCCGGGAGATTAGTGCACTTGTAAGTAGGAAACGAATCCATGTGCTCGGGTCCGTAATTTGTACACAGATGTCGTTGCAGTAATGTACAGGGTTGAGTAGTCGGGGTCTCCCCATGCGAGATTTGCCGGCTGCTCGGGAACTACGATGGTCCCCAGATGAACGCCATGCGGGGACCATACCCATATACCCCTTGGTCCTACCACATATAGATTGCCATTTCGATCAACCTTCATGCCGTCCGGTACACCGTCATCTGGACCACCTGGCTCTGTACCGAAGATCCGCCCGTTGCTCAATCTACCGTCCGCGTGAAAGTCGTATACGTGGATATTTCGCTGGGTGGAGTCATCAACATACAACTTGGTGCCGTCTGGAGAAAACGCGAGTCCATTCGGATCTTCCAGATCCTTTGTCAGCAGTTGAAGTTGACCGTCTGGAGCGATGCGAAAGACGCCTTTAAAGGTGAGTTCCTGTTTTTGCCCGCGAGGCAAGTCAGATGTTGGATCAGTAAAGTAAATAGCGCCATCCGGACCGAGCACCACGTCGTTGGGACTGTTCAAACGCTTGCCTTGGTAATGATCCGCGACTATTTTGTAGCTTTTGCCATCGGGCGACAGACGGATGATCGCCCGCAGAACGCTGGCACAATCTAAAAGACGATGTTGTCGATCATAGGTATTGCCATCGGGATCGC
Source organism: Acidobacteriota bacterium (assembly GCA_013285705.1). GTDB lineage: Bacteria > Acidobacteriota > Terriglobia > Terriglobales > Acidobacteriaceae > Alloacidobacterium. The sequence continues at coordinate 41,223 of JABDHA010000026.1, forward strand.
CCAGAGAAATGATTTCCTGTTTTTGACCAGTGGAAGTGTTTACCTTGAAAATTTTGTTGAGAGTTTCATCGCTCACCCAGAGATAACCGGAGCTATCCCAAACAGGCCCCTCGGTAAAACCGAAGCCCGAAGCCAGCTTGGCCAGCTGTGCTTTTCGTTCAAAGAGAGTCCAAAACTCGGGTGTAAGGGCTTGAAGTTCGAACGCCACCTTGTTCGTTTCTCCATAGCCGAGGCGGCGGGCTGATCCAGCAATCAGCAGCAAGGTCAAAGCGGCTATCGCAACCTTACGGATGACGATGTTGAACCACGAGTCCTTGGAGCGAAACAATAAGTGATTATTCGTCATCATCGTCAGACTTTGAAGAGTGTGTCGGGGAGCGCTTGGAGTTTTCACTTCCCACGTGAAGGAGATAACTGACCAGGTCATTTATCTGTTTGTCATTCAACATCGATCCGTAGTTGACCGGCATGAGCGAGTGAGACCCAAGATCTATGTGGGTGAGTTGCGACTTCTGAAAAAAATGAAAGTCTCCATCCATTGTCTGGATGGAAACGGAAAAATTATCGTCCACCTTGAGCATTCCAGTGAACTTCTGACCTGTTTGCGTCACGACGGTTGTAGCCTTCTTCTGGGGAGGCAAATTCTTTTCAGGATCCAAAATCACGCCTCGGATCTGGTCGGCGCTCTCATCCGCTCCGTAAAGCGAAAGATCACCGCCAATAAAGCCACCTTTCCCGTTGACCATATGGCATTTTGCGCATCGCGCTCCGCCAAAGAAAAGAGCTTCTCCTCCCTTCGGGTTTCCGGAAAGCTTGATGTCGGTTCGCCGCCCTTGTAGGTTTCGTAAATATCGAACAATAGCGGTCAACTTCTCTTGGCCGAGCGAACCAAAGCCAGGCATACCAGTCCCGGGGATTCCATCTTTCGCGATCGCAATCAGGTCTGAGTCGGCGAGTTGCTGCACATCATGAGCAGTTGCGATGTCCGGTGCGTGTTCGCCGCCGCGACCATCGGCACCGTGACAGCTCCCGCAGTTGGAGGCGAAGAGCATCGACCCTTGAACATCCGCTGCATTAGGAGTGCTTGCCGGTTGTTGTGCGCGCAGATTCGTGATCGATACCAATCCAAGCAGTAAACATTGGATGGAGATCATCTGCCACCGACTCATCATTCGCCAAAGACCTCTTTCAGCGTTCGATACCCTCTGTGCCAGCACCAGGCTTGCACCCAGGGCCTTAGTGTTCTGCGCCAATTTGCACCATACCCGGGTACCACGAGCGCACCGCGAGAATACGTGACTTGACGTTGGCGTCACTGTAATATCCGACAGTGCAGTTGAGCCGGAAGAAATAGGCATCCCCCGCTTTGGCGGGATGCCGTCCCGCGATTCCGTCCATTCCGCTCCCTGCGACCATCACGCCGTGGCCGCTCAAGACCAGATAAATCTCCTCTTCGCGCTCGTGGTGATGAGGAAAGTTAGTACCGCCCGGCGCGATTTCCATCAGGAAGAGGCTGGTCAAAACGCGTCCCGCCGCAATGCGGTCGCGCTTACTGTCGACATCCCCCATCAGCAGACGGTAACGGGTCGAATCAGGGTGACCGCTCACCGTAGCTGTCGGCACATCCTCAATGTTGGCCTTTAGAGGCTGCGGCGGTGGCTGAGTTTTCTCAAAGCCTTTCGTGCGAAAACCCATAATGATCACGGTTGTTGGCGTATCAGATTTATTGCTCAGAGCATGCGCAACCGTTGATGGAATATATAAGTAGTCTTCTTTCTTAAGCGAGACTATTGCATCTCCGTACTTCACGGAGCCGGTGCCTTCGAGCACCACGTACACTTGGTCTTCGTCTGGATATTGAACCAAACCGCAGACGCCGTTCGGATCAATTACCGCTTCTCCATAACGTGCTATTCCGACGACTACAGATGGATCCGAGTCTCCCTGGCCGAACAACGCCCGGTAGTGGCACGTCTTTGTCGTAATATCTGACTGCTTCTCCCCGACCGCAGAAGTGTCACGAGAAAGAAAGGTGGGATCGATCTTACGGTCGTTCGCGTGTAGCAGAGGTGCGCAGAAAATTCCTATGAGCAAAGCGACGAGCCTGACGGCATGGCGTCGGCTGCCTGCCCCATGGCGTATTGCGATCAAAGAAAGTTTCTCGAGGTTTAGGTATCTGTTCACTGCGTTCGACCCAGCATGAATCTGGTACACCACGTGTTTTGCGATTACGTTTTTATAAGCTGAAGAAGGCACTTACGCCGATTGTTTGCGGGCTTTGTCAAGAATCTGACGCAGGCGATTCCCAACCGTCAGATCTTCCCCCGACTGTAAGGTCATTGAGATAATTTGCAACTCATTCGGAGGCGCCTTCTCTTTTGCCTTGGGGTCATCGCCCTCTCGTACTGCGGGTACTCCACTTGGATTATTGTTCGTGAGCACCTCAATACGAGGTTCGCCCTCCCGTAGCTGTTGAGCGCATTGGTCCACCGTAAAACCGAACCGCTGCACGTCCCACTTTACCGTCAGGGTCGGATAGCTGTTCTCTTCTTGAGGGGTCATGATGGATGTAGTGACTCCTGGTACGGTTTGAACCAACTTCTCGATGCGTTCCACCCGGCTCTGCCACTCTTTGGTTAGGGCCGCCAGATCAGCCTGGGACCAATACTCGACTGCTGCAAGAATCCCTATAATCTCTTCTTTGCCGACCTTCATGGGCCGACATACGGCGCCCTCCCATGGATTGTTATTCGCCATTGCCGCATCGATCAGGTCTTTCCGGCCCAGCAGCACGCCAGAACATTGCGGGCCACCCAAACCCTTTCCGCCGCTAAAGCAATAAAGATCGACGCCGATCTTGGCGTAGCGTCTGAAATTCTCAAACGGGGGAATGCCTGCCGCATCATCCAGCAGAAGAGGGACGCCAGCGGCGCGCGTGATCTTCAGCGTATTCGGTAAGCGGTCGTCCCGCCAGGTTGTATAGACCATGGCGGTTTGCGGAGTAATGGCCGACTGCAGATTGTCAACTCCATGGGCAATCACCAACTGGCCTCCGGCGAGGCGTATCGCACTGTCGAATGCGCTCCGCCCTCCCAGCATCACGACTTCATGTTTCAAACCGGTTGTGTCGGGCAGTTGCCACACATTTTTTGGATCGGTCCCGGCGATGCAGCCCGCAGTCGCCAGAGCCATCGCACCAGCCGATCCTGACGTGACCATTCCGGATTCGGCACCAGAAAGTTCCGCAAGCTTTTTGCCTGCTGCGCGCTGCAGTTCAAACAAGTCAACAAATTGTCGTGATGCGGCCTCGACTGCTTCCCGCACCCCCGGCAGTTCCAGTGACCCACTCAGATACGTCCACGTCCCCCGCGCATTGATCAGTGGCCGGACCCCAAGGCGGGTATAAACATCGGCAGAGGAAGATCTTGCTGTAGTAGCCGCCACGCTGCTCGCAAAACTTCGCGAGGCAATGGTGGCGAAGAGAGGAGCAGCGGCGAGCAATTTCAGGAAAGATCGCCGATCATTCAGGCTATTTTTGAGCTCACGCTCGGGCAGCATAATGTTCCTTTCCTACTGCAGCTGCCCTTAGGGCCCGCTGGTTGTTGTGCGCGCAGATTCGTGATATCACTTGCCGTCGATACGGCATTTGCTAAAGACTTCTTTGACACCGATCCCACCCACCGTGCCACCATCAGGCTGGCAGGCAATTGCAGACCGGAACACAAGCTTTTCTTAGAACAGGAACTTCAAGGCAATCTGCATGATGCGAGGATCGTTTGCACCAGTTACATAACCGAAGCCACCCTGGCCGGTGTTGTTGACAAGCCCATTCGGATTCGTAAACTGCGCATGGTTGAAGACATTGAATGCTTCTGCCCGAAACTGCAGCTTAGTGGTCTCGGTAATGTCGGTACTCTTTAGCAGAGCCATATCATAATTGTCGATGCCAGGGCCGGAGAAAGATCGCCGCATTGCGTTGCCTACCTGCCCGATTGTTTCCGGGACGAAGTGGTCCGGGTTGAAATATGGCAGTCCCTTTCGCGGATTCCGATTTATATATAGAGAGCTGCCGTTATTCGCGTAGTTTGGCACATCCACGTTTGCATTGAAGGCCCCAAGCAGTGAATTATCGTCATTCTCATTGAGAGTGACCGGCTCTCCCTTGGCAAACGTAGCCACGCCGGAAAGCTCCCAGCCTGCGGTGAACCGACTCGCAATATCCCCTTTGCCGATAAAGTGATCGAAGGGCAACTGTATGGTGTAGCTGGCGACCAGGTTATGAGGAACGTTAAAGCTCGATAATGCGTAGGTTTGGCCCGGATTCAACGGATTGGTCGCATCAAAGGAATCCGAACCGTTATCCAGCGACTTCTCGAAGGTATATCCGATGAGGAAGTTCAGGTATTTTTCGTTGTGCTCCAGAGTCACCTGCAGCGAGTTGAAGCTGGAGCCGACCGCCGTCTTCATGTAGGGATTGCTGTTGAAGTTAATCCCGAAGGTCGGCCTGGTTCCGTTCACTGTCTGGCCGCTCGCTGTGGTGTAAACCGTGTCTTCCCCGAACGGCCCGCAAGTCGTCGTACCAGGCGCCACATTGGCTGGATTACTCAATTGCAGACAAAGGGACTGGTCTCCTGGATTTGATTCCTCAAACGTCAGCAGCTGCCTGCCTATGGTCCCGACGTAGTTCACGCTGAGTACGGTTGCGGTTCCCACTTGCCGCTGGAGAGAGAGTTCCCACTCCTGAACATAAGGCATTTTGTTTTTGTAGTAGTAATAGTCGGATCCGCCGATAGGTGTCGCTCCTGCCCAATTGAAGGTTGTATCGGGATTCCTGGGAGACACGTTGGTTGGAGGAAAGACGAACGGAAACTTCTGTCCCGCCGGAGTTCCCGATGGCCGATCGACAAATGGGGTAGCCAGCTCAGTCGATGACACAGAATAATAGTTGCCATAAGGAGCATCGCCTACCTCGACAAATCCGGTGGCGTCCTCGATAGAGCTATAGAAGATGCCGTAACCGGCACGTATGCTGGTTTTTCCGGTACCGCCCAGCATCTTGCCGAGAAAACCGTCGCTCACGTCTGGCGCCCAGGCAAAGCCGATTCTGGGACCGAAGTTAGTGTACTTTGTTGGTCCGAGGGTGCGCGGAATGCCCGGGTCTCCGGGCACCACCAGACCGAGGGGAGCACCGGGAAATGATAGCGATTGCTCACCGGGAACGACCGTTTCGAGCTTGTTCTGGGTGTCGTACCAGGGAGTAGCGGCCTCCCAGCGCAGGCCGTAGTTGAGGGTGAAATTGCGGTTCACACGCCAGCTATCCTGACCATAAAATCCGTAGTATTTGCTCCGCGAATCGAGCAGCTGCTGGCTCGCCTGCACAAAACTGGTCGGCGCCCCGATCAGGAAATCGGCGAAGTCCAGGCCGGTCTCTGCACCATCAAAACCAAAGCACCCGTTGTAGCAGTCATAGTTACGCTCGTTGATCTGGTTGTAGTGGAGGTTGGCGCCAAACTGCACCGTGTGTGTTCCAAGGATCTTGGTGACGTTATCGATGATCTGAAAGGTGTTGTTGTATTGCCTCAATGCGTCAGGCGGGACACCAAGGCTGAAGTTGTTGAACATAAAGTTTGAAACACCCTCGTACGCTGGGTTGGTAGGGGAGATACCGCCCCCGGGGCCCCACGGAGTGACAAAACCTTGGGAGGCAAGGGTTACACCCAAACCCTGGCCTGCGGTGGGTTGGCCGGTCAGGTTTACATCGCGCAGATATGCGAGACGAAGATCATTAACGGTTGACACGTTAAATGTGGTCGTCAACCCTAAATTGATCATTTGTGTTTGACCCTGATTGGTTGCGGCAAAACCCGGAACGTTTACCTGGCTATACGGATTCAGGGTGTGGAATCGGTCAAAGAAGTAATAGCCGAACACAGCGCCGATTCGTGTAGGAATGTCTATCCGTCCGCTCCCCTTATCGTCGCTCAACGTCCCGTTGAAGGCAGAGGTGGAGAAGTTAGGAGTATTGTTGACTACCCCATTGGCCGTAGGGAGGAACTTCAGCGAGTTCACCGCAACCGGCGACCATGCGCTCTGGGGAATGACAGCATTGGGAAAGACGCAAGTTCCGGGGTCCGTGCAGCCCGGAGTGTAGTAATTTTCCCCCTGCGTTACGGGATATCCCAATTTCTGAGAAAGAGTGTTAGCCCAGCCGGCACCGACGACTGTGCCAGTGAGCGCGTCCGCCTGGTCCGTCAGGTCACCCGTGCGATCGGTATCTGAAGGTACGGGATAGCTCTGAGTCTGCCCCAAAATCTGCCGTGTTCCCTGGTAGTCGGCAAACCAGAAAATCTTGTTCTTGCGGATCGGCCCCCCGACCGTACCACCGAATTGATTCTGGATGAAAACGCCGCGCGCCGAAGAGTAATAGTTTTTGGCGTCCAGATCAGTGTTGCGCAGGAAGTCGAAGACCGTGCCGTGATACTGATTGGTTCCCGACTTGGTGACTACATTGACCTGGCCACCGCTGTAGTTTCCATACTCTGCATCGAAGTTGTTGGTGATGATACGGAACTGCGCGATGGAGTCGAGATTGGGGATCATCGCCGCGCCGTTATGGACGCCTTCTTCGGCATTTGCTCCATTCACCATGAACGCATTGGATCCGGTGCGGCCTCCGTTGACGGATTGCTGGCCGTTGTCCAGATCACCCGAGACCTGGGTCGCTCCGACTCCCGATGTGCCGCTGTCCTGGCTATGGGAATAAGGCGATACGCCTGGCTGCAACTTCAACAGGTCGATGTAGGAACGTCCGTTCAACGGCACAGAAGTAATCTTTTGGCCGTCGATGACTACGCCATTCTGGGTGCTCTGGGTCTCCACCTGCAGAGTGTCGCTTTTCACACTGACTGTATTGGTAACCGTGCCGACCTGCATGGTGATGTCGACGCGGAGCGCGGAGTTCGCATCGATCTTCACGCCGGTTTGGACATAATCGCGGAAACCAGACTGGCTGACCGTCACGTTATAAACGTCAACGTTCAAAGTCGGGAAACTGTAAAAGCCCTTCGAATCGGTGACTGCGGTCGTCTTCTCGTTCGTGGACACACTAGTAGCTACTACGGTCAATCCCGGTATGACGGCTCCGCTGGGATCAGTGACCACTCCAGAGATCGAGCCGGTAATGGCTGCCCACGTGGTAGTTGTTCCTAGAAGCGCGCCCAAGAGGAAACCTAGCCTGATAAATCGAGCCATGGCAGTCCGACCTTTCAAATGAAGACTATTACAACGATTGAACACAGGGTTATACGAAAGGGATCGATGGGAAGCGATAGTAATCGTAAGACCTATCGGTGTCAAGAAGCAGTTTCGCCCCATAAATACAAGTTATTTGAACGAACTCGACGAGTGTCTACTACTGCCGCGTCCACACGAAGGAGCATTGATCGCGAATACGGTTTTGCGCGAATCGCCGTGGAGTGCCCTGCGAACTTTTACCAGTGAACAAGAGAGAAGCTGGAACAAAGCGGAGTCGTGATGGAAGCCCAGTTGCACGACTTGCGTGATGGATACAAGACGCTGGCGGGTCTATCAGTACCTATTCGTTTTGGTCGAAATCGCTTCTTCCCGTGCTTTCAGTACTATGCGACGGTCAGGAAGTCCGGCAGTTGCTTTAGCGTTCTTTCGAAGCAGGCGTTTTCTCCAAGCACTCGAGAGATAACAAGTGCCCCTTCAATTCTCACGATTGCTTCTTCGGCACGTATACGAGCATGCGTAGCGGTCAGCCCACCCTCCCTCGCGACCGTCGTAAAGGCATCAAGCCAACCCTGGAGTGTCTCGCGCAATACCGCCCTCACCTCTTCGGAGGCTCCCGGGATCGACATCACGTCCAGGGTGCAGGACTTTTTGCCGCCAGCATAAAACTCCCGCAACTGCTCGCACGCAAGCTGAACGCGTCTGCGCGGAGACGTGCCAGCCGCATAGAGTGGTTTGAAGACGTGTTCACGAATGATGGAGTCGACAGCACGCACCATAGCCAGTGCAATCTCATCCTTCCCACCCGGGAAACGATAGTAGAGGCTCGCCTTTTCAAGCCCCATCGAATCCGCGAGCTGCTTCAGGCTCACACCATGGAAGCCGTATGTACGGAAGAGTTCGAGCGCTCTCGTCATCATCTCTTCATCACTAATCGTCTTATGCGCCATGCTGCCCCTTCCCTTTATAGATGCCGAACCCTCGGTAGGGATACCTTTTCCACAACAGGGCGCAATTCGTGAATCTTTACCGTTCGTTCGGTATCTATTTACTCAGAAATGCTCGGATGACGGCCCAACCCATTCCCAAATCACATCAGAAGGAGACTTGAACATGGCAACCGTACAGGAAGTTACCAAGGACTACCCGGTTCACTACGCAATTGCAAAGATCGGCAACCTGGACGTTTTCTATCGTGACGCAGGCCCGAAGGACGCTCCAGTCCTTCTCCTCCTGCATGGATTTCCTACTTCATCGAACATGTTTCGCAACTTGATTCCACGGCTCGCCGGCACGTTCCGTCTCATTGCGCCCGACTACCCCGGCTTCGGACTGACGACGATGCCCGATCACAAAGAGTTCTCCTACACTTTTGAGAACCTGATGAACGTTGTGGATGGCCTTATCGAGCATCTAGGCCTGAAACAG
>JABDHA010000027.1 GCA_013285705.1 Acidobacteriota bacterium
GCTTCAGAGTGGACCCGGGATTTAGAAAACGAGCTTCAACGAGCCCTGAATCTGCCGGGCGGTGGTTGTTCCATCGTTCTGCGTCTGGGTGCCGGTTGAAACTCCAAAGTTAGCATCTCCCAAAATACCGCTAGCTGGCTGTAAAAAGAGCGGATGGTTGAAAAGGTTGTAGCTCTCAGCCCGGAAAATTACCTTGTATCGTTCGGATATTCTCTGGTCTTTTTCAAAAACAGCATCTGTATCGATTTGATTCGGGCCATAAAACTGGTTCCTGCGAACCGTTGGCACTTGATCGAAAACGGGGTTCACAAATGCGGATTCGGCAGGGCCCGTCCGTTTGCCGCTGCCATCCGGCAAGATCGACGATCCTTGGTTCTTTGGATAGGGGCTTGATCCGGAGTAGCTTGCGCGGTTAGTTAAACCGGTATGAAGATTATCAATTGTGCCGAAGATTTCGAAGGGGAGGCCGGTGCCCGCCTTGGTGATTCCGGAAAGCTGAATTCCTTCGAGAACACGCCCCACGAAGCCGTTGTTGAGGTTGGACCTACCGCGGCCAATGGGCAGTTCCCACGTTCCGTAAGCAGTAAAAATATGACGCTCATCATCAGTCGCATTGCCGTATTCATTGATTAAGTGGTACGAGTCGCGCGGCAAGCCCCGATTGACTCCATTGCCTCCGGGAAGAATAGAGTCGTTGCTATTATCGAGGGCATGCGACCAGGTATATGCGGCGTGAAGCTCATATCCATGGCTGGAGCGTTTCGTGACTTGAACCTGAAGGGCATTGTAGTTACTCATGCCACTGGAGCTTTGCTCCAGCACCTCCGAGAAGATGCTGTTGCCGGAGCCATCTATTGGCAATAAGCCAAAATCGCCACCATAGTAGAGAATTTCGCCTTGGAGATACGCCTCTCCAATGCCTCCGCATATATTTGGATTGCCAATGCCCCCGTTGCAGTACGCTACGAGCTGGGCCACGTTGGCGGGCAGCGGCTGGTTGCCGTTGAGTTCGTTCAACACATGAGTCGCATGATTTCCAACGTAGTTGACTTCAAGCACCACATCCTGAGTAATCTCACGTTGTACCCCGAGGTTCCAGGCTGCATTGCCCGGGATTTTGAGATGAGGATCGAAAGTTACTTCCTCTGCCAGGGTCAAGGGCGCAGAGAGAGTCGCCGAAGTCCCTACCGTAGGCAGGAAGGGCGTGTTTTCCGGTGTGGACGTGGGGCCTGCAACTGCACTGCCGCCATTTGGATTCGGAGCCGGGAAGATCGGCAGACCTTGGGCACTCAGGTTTGGGAAGTTGGTCGGGGATTGCTCAAAGGGCGGCGAAGTGCGCGCATTCCCAAACAGGTTGCCGAAGATACGGTCGTGAAAGAGCCCAAATCCGCCGCGAATCGCGGTTTTCCCGTCAGCGAAAGGATCATAGGAAAAGCCTGCTCGTGGTTCGAAGAGCTTCCAGCTGTCGGAGTAGAGCTGCTGCCCGGTCCCCGGCCCCACGACCGTGAAAGTGAACGGTCCTGGCCCATTTGCCGGAACAAACAGATTGGAAAGATTGGCTTGCGCATCATAAGGCACTCCATTGAACTCCCACCGCAGGCCATAAGAAAGGGTCAGATTGGGCACCGCCTTCCAGCTATCCTGAGCAAAAAGACCATACTCATGCTGACGGAAACGACGGTAGTCTGTGCCGACGCGGGTTTGACTCTTGTCATAGAACTGCGATTGGCTCTGTTCGTCGATGACGCCTTCCTGCTGATAGATCTGGTTCTGGAAGGTGGTGTAATCCGGTGTACCCACCTGGAAGGGACTGTTGTATGCGGCATACTGGCCGGAGTCGTTCAGGAATTGAAATTCGATCGTCTGCTGCGAGGAGAAACTATTGGCGCCGTCTTCGCTGATATGGCGAAGTTCTCCGCCGAACTTAAACGTGTGCTTTCCCTTTACCCAGCTCAGGGCATCCGTGAAGACGCCGGTTTTCCCCAGACGACCTTGGCTCTGACTCTCAGCGAGACCAAGGCAGCCCAAGCCCTGGAATGGAGACGAAAGACTGAAGGTACTGGAATTGCCGAATGCATCGGTGCCGCCTGTAATGGCGTTCAACTGTGTCAGTCCGCCGCAATAGAACGAGTCGCTAAAGAGTGTGTACCCAGCCCTCGCATTGTTCACGAGATTCGGCGTAAACGTGGAGGTCAATTGGATGCTGCCTGAGTGAGACGTTTGCGTTGTTCCTGTGGCGCCGATGCCGCCGGGCAGCACTTCATCATGCGCCGAATCGGGGTCGGAGAAGCGAGCATAGATGTACCGGAGTGAAAGCTGCTCGCTGTTAGTCAACTGGTGATCGATTTTGCCCGTAAGTGAGTAACTGTTCTGCCGGGATTCAGATGGAAAGAAATACAATCCGCTCACGCCATCGCCGTTCGCAACCTGCGGCAGAGGAAACGCGTTGTAAAGATTGTTGGCGACAAAGTTGTCCAGCCCCAGACCGGTATTGTTGTTGCCGTTGGCCGGGTTGGTGAGATCAACCGCCTGGCTTCCGGTTTGACCAATATATGTGTAAACGCCGCTGCGAAATGCAGCCGTGGGAACGGTGATATTGTCTGTCACATTCGTGACGAAACGATCCCACTCGCCATTCAGGAAGAAGAAAGTTTTATCTTTGTGGATCGGTCCACCGAGTGAAGCGCCAAACTGGTTGCGGACGTAAGGATTCTGCGGCGAGGTGCTGCCGTCTGCGTTCACCTTACGGTTGAACCAGTCACGAGCGCCGAGAGCGTTGTACCGGCCGAACCAATAGAGGTCGCCATGGAACTGATTTGTGCCACTGCGAGTAATAACATCTACGACGGCGCCGGTATTCCGGCCAAACTCGGCATCAAAATTATTCGTGATGAGTCGAAACTCGGCAGCAGTATCGGGATTGGCTCCTACAGCGCCTCCCAGTTGTCCGGGAACGCCGGAGTCGTTGTTGTCCGTTCCATCCAACATGAAGTTGTTGTTGCGCTCGCGGGCGCCGTTAACCGCCGCCCCTCCCATGCTGCTACCAGCCACTACGCCGGGCGAAAGCAGAACTAACTGATAAGGATCACGCAGGATGAGCGGAAGATTGTTAATTGCCTTGGAATCAAGGATCGTGCTGAGCTGATAGGTATCTGTTTCGACTGGAGCCTCGGTAATCGCATTAACGTTGACTTCGCTGTTTGCGGATCCAACCTCCAGCTTCACATTGAGCGGCACGACTTCGCCGACGGTCACATTCACGTCATTCAGGATTGCCTTCTGAAAACCACCCTTTTCAACTGTCAAGGTATACGTGGTTGGCTGCAGATTGACGAACGTATAGGTGCCGGCATTTCCCGTCAGGACGTTGCGGATCGCGCCAGTCGTATTTGCAGTAGCAGTAACCGAGGCGTCGGCGACGACTGCGCCAGATGTATCCGTGACCAGACCAGTCACCGAACCCGTTTGCGCGATGGTTGGAATAACGGAAGAGAACAATAATGTCGCGAAGAGAATCAGGCGGATTGGGGAAAACAGGGACCGCTCGCGGACATCGATTCCCGCAGAAGCCGCCTTGTCGGCTTCTGCAAGCGGATTGAAACCTGACAATAACAAGGGCAGAGAATACTTGAATTTGCATGCCATATAAGCTCTCCCAAAAGAATGTTTTCAATGCGTCATCGTTCACCAAGTGTTTTTGTGGAGTTACTGTTGCGGTGACCATACTTGCACGTATGGCTCCAAACTGATAACTCTCATGCACTCGTCGGCCGTTGATCTCTGTATTCCGAAGAAACACCTGATGTTATTTTTTTGGTAAACTTAGTGGCCTTTCTAGTTATCGAGACTATTACTATCGAGTTAGTTCTCATTCCTGCTGAATTTCGTAGCTATGTTCCATAAAAATGTAGCCTGCTGACATGAATCCCCCCGTGAAATTGCTTATGTCTTAGCGCTGTATCTGAAGCGCCGACGTGAATGATCGTCGGGTGCCAAAGGCTTGCGAGCGCTTCGGATATAGTGACTTGAAAGAATCCGCTCTTTCGAAAGAGCTACGTATGGGATTTGTATCGCTGGACAGGGCTTCTGAAGCCAGGGTTCAATGCCAAGACGGCTCGGTCTGTAGCGCGGTTATGGTGATGATGCGTTCTGGAGCAGCGTTCGAGTTGCGGGCCGTTCTGGCGGACAGTGGAAGTAGCGAGCGAAGTGTTCACCGTGCCAATGTAGGCGTGAATCGTGGACGGAGCCTAGTTGCGCCGCTCCAACTGCTCAAGCATGATCTGGTGTAGGTGAATCACAGAGAATCCTCCTCTGCCAAAAACGCTAGATCATCACCACCAAGCTCGCTCAGCCGCCGCACGCGAATGCGTCCGCCGCAAAGCGGCTTCGTTCAAGTCGGCTTGTGGGTCCCCTTCTCCGAAAGAGTGCGGTGCCCGGAAAACGGGGTTTTCAGGTAGGTTCGTTCCTGGTAAGCGCTCTTCCGATGGTCGAATCGGAATACTGGTGCTATTGACTAATCATCAAATTATGGTGCGACGATGTTCAGCCATCTTATAGCTCATTGATTCGACTGGAGCACCGGGCGGGAATTGAACCCGCGAATACTGGTTTTGCAGACCAGCGCGTTAGCCACTTCGCCACCGGTGCTCATGGGTCCGCCGTGCAGGACGCACGGCGGATAAAAGATAGATTACTCGGGTTGCGCTACGGTGCGCAGGTAGGGCTTCACCGTTTTGTAGCCGGGGAAGATCTTGTCCGCTTCCTCGTTCGAGACCGCGCCGGTAATGATGACCTCGCCGCCCTGTTTCCAGTTCGCCGGCGTTGCAACCTTGTGCTTCGCCGTAAGTTGGATCGAGTCGAGCACGCGGATAATCTCGTCAAAGTTGCGACCGGTTGTCATGGGATAAGCCAGTGTCAACTTAATGCGCTTATCGGGTCCGATGACAAAGACAGTACGCACGGGTGCATTGTTGGCTGGCGTGCGTCCTTCCGAGGTCTCGCCTGCATCAGCCGGCAGCATGTCGTAGAGTTTCGCAATCTTCAGTTCGGGGTCGCCGATCAGCGGATAATTCACCGCGAATCCGCCTACATCCTGGATGTCAGCTGCCCACTTGCTGTGGTTGCTCACCGGATCGACGCTCAGGCCGATCACCTTGGCACCGCGCTGGGCAAACTGGCTCTCGAGACCCGCGACCGCTCCCAGCTCGGTGGTGCAGACGGGGGTGAAATCCTTAGGGTGGGAAAAGAACACGGCCCAGTTGTCGCCAATCCACTCATGAAAGTGAATCGTGCCCAGTGTTGTTTCCGCCGTGAAATCTGGCGCAATATCGTTGATACGAAGTGACATTTCGATTTTCCTCTTCGGGGAACTCTACATTTCCCATGAAATTAAAAAACCCACCTCAGCAGATTCTCTGCGGGTGGGCGTTTGGAGCTTGGTTTGAACTTCGCTCTAGAGACACACCCGCATGGTGCAGCAGCGACAGCAGCAGCACATACACACGCAGGTTGAAGTAGAGCGCATCATTGTGAATTTCAGAATAGTGCGCGCCGACAGATGTGTCAAACCAAAGCTCCGGACATCACCCGTCTTCTGCGAAACTATCGCTATGCGCGCCTTCCACTATCATCTCTGCGATGTCTTCACCTCCACACCCTTTGCGGGCAATCAGCTTGCTGTGTTTGAAGACGTTGGCGATTTAAGCGCAGCTGAAATGCAGGCTCTCGCCAAGGAAACCAATCTTTCCGAAACGACGTTCATCAAGCGCCGCCGCATTGAATTTGAGCGTCAGCGCGGCGTGCGCGTTCGCATCTTCACTACCGAAGAGGAGTTGCCTTTCGCCGGTCACCCTACGCTCGGCACAGCCACGTTCATTCGCGGGTATCTGCCGGAATACGCCGGAAGCGACGCCATCAAGCTGGAATTAAATGTTGGCGCGGTGACTGTCCGCTTTCCCGCCGAGCAGCAAGGCGCAGTCCATGGGGAAATGACGCAGCCCGATCCCGTCTTCGGAGCGATGCATGATCACAACACCGTTGCGAAAGCCATCGGCGTTTCTGTCGACGATCTCGCGCTTGAAATGCCAGTGCAGACCGTCTCCACTGGCATGCCATTTTGCATCGTGCCTTTTCGTTCCATCGAGGCATTGTCTAGACTGCGTAGCCAGGGCGCCAGCGTTGAGGATTACTTGAGACAGAGCGACGCCAAGTTTTTCTATTGCATCGCTCCAGAGTTGAAGAATGTCTGGCGGGCCCGCATGCAGTTTTACAACGGAGAAGATCCGGCCACTGGCTCCGCTGCCGGCTGTGCCATTTCTTATCTCGTTCGGCATGGCTTCGCCGTGTCCGACGAGCAAGTGCACATTCGCCAGGGCATCGAGATCAAACGTCCCAGCTCGATTGAGGTACGCGCAAAATTCGATGGCGTCTCAGTTCGGGAAGTGCGCGTTGCAGGCAGCACTATTTTCGTAGCAAACGGACGCTTTTTCCTTGAGTGATTCACATGCTTTCAACAGGCATCATGCTGCGCAGAGCCAATAACCATGCGGCAAAATCAAAATTCAGTGAATCTCCAGAGAAAAATTCACATCCTCTTCGCTTCATCTTCCCTGTTTACACGCCGCGTTGCAATTCGTACTCTTGGCAAGCGTTCCGGAATTGTGGAACGCAACTTTCGCCGATTACACACAACTGAATGAGAGCCAAAGTGCGCAGACATGCGCGCTTGCAGCGGCTTTTGCAAGGCCTGCCACCTTCCGGAAAATATCCTGAGAAACGCGCAAGCATTGCGCGAGCTGCTTGGTTGTTGCGCTGGCAACCATGTCCCCCGCCTTTGGCTCAACCGCATCCCGCTTGAAACGGGAGCTGCGGCACCGCGCATGTGCGTGGAGGACGATTCGTTTTTCAAAAAGCCTCCACGCGCGCGGATGACGCTGCCTTGTCTCTTGATACATGGATTGCGGCCTAACGAACCCCGTCGCGGGTGCGCACATTTGAAGTGTGCCTGCCAGCAAAACCGCTTCGCCACGCTCGCGAAGCAGTCAGGATGTTATGAGGCCTAGAAAAATTATCCTCTGCGTTGACGACAACGAACAGGCACTCTCCGTTCGCAAATTCTTACTCGAAACCCGCGGATATCGCGTACTTACAGCGCTTTCAGGTGAGGAGGCACTGGAGATCTTTCGCGCCGGCGGAATCGATCTGGTGCTGAGCGACCTGCTGATGCCGCAGATGGACGGCAATGAGCTGGTACGCCGCATGAAAGAGATCACACCCGAGGTTCCGATGATTCTCGTCAGCGGGACGGTAAAGTCCTTCGACCGCGCCAACCGCGCCGATGCATTTCTGCCCAAGGGCGCCTGCAATCCCCTGGAGATGCTGGAGCGAATCCGCATCATGATCGCTCGCAAACGCGGCCCGAAGAAAGCCTCCCTGCGCCCCTACCACGATGTCCACGAAGAACAGCCCGCCGTCGCGGCCATTGCCTAGCCGAGAGAAATATAGGGCTGCATTTACAATCAGAGAGTGCAGCCCATCATCGTCGCAGAAAACGTGTCGAAAATTTATCACGCTGGAAAAATTGAAGTTCCGGCGCTTCGCAATGCTTCCTTCACCATTGAGCCAGGAGAGTTCGTCAGCATTGTCGGCCCATCGGGAAGCGGCAAGTCGACGCTTTTCTACATTCTCGGCGGACTCACACAGCCAACTTCTGGACGGGTCATTATCGATAGCGCTGATTTCAGCTCGCTCACCGATTCGGAACGTACACGCATGCGCAAGACAAAGATTGGTTTCGTCTTCCAGCGCTTCAATCTTCTGCCGACACTCACAGCCATCCAGAACATTGAAATTGCTTACGAAATTTCCGGACGCAACGAACCGCTTGACCGCAGCTATCTCGAACATCTGACGAACCTGCTCGGCATCAGCGGACGCCTGGAGCATCGTCCATCGGAGCTCTCCGGCGGCGAGCAACAGCGGGTTGCACTCGCGCGGGCTCTCATCACACATCCGGCCATCGTTCTGGCCGACGAGCCGACGGGCAATCTCGACAGTAAGAATTCTGAGGCTGTGCTCGATATGCTTTCGCGGTCGAACCGCGAGCTGAAGCAAACGGTGTTGATGATTACGCACAATCCCGAAGCAGCGGCCATCGCCGACCGCATTCTTCATATGCGCGACGGCCAAATTGTCAGCATAGAAGCGGGAAAAGGCCAGTTAGCGACGAAGTAGTCACAGTAGCGATTCGATGCGTTAGTCGTGCTTTTAGGGCGAGTTAACGGCGTAGTGCTCACATTGACCGCCTGCATACGAGCCGATATACTCAATAAGTACCAAGCGGGAGTAGCTCAGTGGTAGAGCATCGCCTTGCCAAGGCGAGGGTCGCGGGTTCAAATCCCGTCTCCCGCTCCAGTCAGCTGCGGCCCCGGTTTCTTCGAAAAACCGACGCAGGCTGGCTTCATCATCGCCTTTGAAGTATGATTTCCTGTCCAAGGCGCGGTACCCAAGTGGTAAGGGAGAGGTCTGCAAAACCTTTATGCGTCGGTTCGATCCCGACCCGCGCCTCCAATCTTCTGAGTGAATCATCTTCAACCTAATTCTTGAGCGAATTGGTCAACCGACCTATTCCTACGCAAACACATTCGCGCCAGTTTTGAAGTACGTCGCCCGTGTTTCCTGCGAATTAATCGGGTGAAACATCTTTGCCTGCAATACTTTCCTCGCAGATATACCCCAATTGCACGTCAAGAACATCTTTCCAAATTTGACAAGAACTAGACGGCAGTTTAACGACAGGTGTCTTCGTGAATTCGTAGTGTTGGTTGCGTAGGGAGGAAACACCATGCGACCGATGACGAGGATGTTTATTTTTGCAGCCGCTCTGGCCAGTTCCAGTGCCGCCTTTGCACTTACGAAGGTGACGGTCAACGTTCCCTTCAACTTTGAATCTCACGGTAAAACCTATCAAGCAGGACGTTATGATGTGAGGCTCGATACAAATCAGGGCGTCATGACACTGACTAACCACTACGACGCGAAACAGTCGGTGATGTGGGCGGTTTCCCCTGCAGAATTTGGTCCGGACGCACCCGTCCTGTCGATGAAATTCGACGACGCGGAGGATGGCTCGCATGCACTGCGCAGCATCCGTCTGGCGACAAGGACCACACCAGTACTGGACGTACGCGAAAGACATGCCGCACAGCGCGAAGTGTCGATTACGGGCGGCCGGTAGTAGCAACCACCCCTTCCAGGAAGAGCCTATGTCTTCATGCTCCGACATAGGCTCTATTTTTTTCTTCGACTAAACCCCGCCTCTATTTCCCCTAATCCCTTCGATTACCCTTAAGGGCGGCGTGCTTATCATCGTGCGGCGTACAGAAACACGCGACGGGATACCGCAAAACTAAGGTCACGAGCTTTCAAATAGCTTGAAACCTTTATATTCTGTAAAACGTTTGAGTAAGAGGGTGACAAACGTGAGCAGAGTAACAAGGCGGACATTTTTGAAGACAGGCGCGGTTGCCGCTGCGGCCTTGGGGTTGAGTCCACGCAAAATATTCGCAGATCCTCTGGGTCTGCCGGTTGGTTTACAGCTTTACAGCGTGCGCAAGCTGCTGCCAAATGACTATGCAGGTACGCTAAAGCAGGTAGGAGCCATCGGATACCGTGACGTAGAAGCCGCTGGCTTCTTCGGGCACAGTCCGGATGAAGTGAAGACGGCGATGAGCAGTGCCGGCCTGCACTGCGTGAGTGCCCACTATTCATTGGCAGACTTGCTGAAGGATGTGGATGGAAACCTGAAGTACGCGAAGGCACTGGGCTTGGAGTATGTGATCTGCTCCTCGCCATCAGTGGCTGACCCTGCAAAACTGGCCAACTATCCTGGCGGCGCCTGGAAGTACTTTCAAACTGGCTTATCTCTGGATGACTGGCGTTGGAATGCGGACCAATTTAACCAGCTTGGGAAAAAGTTCAAAGCCGAGGGGATTCGTTTTGGATATCACAACCACACGATGGAGTTTCGAGATCTAGGTGGTTCCACCGGATATGATGTTCTGCTGAAAGACACCGATCCCACATACGTAACCCTTGAACTGGACTGTGGCTGGGTGACTGCGGCCGGGAAAGACCCTATCGCATATCTGACGCAATATCCGGGGCGCATTTCCATGCTTCATATAAAAGACCTAAAACCAGCAGAAGCTGGAAAGGCTCCAGGTGAGCGCGTGTCTACCGTGCTGGGTAAAGGCACAATTGACTACAAGCCCATCTTCGCTGCCGCGAAAAAGGCGGGGATCAAGCACTACTTCGTTGAGCAGGAAGCGTTCGATGGTGATCCACTGCAGGAATTGAAGGAAGATTATCAATACCTGCACGCGATTCACGATTAAGGCAAATATTCGTCCTCTTGCATTTCATAGTTGAGAGATCCCAGCGTTGCCATCCGCGCCAACGCTGGGCCTTCACTACTCTCAGACTCCCTCACTCATGCAGCAGGAACTCCGGGTTGTCCGGCAGATCGCACGCGAACGGAAGAGGCTTGAAATCGGGCCCGAACTTGAAGATCTTATTTTCCGTGCGGCTTGCAACGTAAAGATTGCCTGAACTGGAGAACGCCATGCCCCCTGCATTTTTCACGTGCAGCCCCGGAACTGGTGTCAGCTTCAGATTGCCGGGATCGCGGGTGAGCTCTGCGTGCAGGATTTCGTTTGCGCCGCTCACGAAAAGTTTATTCCCGTTGGCAACCATGTGAACCGGAGTTTCAACCGGATTGCTCTGGCCGAGATATCTGCCTTCCCGGTTGTACACCTTGATCCTGCCCGCAGGCTGGTCTGCGACGTATAGCGTCCCGTTGGTCCACAGAACCCCGCGCACCGAGTGCTTCTTGGACCCTTCATCGGAGTACTCCAGACCCGCCGGCGCCGCAACCGGCGTCTTCGCCGTTGGGCTGAGCGAGCCTCTGCTGGAAGCGATGAATGTTCCGGCAGAGAACTGGCCGCGCTTCTCCAGCGCAGCGGGAAGCGGTGCAGGCTTCCCGACTCTACCCTCCTCCGTCACCTTCAGGCGCGTAACAACGTTGGTATCCTGGCTCGACACGTAACAGTAGCCCGCATCATCGAAGGTCAGATCGAACGGATGCAGTATGCCGTCGGTTGTCTCCTGCGAGGCGAACTTGCTGACGAAGCGATGGCTCGTCTGTGATCCTTCGTAGCACAGGATGCTGTTCTGCGTTCTGTTGGCAACGACGACGTAGAGATATTTTCCGTGACGATAAATCCCGCGTAGCTCATCCAGAATTAACTCATCCTTATCTTCGAGAATCGCGTGGGAAAGCAATTTTCCATCCTTGTCGAAGGCATGGACATTGTTCCTGAGCGGGTGTTTGCCGGGCTTACCACCGTGAAAGGTAATGAACAGCATTGCGACCTCCTCTGAAACTGAATCTCTGACCCGCACCTCTGAACAGCGGCTCTGACTCCGTCCGCTACCGGCTTCTGACTGGAGGCCAAGTCGACTGCTCCGATGGTGGTGATATTACTGCGAAACGTTTCACAAGGAATACTCACCATCCATTCACATCGTCCTTCCCCCCGGACAAGAGGAGTTGTTATCAGCTCAGACGCTGTTACAAATTCCTTGACAGGACGAGCGCGCGGAGAGTAGCGTCCGGCGATCAACCGTAGAGCAAATCTATGCCGCACCTTCGCGCAGGTAAAGGAGGAATACCATGATCCCCAGTCTCACTGCCACCGTACAGACGGTTTACAGACGTATTTTCGCAAGTCCAGCCTTCCGCGCCACAGCGGCTCGCCGCAGGTTCGCTGGATTCCATTCGAGAGTCATTCACCGGCAAGCAATATTGCTACCCGCGTTGCTGCTTGCCTCCTTGGGAAGCGCTCTCGTAGCGCAGACGCCGGAGATCGAAGCTGCCAATCAAAAACCCGAAAAAGGCTTCTACACGGCGAAGGATCGGCTCAATGCCATGCATTCCGCAGCGCTCTTCCTCCCTGGCAAGGTAAGCGAAGCCGACATCACTGCGGGTCCTCCCCAGCAAAAACATCTGTTTCAGATCCACGACGGCGACAAGCTCATCTGCGACTTCAAAACTCCGGGCAACAAGATGGGTGGCAAGACGCCCAAGTTCGGCTGTCAGATCACTGGTGTCGAATCCGCCGACGGCCAGAAGCAAACTCTGACGTCCGATATCCAGGAAGATGACCCGGTCAAGGTCAAATTCGGCGCGACTGACAATGAGGTGTTTGCAGAGATCGTGGCTACGCGCCTCATGTGGGCTATGGGGTATTACGCAGATGCATGGTATCCCGTCCAGGTGGAATGTCACGGCTGCCCGGAAAATCCTATTTCTGGATCAGGTACAGCCACGACACGCACCTACGCCGTCGCGAACATTGTTCGTAAGCTGCCCGGGAAAAAAATGACCGAAGTCGGCAAAGACGAGCAGGGCTGGAGTTGGAAGGAGCTGGATACGGCCAACGGCCAGCCGGTCTACGAACGCGACGGACTGAAGCTTTTGGCGGCCTTCATCCAGCATAGCGACAACAAGCCTCCCCAGCAGCGTCTGAGCTGCAACAAGGTGGATGTCGATGGAAAGACGCAGCCGCCCACGACTACCTGTGACCGGTCCATCATGCTAGTCCAGGATGTTGGTGCCACATTCGGAAGCGGAGGCTGGTTCACCAGCAACACCTCCGCGAAGATGAACATCGACAACTGGTCCGGCAAGAAGCTCTGGAGAAGCGCTGGCACGGATGCGGCGCCGCACGCCTGCCAGGCAAATCTGCGCAAGAGCCTCACCGCGAAGGATGGCCTGAGCGATCCAAAGATCAGCGAAGACGGACGCCGCTTCGATGCAGGCCTCATGTGCCAGCTCTCCGATCAGCAGATCGAGGCGCTCTTTCGGGCAGCACGCGTCGCGGCGATGCCGAAATATCACAATCAGGACGGCAGCTTCAAGCCCGGAATCGACGAAGCATCGGTCGTGCATCAGTGGGTCGAAGCTTTCAAAAAGAAGCGGGAAGATATCGCAAACGCCCGCTGCGAATGGAAGGACAAACCTGCCGACCTAGCCCTGATCGACAACCCCATGGGCCTCGCCGAGGTGCCGAACTTCTGTTCCTCAAAGCCCTTTTAAGCTGCATCTCGGAGTCATGAATCGCATCAAGGAGGGAGGTCCCGCCATGCGCAAATTTGTGTTCATAGTTCTTCCGCTCGCATTCGCGTTGTCCAACTGCCTCGCGCAGAGCAGCGGCTGCAGCGTTCCTGAAAACATGACGAAGGCTCAGAAGCTGCCCTGTCTGAAGGCCGGCGTCATCATGCTCGACCAGCCCACGCTGACTGCCGCGCAGATACAGAACGGTCCGGACTTCGATCCCGCGGACCCCGGATCGAACCATTTCTCCTGGTTCACTGCCGACGAGACCATCTCCTGCTACTTCCGCCCTCACTATGCCTTCGCCAAAGTGCCCGGCGACAGCATGAAATTTCAGTGCTGGCAGATGACTCCGCAGGGCGGTTTCTACAGCACCAAAGGTGATCCTATTCAGGAAAGTGCTGTGAAAGTCGTCATCAGCAAGGATAATAGCGGGGAAAAATCAGCTGCCCTCTTTCCTGCGGATGACACTGCAGATCAACACCAAATCAAAGCGGACCATTTCAAGATCAAATATCTGAAGCCGCCATTCCCTGCGCACAATCCGCGTTTCAACGAGGTCTTCACGGGTGTGGCAACCACACGCCTGATGTGGGTGCTCGGTTTCCCCGCCGATCATATCTACCCTGCTGGGGCAGCCAGTTGCATCGGGTGTTCCGACGATCCCTTTGGCAAGAAGCTGACCGAGAACAAAGCCTCTCTCCAAGATGCGCCCACGGTCTTCAAAATTGTAAGCGCTGAACGGGAACTGCCGTGGGATGAGATCAACCCCGATGACGATGAGACCTGGTCGTGGAATGACGCTGCGCGGTTTTACTCCGATGGCGAATGGACGCATGAGCAAAAGGTAGGATTTGACGCCTATCGGCTGGCCCTGGGACTGCTCCATTACTTCAATGCGCTCCCGCAGCAGAATCGCCTGGATTGCGCGGAGTGGGCCAATGACAAATCCGCGAATGGAAAGACCTGCCTTAAGCCTGTCTTCTATGTGCATGACCTGGGCTCTACGTTCGGCAAGAAACGCAGTGTTCTTGATCTGTTCGGAACGAATCCGCGCGGCATTTTCAGCGCCTATTCGCAACAGACTGTCTTTACGAATGCCGCCAGTTGCCAGCTTCGGGACGCGCTGCTTGGAGACAAGCAGATTCTCAAGGAGTCACAGGATGTCATGATCCAGCGGCTTACGAGGCTCGACCGCGATACCGTGAAGAGCATCTTTCGAGTTGCGCGATTCGACATTATGGATCAGGAGCAGGTGAAGCGTCTCCGCGCCAAAGGAGTTCCCGATACCAGCGAGGCCGCTCTCGATGAGTGGACAGACACCTTCATGAAGAGGATCGAGGAGATCCGCACAGCACAGAACTGCAAGGCGAACTAAGCCAGCCCAACGCTTCCAGGGTATTCCTGGCAATCCGTTTACGATCAGCGGTTGGCAGACATCGGAACAACTGCCGTGAATGCTAAAGTGAAGCAATTGGTACTGTCTCATCGAATGCTCTGGACTCGGGACATCAAGCGCCGATATTCAGGCCCAATCCTGTTCGTCAACAACCGCGATTGTTTCCCCGTAAAAATCACCCTTGACCACAGCATTCCTTTAGAACGCTCGGCTCGAAATGATGCACTCCTTCGTGTCATGAAAACAACTTGTTGACTCTAGTTCCACATTAGAGATATTTGCATGACAATGTTTCGTTGCTTACGCAACGTAGTGGGCCCATTCTGTGTAGCATCCCCGACTTGACAGAAAAAGAAATGCCAAAGGAGTAACAAATATGTTCCTTCGTAGACGTCTGCAGCAAATGTGTATGTCGCTTGGAACTTGTGCCCTCATGGTAAGTTCCGGACTCGCAGCCTCCTCCAGCCAGTCGACCAATCTCGGTCCTGAAGATCAATCCAAGCAAATCTCAGTCACTGTTTGGTTAAACCTGCACAACAAAGCCGCCCTGGATGCGATGGTTCAGGGAATGTATGACAAGACCTCACCGAACTATCACAAATTTCTCACAATGAAGGAGTTTAAAACCCAATTTGCACCAACTGCGAAAGACGCTGCTACGGTTCGCGATTTCCTTACGACCCATAATATGAAAGTCACATCGATTGACAGGAATAACCACTTTGTTGTGGCGCAAGGAAGCGTTGGAGATGCACAAACGGCATTTCAGACAAAGATCAATCGCATGATGATTAACGGCGTAGCCCACCATGTAAATGCAACTCCACCTGCAATAGCGGGGCCTGCTGCCGCACTTGTCTCTACAGTGCAAGGATTGAGCGACCTCAATTATCACGCGAATGTGAAACCATCCCAGAATCCTGAAACCGGCGTGCCTTTTGCTGGAGTGTCCCCTACAGCCGTGGGAGCCGATGGATTGTTCTTCAGCGGCGAGTGCCTGCGTCCGCCTGAGGTGGTTACCTTCACCACTGGAGGAAGCACTCCGAAAGCGATCTATGCCGGCAACAGGTATGGCGCGAACATCAACAGCCCCGCGCCCAATCTGCCGTCATGCGGTTACGATGCAGCCGAAATGCAAAAAGCCTACGGCTTGAATAATGTCTATAAAGCCGGTTTGGATGGAGCAGGCCAGACCATCATGATCATTGACGCTTTTGGCTCGAATACCATCGTGGCGGACACGAATCTGTTCTCCTCTCTGAATGGATTGCCCCCGCTTACATCATCGAATTTCACAATTTTCACCCCGAACGGCTCCGCTACCTGCACCAGCACGAACGGGTGCATTGCCGGCAACTGGCAATTTGAGACGACGCTCGATGTTCAGTGGGCACATTCGATTGCTCCCGGCGCTAACATAGTCCTGATCCTCGGGGCGGACAACTCATTTACGAATCTCGATATTGCAAATCTGTTTGCAGTCGAAAATGGATTTGGCACCGTGCTCTCTAACAGCTTTGGGATTTCAGAGATAGCGCTCGTAGAGCTGGACCCATCGGAGCTTGTCGTTGAGAACGGCATTTCTGAAATTGCTGCGGCCCTGGGAATTTCCCAAAATGTCTCCACCGGAGACTCAGGCGATCAGCTTGCCACGAACACTGCCGACTTTGGTATTCCTTCGGTCTCTGTGCAGGCGAATGCTGATTCCCCATTCGCAACCGCGATTGGAGGCACCAGCACATTCCTCGACTCCAAGAGCAATATCGAATTGCAGACCGGCTGGGGCATGAACTTTGCCCGCATCGCCGAAGCCACTCCAAACCCGCCCACGATTCCGCCTCTTCTTTTCGGCTTTCAGAGTGGAGCCGGAGGTGGGACCAGCGTCGTTTACGCCAAGCCTAAATTCCAGAAAGGAAATACGACCGGTGGCGTTAAGTTCCGTCAGGTGCCGGATATTTCCATGAATGCAGACCCTGAAACCGGAAACGAAATTGTTGTCACACCCACCAGCGTTCCGGGCGACGAACAACTTGTGGAAGTCTTTGGTGGCACGAGTCTGTCTTGCCCGATGTTCTCCGCTTTCTGGGCAATCGCGAATCAGGCGGCTGCTGCAGAAGGTTTAGGGCCGCTGGGGCAGGCTGCACCCATTCTCTACGAACTATCTGGCAATGCGATCACGGACGTTAACGTAAAGGCAGTTGATACGCTGCTCAACGTGACGGGCACGATTTTCAACCCGCCGAATCCGCCATCGTTTCAAAGTGCGGCGGCTCTGGCCGGACCTCAGGCACCCACAACGCGATTTGTGAGCGCTTTGTTCCAGAGCTCCTCATCCACTCGATGGGACGTGTTCACCTTCGGGACAGATTCGTCTCTGGCCACTGGCCCCGGGTGGGATAACGTCACAGGACTGGGCACCCCGAATGGTATGACGTTCATCAACAAAGTGGTGAAGGCAGTCAAGTAGACTCACTGTGAATTATCCTGGTGGGCCGCCGATCGGGCGGCCCACTTTTTGATCATGCCTTCTCTAAGTCTGGGGTAGGTATTCTCGGCTCATAACCACATAGCCTTCCCGAGCAGTTTTCTTGCCGCGTTCGCGGTATAGCTGCTCATCACGAGGCTGCCAGGTATCGAGGCCGTCCACGTAGCGGTTGTACATGCAGAAGGCGGCTGCAATCAGAATCGTATCGTGGATCTCGGTATCGCTCGCGCCCCGCACACGTGCCGCTTCTACATCCGTGGTGGTAACGCATTTTCCACCCTTCTGTACCTTGGCTGCGATCACCAGCAAGGTCTTCAACTTCTCTGAGATATCGGCGGACTGAAAATCGGCTTTCACCCGTTTCACCAGATCATGATCATCGTTCAGACAAGCTGCGGCAATCGAGCCGTGAACGGTCTGGCAGAAATAGCAGTCATTCAGGCAAGAGACATAGGTTGCGATCAGCTCACGGTCTCCCTGTGGCAACGAATTGGGTGCATGAAGTAAAACTTCTGCAAGTTCGTTGAGCGGCTTTGCCGTCTCAGGGCGAAAAGCCATCGCGCTGCGTATACCCTGCAATCCTTCGGGCAAGTTGATGTGAGGCATCGTAAGTTCTCCCGGACTCCGAAAGCATACGCGATCCAACACCGTGCCTGCAGGTGGAATCCTTTCTCAACCTTAAGGCTGAAGACAGATTCCCCACGGGTTTGTAGGATTCGCCTGAAGTTCCCCCGAATGTTTGTTCGCAGCAGGCGACGCCTGCACGCGGCTGCGTAGGGCCGTGTTCTTACGATGTCGGAGTCTTGACCTGATGCGCTTTTATGTCCGGATTGGACTGGTGTCTTACCTCTTCGCGTTTGTTTCGCTATTACACGCTCAACTACCCAGCGGTTCTATCAGCGGGATCGCAACCGACCCAAGTGGAAAGCTCGTGCAGGGCGCCCATGTAACGGCCACCGATGAGTTGCAAGGAACGTTGCGTGAGACCAACACAAATGCAGATGGCTCATTCACATTGTCGAACCTGGCTCCAGCCAGCTACACGGTCGTGCTGGCGGCAACGGGATTCTCCGACGTTCAGTACAGCCACGTGCAGGTCGAAGCAGGCAAGGCGATCACTCTGGATACGACAATGAATGTCGCCGGGCAGACCAGCAGGGTAGATGTGAGCAGCAACAGCAGCCAGGAAGTGGACTTGACGCAGTCTATGCTGCAAGGCCAGATCACATCGAAAACGATCCAAAGCATACCGCTCAATGGAAGAAATTTTCTTGAGCTGGCCTTCCTCCTGCCCGGAAACAGGCCGGCCCCTAACTTTGATCCAACAAAAACCAATACCGTTGAGGTTAGCTCCGCTGGTGGATTCGGCCGCGGCGGCAATATTTTAGTGGATGGAGCCGATAACAATGACGAGGTCGTTGGAGGAACGCTATCGAATTTTCCTGAAGACTCCATCGCTGAGTTTCAGATCGCAACGGCTCGCTTTACGGCAGAAGTGGGACGCTCCGGCAACAGCATCATCAATATCATCACGCGCTCAGGTGAGAACCAGACACACGGCTCTGCATTTATCTTCGAGCGCAACCGGCACCTGCAGGGCCTGCCCGCCACCTTTGATCGTTCGCAGCCTGTGCCACCCTTTGACCGCGAGCAATTTGGAGGATCGATCGGCGGCCCATTCTACAAGGACAAACTCTTCTACTTCAGTTCGGTTGAATACCGCAACCAGAATGCAGCCATCCAGACTGGTACGCGCGTTTTCAGTGACGCGCCTTACGAAGATTCTCCTTTCTACGGCCACATCATCAATACAGCCGCGTCCGCTCCGCTGCGCGACCTGCTTCTCTCCAATCGCGTCGACTATCATCTGAACGAAAGCAACATGTTCAGCCTTCGGTATAGCTTCAACCGCTCGACTGACACAGCGCAGGCAACCGCGGCCCAATCCACCCCCTTCTCTACTGCGGCGGAAAGACAGAATGCGCTGAACCGCTTCAATTCGGCGGTAGCAACCTGGACCAGGGTTATCGGCTCGAAGATGACGAATTCCCTGTCGGTCCACTACGACAACTTCTACAACGACATCCCTCCATTCCCTGACAATGCCTCCACTACCAATCCTTCGCTGAATCTGACGAATGAGCTGCTATTTCCGGATCTCGCTGACGGTGCAAATTTCAATCTTCCCCAAGCAACGCACATGGATCGGTATCAGTTCCGTGACGGTTTCACCACCACTCTTGGCAGACACACGCTGCATGCGGGCGCAGAGTTTCAGCACTACCGCGTAAGCGGGCTAATCAATGTCTTCGGCAGCGGCTCAGTAATCCTGGTATCGGACTTCGGCTTCCAGGACCTGAATGGCGACGGCGTCGTGAACGACCTGGACATACCGGTCGCCGTAGGCATCCACAGCACAGCGCCGATCATTCCAGTGCCTATTCCGAAGATCACAAATAACTACACCGGCTTATATGTGCAGGATGACTGGCGCGTATCCCCTCAGCTGACACTCAACCTCGGCCTACGCTGGGAGTATGACTCGGACGCGACGGGCCAGGGGGCTGCCCATCAGCCATGCCCCTCGCTCACAAGTGTTCCAACCCAGCCGTGCACCTGGATGGCAAATGTGCTTCCTCTGCACAAAGATCCAGACACGAAAGACTTTGGTCCGCGTGTCGGCTTTGTTTACGATCCCTTCGGACGCGGCAAGACCGTCCTGCGTGGCGGCTATGGAATCTACTACGACCGCGTCATTCTTGAAGCAGGCTCGAAGGAGTTGGTCCAGAATGACCGCGCATTAACGGTGACACAATACGGCGGCTCAAACTGCGTGATTCCCGGCACGGGTGCGCCACCGGCACTCGACAATTGCTTTGCTCCCGGTGCGCTTTTCGCGCCTGGCACTCCTACCATCACCACAGCCTTCAGCGGACCACATCAAACCGGCGGGGTCGGAATCGTTGCGCTTGGCCCCAGGTCGCATCATCCATTGTTCCAGCAGGTTTCTATCGGGACGCAGCAACAGATAGCCAGCAACTGGCTGATAAGCGCCGACGGATTGCATGTCTTTGGCCAGCGTCAGCTGATCGGCAGCCTTCTCCGCAGCACCACATCGACTTCTCCGTACATCCAGTGTCCAGGCGGAAACCAGCTTTGCCTCATCACCGATCCGCTCTCTGGAATTACGGATAGCGTAACCATCATCGACTCTTCCGCAAAGAGCTGGTACGACGGGCTGCTTGCGAGCGTGAGCCGGCGAGCGGCTCGTATCGGACCCGTGACCTACAACTTCAACATCAGTTATACGCTGTCAAAGACGTTCGACTACTCCGACGACGACCAACTCGAGAATGGCAACAAAGATGAACAAGTGAACCTGGTGGAAGGCACCGCCGGCCTGCGCAAGGAAAAGGGCTACGCTCTCACCGATGAGCGTCATCGCATTACTTTCTATGGAGAGGCAAAGCTTCCTTACGACTTCAGCTTCGCGCCGCTCTACACCTTCGGCTCCGGTGTCCCGACAGATACTTTTCTCCCGGGAACTGCGAATATCTCCGGTGCATCAGGCTCGCGTCTCCCCATTTTGCAGCGCAACGCCTTAGGCCGCCAAATCAAGAACAGTGGCCAACTGAACGCAGCGATTGATCGCTGGAATGCATTGCCATCGTGCCCCGGAGTCTATCCATGCAATGCCGGTGGCCCCATCGCGCATGTTCCGAGTGGCGTCAACTACTTCAGCCCTTTCAGCTCGCTTGATCTACGGTTGCGAAAGGATTTCCGCTTCCAGGAAAAATGGACACTAAGCCTTATCGGAGAAGGCTTCAATCTATTGAACGAAGTCAATGTGCGTGGCACGAGCAATGCAAACTTTGCAGGGCGAAATATCTCGATCAGCCCTTTCGCGGCGAGCGCACCCGTGCAAACTAATTTCTTCCAGGCGGACACGATCGCGGGCGGTTTCTTTGGATCCGGCGGTCCACGCGCCTTTCAATTCGCTGCAAGGCTGGAGTTTTAAGTGATGGTGACACCCGAGTACCAGCAACTCGCTGAGCGAGAGTCGTCCGCGCCTGTGCAGGCTGCAAACCTGTCTGTCGTCGATGAAGCCGACGCGTCGCCTGAGGTCGCAGAGCTTTATGCCCAATTTCGCAAGACGTTCGGACGGCCACAGATACCAGGAATCCTGCAATGTTTCGCAACACACCCTCTGTTGCTGGAACATATGATGGGGCTCGCTCAATCGATGCTCTTTACAGACGGAGCTCTGGGTCGCCTGCAAAAGGAGTTGATTGCGACAGCGGTCTCTTCCCGGAATCGTTGCGCCTACTGCGCGGACAGCCACGGCTTCTTCCTCCGTGTTCACGACGGATCGCCGGGTTTGCTCGAAGCGGCGATGGCATGCGATACAAACTCCCAGTCGTTTGATCCCGCACAGAGCGCGCTGATTTGTTTTGTGCAAAAGATTACGGATGACTCGGCGTCTATCACGTCGGATGACGTTGCATCGCTTCGAGCATCTGGCTGGACTGATCTACAGATTGCAGAAGCGATCCATGTCACGGCACTTTTTGCCTGTTTCAATCGCGTCGTGAATGCGTTCGGTCTGCCCTCTCAGGATCTGCTTAGAACCTACAGCCCCGAAACTGAGAGCGTCGCAGAAAGAGGAGACCGGTGAGCACCCGCGCCATTCCTTTACCGCCCGAAGACGAAAGCTCCATTCACTATGCCGGCTGGCCCGTAGCTGCTGCCGCTTTTGTGGGCGTCATGACCAGCTTCGCGCCCATCGTGCCCTACACCTTCAGTTTGTTTTTGACCCCATTGCATGCGGCCTTCGGCTGGCAGCGGGAGGCCATGTCTGGAACGTTCGCTTTGGCCGCTATTACTGTCGCCCTCGTCTCTCCGGGAATCGGAGTTTTGCTTGATCGCTTTGCGCCTCGCCGCATCATCCTGCCTTCAATCGTCATATTCGCCGTGGCGTTGGCTTCGCTCAGCACGCTCAGTTCAAACATTCACCGGCTCTATCTCACCTTCTTCGTCCTAGGACTCGTCGCAAACGGAACGGCACAATTCGCCTACACGCGAACCATTCTTACGTGGTTTCGCAAGCACAGGGGATTTGCGCTGGCATTGATTCTTACCGGAAGCGGTACCGGCTCCATCCTCATTCCTCCTATCACGCAATGGGTGATCGATCACCACGGCTGGCGCGATGCTTATCTCACGCTAGGTGGCATCGCCCTGCTCGGATTGCCGCTCACAGCGCTTCTGGTGCGAAACCGGCCAGTTCCTATAGATCGTGCCGACGAAAGCCTGGCATCAGGCGTGACCGTAGCCGCAGCCTTGAAAAGTGCGCCGTTCTGGATACTCGCCACCATCATCATGCTCTCGGCGTTCAGTGAGAATGGCCTGGTCACCAACATGGCGGCAATGCTGACCGAGCGTCGTATTACCGCCGCTGCCGCGGCATTGGCGCTCTCGGTTCGCGGCGGCGCGGGAATCATCGGCAGGCTTTGCACCGGTTTCCTCATCGATCGCTTTCCCCCTCAGCGTATTCAGACATTCATCCTTCTGCTCTCCGCTGTGGGCACACTGATTCTTGCTTTCGCGCAAATGTCGCCGGCGTCTCTGATTGGAGCGGCTTTGCTCGGAATCGGTCTCGGTAGCGAAGCCGACGTCGCTCCTTACCTGCTCGCGCGTTATTTCGGACGGAAGCATTTTTCTGTGCTATATGGTCTTACCTGGACCGCATATGCCGTGGGCGGTGCAACTGGACCGATGGTAGTGGGACATCTCTACGACCGCGCGGGCGCATATCTGCCGATCTTTATTGTGGGCCTGGCCGGCGTTGCCCTTGCTGCGGCGATTCTCAGTCTGTTCCTGCGTCACGACCCTAACGCGGTTGTCGGAAATCCTGAAGGATTGACGGTAGCCGGAATCACGCTGGAGGAATAAACATGCCCCATATCGCACTGCCCGAAGAGATGCCAGGTATCACAGCTGGCTTCGCCTTCCGCCCCGAAACCGCCAAGCCGATGCGTGAGCTCGCCCACATCTTACTGCACACATCCGGCAATGAGGGATTTAGCTCACGCGACCGGGAGCTGATTGCCGCCTTTGTTTCTTCGCGAAATACCTGCTACTTCTGCCAGACAAGCCACGGCGCAGCTGCGAGTCACCTCAACGATGGAAATGGAAGCCTCATCGAGGCTGTCTGCGTAGACTACAGAAACGCAGAGATCACGCCCAAGCTAAAAGCCCTGATGGCCATCGCCGAACAGGTTCAGATTGACGGAAAGAGAGTTACAAAACAATTGGTGGAGGAGGCGCGAGAGCAAGGCGCAACCGACCTCGATATCCACGATACCGTTCTGATTGCTGCGGCCTTTTGCATGTACAACCGTTACGTGGATGGTTTGGATACTTGGCAACCGCGCGGTGACGCAATGTATGTCGAGATGGGTAAGCGAATGGCGGAAGAGGGATATGCCAGGTAAACAATCTCAAACGAGGTTGGCTATTAGCTTCCTGAAACAGGAAGCTAATAGCGATTCATGCGGCGGGAAGGCAAGAGTTTAAGTCTTGACCGTTAAATCCAACACAGCCAAGTCTCTAGGCAAGTTTACCGTTGAGCCATGATCGAAGATCGCCAGCCTGCAGCCTGACTCCGATGAAGAACTGCCCGAAGAGAGCGTAGATGGCACTCACTTCGTCAAATCGCATCTCGTAGATGAGTTTCTTGAAGACAATAGGGTCCTCAGCAAACAGGTCGACGCCCCATTCCCAATCGTCGAAACCAATCGATCCGGTAATGACCTGCCGCACCGAATCGGCGTAGCGGCGACCGATCATTCCGTGCTCGTGCATCATACGCTGACGATCGGCCATCGCCTCGGTATACCAGTTCTGTGCTTCGCCGCGCCTCCGGTCCATCGGATAGAAGGATAGATATTTCGCAGGCGGAATCGAGGGGAAGAGCCGCTGCGCCATTGCGCTTGATTGGCGTGCTACAACCTCCTGCACACCTGCATTCCATTCGACGGAGCCTTGCGCTAACCCCTTCTCCGCGAGAGCGGCGTAGGTCTTTGCCGAGGACTCATAGAGACCAAGTTCGACGATGGACAGGTACGAGTGCTGCGGTTGCAGAAAGCCATTCAGACGGGTTTGAGCGAGTTCGAGTTCGAGTCGGTTAAGCTCGGCGAACGAGTCTCTGAAATGAATGAAAAGAAGATCTCCTTTGTGTCCCAGTAGAGAATAGATCGCGGACTGATTTCTTACCGGTTCGCCAGATCCCTTCTCCCACGCTCGAAAAAGTTCGACAGCCTCGGTTTCTATTTTGCGTTGATCCTCCACAGGGAGTTTCTTCCATGACTCCCAATCAAACCGAAACATTTGATGAAGAACGCTGGAACCTTCAAGCGTAATTGGAACACTTGGCAACTCAGGCACGGTATTTCCTCCAATCGATAGCGCCATCTCAAATGATAACGAACTTTATTTATGCCGAAACCGCCCGGTGGGTGTTCCGACAATGTAGAGCAAGGCAGCAATCATCGTCACAAGGGCGATGAGTCGCAGGCCCATGAAGTAATAGGACAGAGGAAATGAGATCGAACTTAGTAGTACTTGATTCACTTTGAGCTCACTGCATAAAGATGATCTGGTCTCTCCTCTTTTTACGTTAATTGACCTGCACCTCGGACGCCATGACCAGAATCCCGCATTTTGCGACATGAGGGCTTCTCACAGGACGGCGTTATGAACGTGTCCGAAAACGACTGATATGTGTCGTGGCGATTCCAGACGCAGAGCTTTAAGGTGCGGTTATGGGCAATATCACCCGGCAGTGATAGGCAAAGAACGCCGCTCGCATAACGAATCGTTCTCTTTCGCAACCGTTTTGAGGGCTTCCGCTACGGCCCGAGGTGAGGGAGCTTTCAAGCAATCAATAACCAACCACAAAAGAGAGGAGAATCATGAAAAAACTGACAACAGCGTTCGGCGCTCCGGTGGATGACAACCAGAATATTAAAACCGCTGGCAAACGCGGTCCGGCCTTACTCGAGAACGTGTGGTTCATCGAGAAGATGGCACACTTTGACCGCGAGGTGATTCCGGAGCGGCGTATGCATGCCAAGGGCGCAGGCGCTTTCGGAACCTTCACCGTGACGCACGATATCACAAAGTACACAAAGGCCAAGATCTTCTCCGAGGTCGGCAAGGCGACCCCGATGTTTGCCCGCTTCTCGACTGTTGCCGGTGAGCGCGGTGCAGCCGACGCCGAGCGTGACATCCGTGGCTTCGCGCTTAAGTTCTATACCGAGGAAGGTAACTGGGACCTGGTTGGAAACAACACCCCCGTCTTCTTCATTCGTGATCCTCTCAAGTTCCCTGACCTCAACCACGCCATCAAGCGCGATCCGCGAACCGGCATGCGCAGCGCAGATAGCAACTGGGACTTCTGGACGAACCTTCCCGAGTCGCTGCACCAGGTCACGGTTGTCATGAGCGATCGTGGAATCCCGCGCTCCTTCCGCCATATGCACGGCTTTGGCAGCCACACGTACAGCTTCATCAATTCGGAGAACAAGCGTTTCTGGGTGAAGTTCACCTTCAAGACCCAACAGGGCATCCAGAACCTCACGGATCAGGAAGCGGAAGCCCGTGTGGGTAAGGATCGCGAGACCCACCAGCGCGACCTCTACGAGGCCATCGAGAGAGGCGAGTTCCCGCGCTGGAAGCTGTATGTGCAGATCATGAATGAGGAGGATGCGAACACCTATCATATCCACCCGTTCGATCTCACCAAGGTCTGGCCTCACGCGGACTATCCTCTGATAGAAGTCGGCGTCATGGAGCTGAACAGGAACCCGGAGAACTTCTTCGCGGATGTCGAGCAGGCTGCCTTTGCTCCGACAAACATCATCCCCGGAGTCAGCTACTCGCCGGATCGGATGCTGCAAGGACGTCTGTTCTCGTACGGCGACGCGCAGCGCTACCGCCTCGGCGTCAATTACTTTCAGGTTCCGGTGAACGCGCCCAAGTGCCCGTTCCACGCTTATCATCGTGACGGTGCGATGCGCGTCGACGGAAACTATGGCGGCGCGACCAGCTACGAACCAAACCGTCATGGCGAGTGGCGGGGGCAGCCGGACTACTCGGAGCCGCCATTGGCAATCAACGGAGATGCGCAGAAGTTTGATTTCCGCGAGGACGATGACGACTACTACTCGCAGCCGGGCAACCTCTTCCGCATGTTCAGCCCGGAGGAAAAGCAGCGCCTGTTTGAGAACACGGCTCGCGCTCTCGGACCGGCCTCCAAAGTTGTCCGGGATCGCCATGTAGCGAACTGCACCAACGCGGACCCGGCTTACGGCGAAGGTGTTGCAAAGGCTCTTGAAGCTTTCCTCGCAGAACGGAAGTAGCCCGGCGTGACCTCTTTAACCTCGTAACCTGCCACACCTGGCTCCGTAACAAGCTCTCTGTTGCGGAGCCGTTTTTTCATTGCATCTACTGGATGGTCATCTTTAATAAACATGCTCGTGTCATCTCTGATGCCGGAAAAGCCCTGCTGAACGGTCGAGTCGCTCTTTAACGCCAAAGTAATTGCTACTCGAGAACACAAACCTGGCATCTCGATCGGGCGAAAGAAAGTGCTGGATATACTAGCTGCATCGTTATACGCAAGGTCTGGCCATCATGTCCCTTCGCAACTTGTGTTCTGGCATCCTCTCTTTTCTGCTCCTTGTGCATGCCGCACAGGCGCAATTCAACTCCACGCCCACCCAGGGCGTTCCGACTCCCAACGCCAGTGGCGGATACATCCGTGATTCCCGCCAGCATCCTGCCGAGCCCTCCCGTGACAATGCTTTTTCCATGACCATTAACCGCTACGGCATTGCGGCTACCCTTCAGACTCTCGCGTCGCAGGCCAGTGCTACGATCCTCTCCAAAGGAGGCAATGCCGTCGATGCGGCGATCGCGGCAAATGCGGCCGTCGGCGTTATTGAGCCGATGATGAACGGCATCGGGGGAGACCTTTTCGCCATCGTATGGGACCCGAAAGAGAAGAAGATGTACGCCCTCAACGCAAGTGGCTGGTCCGCCAAGGCCGAGACCATCGACACCATGAAGGCCAAAGGCCTTACAAAGATGGACGACAGTAGCATCTATGCTGTTACCGTTCCCGGAGCCGTTGCCGGCTGGGAGGCCCTGCACGCAAAGTTCGGCAAACTGCCACTCGCTGTCGACCTTGCCCCTGCTATTGCTCTGGCTGAGAATGGCTTTCCTGTCACTGAGACTGACTCAGACAACTGGGCCGAATACGGCGTGCAATTCAAGGACCGGGCGGCCTTCGCTTCTGCCTTTCTTCCTGATGGAACCTATCCGCGCGTCGGGCAGATCTTCCGCAACCCCGACATTGCCAACAGCCTTCGCCTGATCGCGAAGGACGGCGCCGACGCTTTCTACCGTGGCCCTATCGCTGATGCCATTGTCCGCCTCTCCGACCAGAACAACGGCTTTCTCACCAAAGCCGACTTCGCCGATTACAAGCCCGAATGGGTAGAACCCGTTTCCACTACGTACCACGGCTGGCGCATCTACGAGACTCCTCCGAATACCCAAGGCATCGCCGCTCTTTCCATGCTCAACGTCATGGAGCTCTATCCGCTTCGCGAGTGGGGACATGACTCAGCTAAAACACTGCACATCGAAATGGAGGCCAAGGCACTGGCCTATTCCGACATGCTTCACTATGTGGGCGATCCTCGCACCGACGACATTCCCACTCAAAAGCTCATCTCTAAGGAACTCGCGAAAGAACGTGCCAAAGGTATTACCGAGAAGGCCAACTGTAAGGTACTTCCCTCCGATCGCAAGGAACAACTCGACAAGTTGCAATCCGACACCACGTATCTCGCCACCGTCGATCGCGACGGCATGGTCGTCTCGTTCATTCAATCGAACGCGGGCAACTTCGGCTCTGGCCTTGTCGCTGAGCACACCGGCTTCGTTCTGCAAAATCGCGGCAGCGGCTTCTACATGGAGCCTGGCCAACCAAACTCGCTTGCAGGTCACAAGCGTCCGCTGCACACGATTATCCCCGCCATGATGCAGAAAGATGGCCAGACCATCGGCTTCGGTATTATGTCCGGCTTCAACCAGGCCCAGGCTCACGCGCAGTTCGTTGCCAACGTTGTTGACTTCGACATGAATATCCAGGCGGCGATGGATGCTGCCCGCTTCAACAAAGGGAACTCCGGCTGCGCCGTCAATCTTGAGGACGGCTACCCACGCGAGGTCCTTGAGCAACTCGCCTCGCAAGGTCACCAGATTAACCTCGTACCGCGCTACTCACAGGTGATGGGACGCGGCAATGCCGTCATGCACGACGACACTCTAGGCGTAAATTTCGGCGCCTCCGATCCGCGCGCCGATGGACAGGCCATTCCTGAACAACCGCCCTATTAACGAGAAGCCGCCTAATGCGCGTCCTTCCCGACGGCAAGCCAACAAGCTGGTGGAGAAAGTGGACTCGACATTCAATCCGCCGCCGAGATTCCCCCGGCGAAACGCCGATTAGCAAACACTGGCCGACTTTCCGGCACTGATCGTCAAAAATAGTCAGGCAACGCAGACCTGCTCGCTGTAAGCTTCTCCTTCACTCGTGCGTTGTGTGACCGGGATGGATCCCTCATGGGACAGGCGCTTATCTGGCATCCGTTTCCTCCTGGACCACAGGGAGATATCTATGTCTTTGTTGACCTGGGGGATGATTGGAGCGGGAATCGCCGTGCTGGTAGCCGGACTCTTTCTTGTCCGGGCGCGGTTCGCGGCAGCTTCGGGCGCCGGTAGAGTTCTGGTGCTGGGGCCCGTCTTTGAAGCCGTCGCGCTGGCGATCTTTGCCGCAGAACATTTTCTGG
Source organism: Acidobacteriota bacterium (assembly GCA_013285705.1). Lineage (GTDB taxonomy): Bacteria > Acidobacteriota > Terriglobia > Terriglobales > Acidobacteriaceae > Alloacidobacterium. The sequence continues at coordinate 28,980 of JABDHA010000027.1, forward strand.
CAGCACGCGATCTCTCAGCCATTGTGCCGCGCTGGATACCGGGAGCCCTGTTTTGGACTTATTTTGTGGGCGCGGCTCTGCTGGCTGCGGCCATCAGTTTCATCACGTGGCGATATGTGCGCTGGTCGGCGTCCCTGCTCGCAGTATTATTCCTGATCTTCGTCGCCACAATCCACTTGCCCAACTTGACGAAGCACTTACATGAGCGGCTGTTCTGGACGATTGCCGTGCGTGAAACGGCCTTCGCCGGAGGAGCGATGGTGCTGGCAGGCAGCCTATGGCCGCGCGGGAGATCGGCAGGCACTACGCTCATCCTGTTGGGCCGATTCGTTGTCGCGTGTACCTTCGTCTTCTATGCAATCCAGCACTTTCTCTTCCCCCTGTTCGTGCCAGGTGTTCCCTTGGGGAAGATGACGCCTGCCTGGGTGCCAGCGCCGACGCTGCTTGCCTATATCGTTGGCATAACTTTGCTCGTCGCGGGCGTTGGCCTGACGATTCGCCGCAATGGCCGCACCGCCGCGGCCATTGCAGGCACAGTACTTCTGCTACTCACGATCTTCTTCTACGTTCCGATCCTCCTATTGGAGATCCGCTCTCCACTCGCGGTGGAAGGTGTCAACTATGTGGGCGATACCTTCCTGTTCGCAGCAACAGCCTTGTTGGCGGGTTTCGGCGCGGACTGACCGTTCCTCCTCTATGACTGATTTGTCTTCTGACTGACGAAGCAGAATTATCGTTCGCGCCTGGCTGCGTCCGCATCTGCCGCCAGCTCGTGCAATAGCCTGAAGAACGCCTTCGGCTGACCGATGAAGAGTCCCATTGCCGTAAGGAAACTGACTACGTTTCCGGCGATCCCCTTTGTTTCTGTGGGACGGATGATTGAGCATGGCGGGAGTTTGCGGCTCAGGAACGGGCATGGCTCGGGCATGATCAGGTTCGTTTGGAATGTCTCGCCGCCAAACGGCGGAGAATTCAGATCTGGAAAAGTTACCGATACTCCTGTCACCGGATCCTTTGCGGTAAGAGGAAGGGCGTTGCCCGCCTTGTCCGACCAGGTTTGAAAGTGCATGGTTTCGGTGGGGCCAATGCTGATCAGAATTCGCAAGACCTCAACGCTGGTGGCTCGCTGCGCCATGGCGGGATAGAGACTGTTGCCACCTTGTTCGATTGTGGGGAAGTGGAAACCTGCAGTATTCGCGATGGCCTGAAGGAAGTTTGGATCTACGGTATCAGCATCGGTCCGGGGAATTGCCGTATGCTGTCCCACCGCCAAAGTGGGAATAGCCTGCGGGAAGGTGAAGTTCGGATCGAGGTCTGGGTTATTCATGCTGCTGCGGTAACGAGTCCACCAGCTAGTATCGAGGGTAAGCTGCATCAGGTTTGTGATTCGTAGTTGTCCGCTGGAGCCTGTCGCGGTGCTGCCAGGCAGAGTGCGAAACCGCTCAAGATCTATTGTTTCTGCTCCCTTAGAGGCCAGGTACGCGTTGAGGAAGTTCTGGTGGGAGAATTCATCGTCGGTATTATCGTGGACGTACTGGGCCATGTCGGAGTCCAGCACCGAGAGAGCAGCGGTGAAGGCTGGATTCCCGCTGCCGCCTGGCTCTTCGCTGTCTTGAACGCCGGCCAGTTCGTTGTATTGCACCCAGAAGTCCGTCTCCAGGATTTCCGCTGCTGCCGCGAACCGAAGCAGGGCTGCATCGCCTCGAGTGAGACGGCCGCCGTGTTCATCATGATCATGATCATCATCCGCGAAAACAGATGAGTTATTGGCAAGGAGCCCGATGCCGGCCGTGGTTAGTCCGTTCTTCATAAACGAACGCCGATTGAATGTGGTTCTCATGTTGCTCCACATATCCATATAGGTATCTCCTTGGCCAGAAAGCATGGACTTATCAATCGAAACAGATGTCAGCGGGAAGTAAAATTTTTGTCATCCGTTTGTCGGAGTGGAGGTCACGATCCTTCAAGCGCACGTGCAGAGCGTCAACACTATGAGTTCATTGAGGTATGCTCAGTTCTTCCGAGAAGGGTCCGAATGTCAGGTTCCAAGGATGGTTGGATCAGGATGAGCAAGCGGGTATCTTGGATGTGGGGATAAGGCCTGTATTGCGCGGACGCGACAATACTTGAGTCACTCCTTCGACAACGGCGTAGACTGAAGCTGAAATTCCCGGTCGTTCTTCAGGTGTGGGTGGGTGGTCCAAATGAGACTTGCCCGGGCGGTTAGAAATCTGCGGTCTTTCGAGCGCCGCTTTCGTCAGACGCGGATGATTGCGCGCGCGATCAAATCGCGCCAACATCCCATCCTCGCTCATATTATTCCCATTCGCCGCTGCAATCTCTCCTGCGCGTACTGCAATGAATACGACAAAGTTTCCAGCCCGGTTTCACTTGCGGAGATGCAGCGCCGCATCGATCTTCTTGCAGCTCTCGGCACAGCGATCATTACCTTCAGCGGGGGTGAACCGCTGCTGCATCCTGAACTGGATGAAATGATTCGCGGTATCCGCGCTCACGGCATGATCGCTACCCTCATCACCAACGGGTACTTGCTGACTCCAGACCGGATTCACCGGCTGAACCGCGCCGGTCTTGAGCACTTGCAAATCAGCGTTGACAACGTGCAGCCGGATGCCGTTTCGACAAAAAGCCTGAAAGTCCTTGATAAAAGACTTCAGTGGCTTGCCGAGCACGCCGAATTCGATGTCAATATCAACTCCGTCCTTGGAGCCGGCGTCCAAAATCCCGAGGATGCCCTTACCATTACACGCCGGGCGCTGGAGCTTGGATTCGAAACCACTGTCGGCATCGTCCATGACCACAGTGGACAGCTCCAGCCTTTGCAGGACGAAGAAAAAGCTGTTTATAAGCAGATACAGAATGAGCGAAAGCCAGCCTTCTGGGCGTTCGCCTACGACAACCTCTTCCACAAGAATCTGGCGCTGGGGCAACCAAACGATTGGCACTGCCGGGCGGGAAGCCGATATCTTTACATCTGCGAAGATGGGCTTGTGCACTATTGTTCCCAGCAACGAGGCTACCCCGCCATCCCATTGGAAAATTACACACACGAGGACCTCGATCGCGAGTATTGGACCCGGAAACCTTGTGCTCCTTATTGCACGATCTCCTGCGTACACCGGGTTGCGATGATCGACCTTGTTCGAGAAAAACCGCGGGAGGCATTAGCGAGATTCTTTCCGCCTACGACGCCAGGCGCGGCTGCCAGGCTTCCTCTGGGAATAAACGTCCTTTCTTCCATCTTTCTTCCGCCAGAAAACGGCAAGCCTCAAAACCCAATAGCCAAGGCGACGGCTGGCGTGGCAATGAGGCTGTTTGGAATTAAGTGATTGAGCCACGCTGCAACAATGACTAATGCCATCACTGCTCCCAGTAACACATCGATCGCGTAGTGGTAGCCTCCCACAACAGCGCCGATGGCGATCCCGAAAGACACAATCAGAAAAATCGCGCCGGCGATTGGTACAAAACGCAGCAGCACGAACGATATGGCCACTGCAGAAGCAACATGAGCGCTGGGAAACGAAATCGCTTGAATGCTTCCATATCTCAGAATCCAGAGATTCATGACGCGACCCCTGTTTGGCGCAGGAGCAATTTGCTGCTTGCCAGCGATGCTCCGAGGGGGCAATGCAGGTACAAAGGGCGTAACGGCATAGCAAAGATACGTTGGCACAAGAACAATGAACCAATATGTGCTCGCATACTGGCGTAGCCCCGCTGCATAGAGCACGCCGAGCCCGAGTGGTATCAGCGGATAGCAAAACATATAGGCCCACTCCATGGAGAGGCGCGTGTAGCGGCCAGATGTCCCAGGCACTGGAGGTATGAGGTTCAGTAACCAGCGGTCGATTTCAACGAGTCGCGCCTGGATTCTCTCGTTCGGCCGCATGAAGAACTGCCCAGTCTGCCAATAGGGTACAAGCATCAAAACCACGGGCAGCCAGTCGCGGAAAATCGAAACCTGACGCGGCGCTAGAACGCGTACGGAAAAGTGGGCGAAGATGACTGCAAAGATGGTGAACCCGGCAAGCAGCGTTATGGCTGATCGGCGGCGCGTTGTAAGCGGGCGAATCCACGCCGCTACAGCAATGATGGTGGTGAAACCTGCCTGTATCCATTCGGATATTCGCATCGATTAGCCCCGTATCTTGGAGTGAAAACTCTGGTGTTGGGGTAAACCAACATTTGTGTTGCCAGCCGAAAAGTAGCCTCTTTAAGAGTCGAACAGGATCCCTCTTGAGGTGGGAGTGCCTCGATGATCGAGAAGACCGCACGGATCCTTTTGCATGAACATTCCTCGCCTGAGCTAAAGGAGCTCGGAAGAAAATTTCACCATCTGGTCGAGTAAACTAGCACAAAAGCACGTGTCTTTGTGAAGTGGTTTGAAACGATCATTACGTAGATGATTCCATTGCCTGTCACCACCCACTAAGGCCCAAAGTTAGTTCGCGGTATACAACGACGATGGTTAAGATGACCCAACGGCAAGTTGCAAATGGAGCGGCGTGGCCCCGCTATCCTGCGTTGTACGAAATCAACACATGGGCCTGGCTTTCTGACTTGAGCCGAAAATATGGGAAATTTATTAATTTGTCTTCCGTTCCCTCATCTGAGTGGGATTCCATCGCATATGGTTTCGATGCAGTGTGGTTAATGGGTGTCTGGGAACGAAGTCCCGCGGGAATCGCAATAGCGAATCAGAACCAGGGTTTAATCGAGGATTTTCGGCGAGCACTTCCTGACTTTCGCCCAGATGACAACGTGGGATCGCCCTACTGCGTCCGGCGCTACGTAGTTGACCATCATCTCGGAGGTCCAGAAGGGCTCGCTGTTGCCCGTGCAGAGCTTTCGAAGCGGGAGATGAATCTGGTGCTGGATTGGGTACCTAACCATCTCGCGCCGGACCATCCCTGGGTCTCTGAATGCCCCGAGCACTTCATCCAAGGCAGTCGTGATGACATTGAAAAGGACCCTTCTTCTTTCATGGATGTGGGAGGAATGGTTTTTGCCCGCGGACGCGATCCTTACTTTCCGGCATGGCCCGACGTTCTGCAACTGAACGCATTTGCGCCGGGTCTGCGGCAGGCTGCGATTGAAACCCTTTCAAACATTGCCCAGCAGTGCGATGGGGTGCGTTGTGACATGGCAATGCTTTTCTTGAATCCCATCTTCGAGCGCACATGGGGAGGCCGCGCTGGCCCGCGACCCGCGACTGAATACTGGACGAATGTGATATCTACCATAACGGAAATGCATCCTGGGTTCCTCTTTATCGCCGAGGCATACTGGGACCTGGAGTGGGAACTCCAGCAGAAAGGATTCGATTTCTGCTATGACAAGAGGCTCTACGACCGGCTGGAACACAGCGATGCAGAGAACATCCGCCTCCATCTATGTGCTGATCTTGCCTATCAGAACAAGCTGCTTCGTTTTATCGAGAACCACGACGAGCCAAGAGCTGCCGCGACCTTCTCAGCTGCGAAGCTGCGAACCGTCGAACTGGCCATAGCCACTCTGCCCGGTATAAAGCTGTTCCATGAAGGCCAGTTTGAGGGACGCAAGATAAGGTTGCCGGTATTTCTAAGCCGGCGTCCGGAGGAGCCTGTCGATGAGGATCTGCAGCAGTTCTCAAGGAAGCTCATGGAAATCACGAATCGCCCCGTGTTTCGTGAAGGGGAGTGGAGTTTGTGTGAGCGAATCGCTTGGCAGGACAACGTAAGCTTTAAGAATCTGGTGGCTTGGAATTGGGTGAAAGATGAAGAGAGATATTTGGTTGCAGTCAATTTCAGCGACTGGCCTGCTCAGGCACAGGTTCTAGTCCCATGGACCGATCTGAGAGATAGAACGTGGCAATTGATGGACCCGCTCTCGGGTACGACTTACGAGCGTGACGGCAGTGCGATGTCCTCATTGGGCCTGTATGTGGAGCTTGGTCCATGGGCTTACCACTTCTTCCAGTTTGGAAGGATGAAGTAAGCAGCCATTGGATCAAGGCAGGGTACAACGCCTGTTACTCAGTGAGATGTGCTGTGAAGCGTCAGGGTTGACAGCCATCCTGAATCCACCGTTTGAATATATCGACCTTGTCCGCTGCCCACGGATTATCAGGAGGCATGCGACCGTTGCTGACGGAATCCAAAATGCCTTCAGCATTTTCTTTTACGTCATCATAGGACCAAAGATCCAACATGAATTCCATATGAGTCTGATCTGTAGGAGTAAATAATGGCTTTATGTCTTTCGCGAAGCTGATCGCCATAATGGTCTGTCTCCGTAATATGCCGATGCTAGCACGAGTTCCGCATGCCATTCCAGGCATGGGTCCCGGTGCATGGCGAGAATTCTATTCTATTTAGGCGGCTGGCGGATGTTTCGGGGAATCGTTCCTGGCTTCCCTTGGAAGGAAGCCAGGACGTGAGGCTGTTTAGGGTCGAAGCTTTTAGACCAACTCGTAGCCGGCGAAGAAATAACCGATTTCGAACTTGGCGGTATCTTCTCCATCAGACCCGTGGATTGCATTTTCTTCAATCGACCCGGCAAACTTCTTGCGGATGGTGCCCTCTTCGGCGTTACCCGGATTGGTGGCACCCATCAGCTTGCGCAAATCGGCAATGGCGTTGTCTTTCTCAAGCACCAGCGGGAAGATGGCGCCGGAAGACATGAAGTCAGTAAGCGAACCAAAGAATGGACGCTCTTTGTGCACATAGTAGAAGCCTTCGGCCTGCGCTTTCGAGATTGAGGCCTTCTTGATGGCGATAATTTTGAAGCCTGCCTTTTCGATTTCGGCGAGGATGGCTCCGGTATAGCCCTTGCGGACCGCGTCTGGCTTGATGATGCTAAAGGTGCGTTGTGACACCTGGTGTGTTCTCCTTGCAAATATTGCGTTACTTCCAGTGTAAAGCACCGAGTACAGAATTGCAGGGTCCCCGGGCGGCGAGAGGCAAAATCCTAGCGAACGCGAGGTTCATGAATGGATTCGGGTTTTGAGGGGCCAATGAGATCAGATTTCTTGTCGCAATTTGTAGCTGTGTCTGTTGCAAACTTTGCGCTCCAGAGCGCGATACAGACTCTTGCACAAAGTAATTGCTGCTACCGCCAGCAGGCGCTCTAATTGCAAGAACTCACTCCGGGGAAATAGTCTTCAGTAGTTCGAGATCTTGGACGGTGTCGATGTCGATGACACCTTCAGAAAAATCAATGGATGCTGTGTGATCCCGATACCACTGAATCACCTCTCGTGCACCTTTGTCACCTTCTACTTTCTGTAGATCCAGGTACAGCTCTTTACAGAAGACAGCTGGCACACCCAGCCTGCCTGTATAGCTGGACGCGACAATTAGAGGGCCTGTTTCCGTGCTCTTTTTTACAAGACTCAAAAGAATTTTGCTGGAAAGCATAGGTTGGTCGGACAATAGAAGCATCACCTTTTGGGGTAGCGGACTTTCTTTCATCAGCAACTCCATTCCAGAACGCAGCGATGATCCCATGCCTGATTGCCATTCCGGGTTGATCGCCACTCTAACGTCCAGATCGGCGATCTCGCGCTGCATCCGCTCTGCCTCAAATCCGAGCACAACAAAAATCGGAGCGCAGCCAGCCTCTTCCGCAAGTCTTATCGTACGGTGCAACAGGCTTTCGCCATTTATTTGGAGCAGTTGTTTCGGCTGACCAAGTCGTGTGGAAGCACCTGCAGCCAGCACGATGGCTGCACAACTCGTTTCCGAGCGAGATTCAGACATGCATGAGCTTTGTGTTGATATGCTCGCGCGCCTGGGTACTTTCCTTCAGAGACAGGCCATCACGTCCGCGCAACACTGCAAAAATTTCGGTCACGATAGAGAGCGCAATGCTTTCCGGAGTGTGTGCGCCAATGTCAAAGCCAACCGGCGCATGTAGACGAGCCATACATTCCTCATCTGTCAGACCAAGCTGCCTGGAAACCTCTCCAATGAGGCGCTCAGTGCGCTGACGCGGACCTAGTATGCCAAGATATTTCGGGTTCCTGGGCAGCAGTTCCCGCAACAGAGCTCGATCCTGCTCGTAGCTATGCGTCAGCAGTACCGCAGCAGCACTTTCTATTGCCAGATTTTGCAAGGGTGTGACTTGGTCATAGTCAAGCACGGTGAGACGGTCAGCCTGCGGAAAACGCTCAGCACGAGCCAAGTGCGAGCGTCCGTCGGCGATCGTGACATACCAGCCGAGTTTGTGTGCAAAGTCGGCGAGCGGTTTTGCATCATCACCCGCACCGAAGATGATTAAAGCCGGAGTTGGAGCTATGTACTCGACAAACAACTCGACAGCAAGATCAGGATTGATCTGAACCGCTGCATAGAAAGAACATTCTTGTTCTGCCGCGCGCTGTGCCAGGTTTTCATTTTCGAATATTTCCGGACTTGAGGAAAATAGTTTTTTTTCGGATACCTGTTGAACCAGAATTGTTGCCATTTTATCTGTATCAGCGACAATTACAAATGGGATGCGGGCATTCAGGCTTAGTTCCAGTGCATTGAGTACCGCATGCGCGGCTTCACCGCGCTCCAGAAGAACATGGACAGTGCCTCCGCAGCCAAGCCCATAGGGGGCGGGCGAGTCGTCATCGAAGAAACTGCTATAGCGCTGGATGGTAGGACCTTTTTCTGTCAGCCACCATGCTTTCTTCGCGACCTCGGCTTCCAGGCAACCGCCGCTAATGGTTCCAGCGCGTTGGCCGCCGCTAGTAAGCAGCATACGTGCTCCCGGTTTACGATACGACGAGCCTTCTACTCTTATGACAGTTGCAAGGCAGACTTCTTCTTGCTGGGCTTTTGCCTCGCACCACAACGCTACGATTTGTCGTAGTTCCGACATACATTACACCAACAACTGTTCGATACGAATGGGCAGATTGCGAACACGAATACCGGTTGCGTGATACACGGCCATGGTGAGCGCCGATGCAACTCCGGTGAGACCGATCTCGCCCACACCGCGTGCCCCATACTCGTTGAGGTTCAGGTCTGGGTACTCGACAAAGATGCAGTCCAATTCCGGAATGTCGGCATTTGTAGAAACAATATAATCTGCGAAATTATTATTGAGCGGCTTGCCATTGCGCGAGTCGTAAATCGTCTCTTCAAAGAGCCCCATGCCGATGCCCATAACAACGCCGCCCAGAATCTGATTGCGCGCGGTCTTGTGGTTGATAATCCGCCCCGCATCCATAACAGTGAGCCATCGGGAGACTCGCAGCCGTGCAATCCCTGGATCCCAGGTGACCTCGCAGAATTGCGCACCGAAGGTGTGGCTGGAAAGCTTTCTTGAGCTTTCATCGGGAGCCGTTTTAGCCTGGCCATCGATTCCGGCAAGACGGCGCATCTTGAGAAGGTCGCCGAAGGGCACGCCGCTCTCCGGAGACTGATCCTGCGCGTGAATACGGCCTGCGGCCATCTTTAAGGTCTTCGGATCTGCATTGTGAAACGGAGAATTTTCCGTTTTCACGGCAATTTCCATCAGTGTATCGACCACTGTCTCTGCAGCTTTGGCAATGGCAGGGAGCACTGATGCATTGCCGGTTGAGCCTCCAGACATGGGACCGGGCGGCAGCGAGCTGTCACCAAGAACAACATCAATCTTATTGACAGGAATTCCTGTTTTCTCAGACACCACCTGCGCAAAAACGGTATACGTTCCTGTTCCGATATCCTGGGTGGCGCTGGATGCGCGCGCGGTGCCGTCAGCATTGAGGCGGACGCGGACTTCCGCTGCGCTGCGGCCCGCGGGCCATGTGCAACTGGCCATGCCCCAACCAAGAATCAAATTTCCGTCACGCATCGAACCGATTTTAGGATTCCGCTTGCTCCAGCCAAAGCGATCGGCTCCTTTTTGATACACCTCGCGAAGATGCTTGCTCGAAAAAGCTTTATTGGTGCTCTCGTCTGTCTCGGCGTAGTTGCGAATTCGCACTTCCAGCGGATCAAGATTGAGCTTGATGGCGAGCTCATCCATCGCCGATTCCAGCGCAAAGAGCCCGGGCGTAGTTCCGGGACCGCGCATGGGAGTTGGCGTACCAATGTTCAGGTGGACGAGGTGCTGCTGTGCCGTCACATTGGGGCAGCTGTAGAGGAGCGGCGTGGGCTCAGTACAGTTCTCCGCGTAGTCATCGATGATCGAGCTCGGCGTAAGAACGTCATGCTGCAGCGATATAAGCTTGCCGTCCTGTGTCGCTCCTAAATGAACGCGCTGCTGCGTGAACGGACGATGTCCCACCGTCGTAAACATCATGGTACGGGGGACAGAGACCTTGACGGGGCGCTTGACTCTGCGCGCCGCCATAGCGGCCAGCATCGAGTGCGGCCACGGAAAGAGCTTTCCGCCGAAACCCGATCCGCAGAATGGCGAAATGACGTGAACGTCTTCGAGCGGAACCCCGACCATTTCCGACATCACATGCTGGTGGTTGACCACTCCCTGCGTCGTCTCATAAAGAGTGACCTTGTCGCCATTCCACACGGCAATGGTGCCATGCATTTCCATGGGATTATGTGTCTCGGCGGGAGTGGTATACGTGACGTCAACCTGCACTGGCGCAGTTTTAAACGTGCCGTCAGCATCACCCCGCATATAGTGCCGCGCGGGCGAGCCTGTAGGCGCCGGAACATCGCCGACATGGACTAATGGCTTGCTCTCCGCATAATCGACTTTGACTCGTGCCGCAGCTTCCTGAGCCTGCTCAAAGGTATTTGCGACAACCAGAGCTACAAATTGCCCGTAGTAGTAAACCGTGTCGTCCTCGAACGGTGGACGGCTCTCCCCGGCACGGCTGTTCTGCTCAAAAGCATTGGCAGGGCGAAACAAGGGATCGGCATTGCCGTGGTGAAGAACGGTGATGACTCCCGGCATTTTTTCAGCTTCTGAAGAATCGATGCACGTGATCCTTCCGTTCGCAATAATGCTGGGCACGCCAACACCGTATGCAAGATTTTCGATCGGATGGTCGACCGCGTAACAGGCCGCACCTGTAACTTTCAGCTTGCCGTCAACCCGTGATACCGCTGCTCCTATGACAGATGAGCTCATACTTCTCGATTTCCTCTTAAGCTGTTTGCGTGGTGACCTGCAGAGCGCGGACGATGGCGCGTTTTGCGAGTTCCACCTTGAATGCGTTATCGCGCAAGGGCTTTGCCGGTTTCAATGCGGCTTCGGCTGCAGCGCGGAATGTGTGCTCGTTTGCCTCGCGGCCCTGCAAAGCCTGTTCAGCCTCTTTGGATCGCCATGGCTTTGTGCCGACGCCACCCATGGCGACGCGCGCATGCTGAATCTTCCCTCCCGAAACCTGCACTACGATTGCGGCTGAGGCAAGCGCAAATTCGTAGGAGGCGCGATCACGCAACTTCAAATAGTGGGAACGTGTGCCTTGCGGCAATGGGGGCAGCGTGACATAGGTGATGAGTTCCCCAGGTTCCAGTACGTTCTCTTTTTCGGGAGTCGTACCAGGGACAAGATAAAAATCATTGAGCGCGACGCTGCGTTCCCCCTGCGCACCCCGCAGGTGCACAGTCGCTTCGAGCGCCATCATGGCCACGGCCATGTCCGAAGGATGCGTGGCGATACAATGCTCGCTCCCACCAAGCACAGCGTGGATGCGATGGAAACCATCAATCGCTGCACATCCAGAGCCGGGCTCACGTTTGTTGCATTGGTAATTTGTGTCGCGGAAGTAATAACAACGCGTGCGCTGGAGTAAATTGCCCCCAGTCGTAGCCATGTTCCGAAGCTGAGGGGAAGCCCCCGCCAACAGCGCTTCTGACAGAACGCTATAGCGCTGCTTTACATTTGAGTTCCAGGCGAGATCGCTGTTGCGCACGAGAGCGCCAATTTTAAGTCCACCGTCGGAACTTGGCTCAATGCGATCAAGAGGAAGTCCATTGACGTCTACCAGCGCGGTAGGTTTTTCGACATTGAGCTTCATCAGGTCAACGAGTGTTGTGCCCCCCGCTATGAACTTGCTGTTTTGGCGGCCGTTGGCTTCCACCGCGTTATCAATGGATTTTGGTTGGCTATAGCGAAAGGCCTGCATAGGGCGCGTCTCCTTGGTTTAGGCCGATTGCGGTTTAGGCCGATTGCCGGACCTGCTGCACGGCGGCAACAATGTTGTTATAGGCGCCGCAGCGGCAGATGTTGCCGGACATGGCTTCCCGCACATCCACATCTTCTTTGCCGATCGGCTCCTTGAGCAGCGCTGCGCCGGACATGATCTGACCCGATGTGCAGTAGCCGCACTGGAAACCATCATGCTCGATGAACGCCGCCTGCACAGGATGCAGCTCGCCATGCTGTGCCAGACCTTCGATCGTCGTGATCTCATCGTTCTGGTGCATAATGGCGAAACTGAGACAGGAATTCACACGACGCCCATTCAAGTGGACCGTGCATGCACCGCACTGACCGTGATCACAGCCTTTTTTTGTGCCGGGCATTTGCAAGTTTTCCCGCAACGCATCCAGCAGTGTGACACGTGGTTCCAGCATGATCTGATGCGTCTGCCCATTAATCTTCAACGTAACGGGGACCGCACCCGGAACCGCTGTCTTTTCTGTTGTTTCGGCTGGGGCCTGCGTTGCTGCGGCTGCGTGCGCAAGCGGCGCTGTTGTGGCTGCCAGACTCGCTGCGCCCAGCTGAGTCAGAAATGAGCGCCGGGAAAATCTACCGAAAAGCGGCTGCGTATTGGATGCGTCAGCAGAGTTCTTCTCTTTGCTGTCGACCAATGGTTCGGGATCACGCGTTTTTGGCATCGCTAAATATCCTTCGTGTTACGGTACGCCTGGTGGTCTGACCTCTTTATTCTCTTTAGACGAATCACAGAAAAAAGAAGATGCACTGAAGTTAGCATGTCGCTCGGGAGGCTGATTGACAGGACTTTCCGCCGCAATTCCTTCGGCAAGGAGAAATCGCGCTTATGGCTATAGAAATAGCGATTTTATTTGTATTTAACCGTATACAGCTTGGAGACTTTCCAGGATGAAACCTAATTACAGGTCTCTGCTTTTTTTCTTCTTGTCGCAACGGTGATGATCGAAATGGCTCGGTCCGCGTAGGCACAGCGCTCATTTATCGACGCATGGCAGGATCGCGTGAACCGCACGCAGGCAGAGCAGCCGCACTGGGTCACTCCTTTGGTGACAGTCACTCCGAGACTGGAGCAGGAGTTCCGCACTGATCGGGCCTGTGTTTACAGCACGCATGCCGTTCTAAGAGGTATGCGCTGCCCCATCCTTCGCGCCTGCGAAGGATGGGCACGGAAAACTGCTATTCCTGAACGACAGCCTTGACCAGATTGCGCGGGCTGTCGACGTCGATGCCGCGCAGGATGGCGGTAAAGTACGCCAATAGTTGCAGTGGGACGACTTCGAGAATCGTCAGTAAATACTCACTGGCGTCCGGCACTGGAATCGTGAAGTGAGCAATGTTCGGCACTTCGGAGTCGCCTTCAGATGCCAATGCAATGATTTCTGCACCCTGCGCCTGCATATCTTTCATCAGTTGCAGCGTTTTTTCATAACGCAGGATGGAGTCGGGATCGTTGCGGTCCTGCGTAGCAATCATGACAAGTGGCGCATCCTTGCTGACTAGCGCATTCGGACCATGCTTGAGCTCACCAGCCGGATAACCTTCAGCCTGCACATAGGCTGACTCTTTCAGCTTGAGCGCACCTTCGCGGGCCATGGCGTAGTGGATGCCGCGTCCAAGATAGAGAAAGCCGCGCGCGTCGCGAGTGTGCTCAGCAACATTGTGCAGCTGCTTCTCCCAGGCGCTGAGCGAGGACTCAAGCAGTCCCGGCAGCTTTTCCAACTGCTCAATCACGCTCGACACAGAGTGAGCCGTCATCCGTCCACGCAAACGCGCCATGGAAAGCGTGAGCAGATACAGCACAACTAGCTGCGTTGTGAAGCTCTTGGTCGCCGGGATGGCCTTTTCTTTGCCCGCAAACGTCGGCAGAGAGGCGTCGGCCTCACGCGCCATCGTCGAATTTGCATTATTGGTAATGGCGACCGTTTTGAGACCGCGCGACTTACCCTCGCGCAAAGCGGCTAACGTGTCAGCGGTTTCGCCCGACTGCGAGATGACGATCACACCGGGATCCTGTAGCGTATGCGTCGAGCGATAGCAGTATTCACTGGCATATTCGACGTCTACGGTAAGGCCCGCCAGATCTTCCAGCATGATTTCGCCAGCCAACCCGGCATGGCGGCTCGATCCGCTTGCGGCAATGACAACGCGCTGGTGACCGCGTAGTGCCTCGGCAACGGCGGCGAAGGCTTCCGGGTTAAGCGATCCGTCGCTGACGTAATTGCGGATAGTTGCAGCGAGAGCTTCCGGCTGTTCATAGATCTCACGCAACATGGCGTGCGGAAAAGTGCGCGTTTCGAGCGATTGCGGCATATACGTTCTTCGTTCCTTTGACGAACCTCCTCTATTCTCGCTCAAAACATTCCTGTATGGACGGCTATACAGGAATTTAAAAAAGAAAACGGGTGCAGGAATATTCCTGCACCCGTTTGGGAGATTAGTTTTTAGAATGCGTATTTCAGCGAAAGCTGAATATGCCGTTCAGTTGAGTTGGTATTTGTGATCTGGCCGAAATTCGAATCAGACACTGTGCTATCAGGGGACTGGTAGCTGGCAATGTTGAAGGCGTTAAAGAAGTCGGCACGGAAATCGAAGCGCTGCTCCCGCCATACCGGGAAAGACTTCTCGACTGCCATATCGACCTGTTCATAACCGGGACCGCGCAGCGAAAATGGCCGAACGTTTCCGAAGGCATTGTTAGGTTGCTGAGCAAAGACGCAGGTCCCATTGTCCGTGTTGGAAGCGCATGCAAATCCTGGATTACCGCCTTGTACGTTAGTTCCCCAGTAAGCGTTGATGGAACGGCCGGTAACCTTCAGAGGACGAAGTTGGTTAGGGCGTGACGCAGCAGCGAATACGGTGCTTGAATAATGCGAAGGTGAACCAGCAGTGACCGGGAATGCGCCATAGCTTACGTTGGAGCCGGAGAGTTTCCAGCCGCCAATGGCGCTGTCAACAAAACGGTTCCAGTTCCCTCCAAACTGCTTTCCACGTCCGAAGGGCAATTCATATACACCCGTCACACTCAGCGCATGGCGGATATCGAAGCCGGATGGGCCCCATTCTGCTGCAGGATTGTAAGCGTCTTGCTGATAATATTGGCCGCTATTCTGGTTTGTTACGCCATAGTAACCAAAATTATCCGTCAATGACTTTGCATAGGTATAGTTTGCCGTCAATTCCAGCCCAGCCTTGATATGCTGCCGGAAAACTACCTGGAGCGCATTGTAATTACTTGCTCCCTCAGTCTGGCTGATTTTGATAACGCCATTCTGCCCGACAATATTCGCATAAGGCGCTGTAGCTCCCGGAGCAGTCAACTGGTTGCCCCAGTAAGGCTGTGTAAGGTGATGCCCTAGAATTCCCACATAGCCTACCTGAAATGTAGAGCTCGGTGTCACCTCATACTCGCTGGATAGGGTGACCTCCTGGGTGGAAGAAGGCTTAAGATCTTTTGGCCATACATAAAACGTGGTCGTTGGAGGCGTGGTGGTTGGGAAACCATTTGACGCCAGATAATATGTGCCCTTCGACGTAATAACACCATTAGAATCTGCCGTCGGATTTTGACCTTGCTGTTCAAAATCGGTGTGGAAAGGTGGATTCTGAGTCAAGCGAAGGTTTGCGCCCATACCCTCGAGATAGCTAGTAATGCCATAGCCACCACGAACCACCCAGCGCGGAGTAGCCTGGTAAGCAAATCCAAAGCGCGGCTGGAACTGAGTATAAGTAGGATCATAAAGGGCGCGGCTATTGCCATCCACACCTGCATAGATAATTTGCTTGGTCTGCATGTTGACGTTGGCCATCTTATTGTTGACTTCAAAGATGGGCTGATCGTACTCCCAACGAATACCGAGGTTCAGTGTCAGCTTATCGGTCAACTTCCAGTCGTCCTGCGCAAAAACGCCATCGCGCCACTGACGCTGTCCCGTCAGACCGGTAACATTGCCAACTTGTACGTCATTGACGCGGTCGAGCAGAAAGTCGGCAAAAGGATAGAAGCTCGTCGACGAAGGCAGTGCGGAATATTGCCCGTTATATGTAAAGTCACCGAGTTCGCCATCATTACCTGGATAGAAACTGTTCTGTTGATACCGCGTAAACTGCGCTCCAAACTTGAAGAGATGTTTACCACGCTGCCAGGTGAGATTGTCCGCATATTCGAAGACATTATCTACAAAGACCTCAGGCTGAGGATTGGCACCGAAGCCGTCGGGATATCCGTTTTGAGAAGAAGTAGTACTTTCGATTCCTCCGAAAGATTGCAAACTGAAACCGGCAGCCATCTGCGGATTGCTTGGAATACCCACGGTGGCATTACCGCCTGTTCCAAAAATACCGCTAGGGTCAGTGGTGATGCCGCTATTGAACTGGATCCGGGAATAGGAGGCGCGGGCATAGTTGACAATAGCCGGCGAAAAGGTATGTGTCCAGGTGACAGTTCCAAGATGATCTGGATAATTTGAAGCGCTGGGAAACTGAACTGGGAGCGGGTCGCTGATAGTTGCATCCTGAGCATACCCCTGAGTGTAACGACCAGAAATTACATCGTTATCGTGGAGATGCCAATCGATCTTGACATCGCCCTGATCATTACGTGAAAAGAGCTTCTGGGGACCAATGAAGTTATGGAAGATACCCAGAGGATCTCCTGCCTTGATAGAGTTCGCGGTATTGTTGGGAAGCGGATAGGCTTCAGGATGAGCAAAGAGAAATTGAGCAACCGGATTCACAATTGGAACCTGGTTGTTTGCATAGGGAACGGGTCTGCCATCCGGACCAAGTGTCTGAGTATCGTAAAGCTGGATCCCAAGGCCGCTTTGAATAGCAGAAAGATCGCCTGTGCGAAAGGCTGCCGGGACGACGCTGAACTGACTTTGCCCAGAGGAGTGATAGCGGAAGGCTTCATAGTCGGCAAAGAAGAACAACTTGTCCTTGATGATGGGACCACCAATCGTCCCACCGAAAATGGTTTGCGTATATGCCGCCTTGGGAGTACCACTCTGATCGTTCACCCAGGTATTGGCGTTGAGGTTGTCGTTTGAAAGAAAGCCGAAGGCGCTTCCATGAAAACTGTTGGTTCCGCTCTTTGTCACCATGACGACTTCGCCGCCATTCACGTTACCGAACTCGGCGTTAGCGTTGGAAGAGATCACGCGAATCTGGTCAAGCGAATCTGGGCTGGGACTATAGCCAATGGTGTTATTGAGGTTTTCGTTGATCTCTTGACCGTCAAGCAGGAAGTTATTTGATTGCTGGCGACTGCCGTTTACATTGGCTTCGTTGCTGGCGTTTGTGGAGCGCTCGGACGAATTCGAGGAGCTCCCACTCACCATGCCGTAAGTACCATAACCGGTTGAAACTGCGCCTGGCGTAAAGACCGTCAGCTGAGAAAAGTCGCGGCCATTCAGGGGCACGCTATTGATTGTATTCTCGGTGAACGTTTCACCGTTTGTGGCGTTTTCTGTTTGCAGAATGGGTACAGTTTCTTCACTCACCGTGACCGTAGTGCTCGCCGCGCCGACGGTTAGAGGGATATCGATCTTGGCTACCTGATCGATTTCCAGAGGAAATGGCCCATAGCTTGCGGTCTGGAAACCGGCCGCCTCCACGTTCAGCTTGTACTGTCCGATCTGCAGGAAACGGATCGAGTATTCTCCGGTTTGGTTCGAAGTGGCCGTGGTTACGACGCCTGTCGCGACATTCGTGGCGGTGACCTTGGCCCCTGAAACGATAGCTCCGGTCGAATCTGTGATGGTGCCACGGATGGTTCCAGTGACGGTTTGCGCTGCTCCCGGGATACAGGCGAGCAACAAAATACACAATAGCCACATCAGCGATGCGGAAATACGTTTCATACATAGCCTCCAATTACCGAAAATTCAAACTGACATGCCACGCCGGAACTAACGTCCGCTATGCGGCGAATATCATCAGTCCTGATTTGACAGACACTTTCAAATGGACTGATTTTCAGATTTCACATAATGTATAGACAACTGTACTAGCTAGCAAGAAAAAAGTTACGAACAGAAGAAAAAACTATAAGCGGTATAAGACAGTCCAGGGCAGGGTTTTCACGCAGAATTGCAATCTCTTCTGTTTTCTTAAGGTTGTAAAGAAAGTCCGGCAAAAATCGGATTGCAGGATCAGCCCTCTATGGCCGCAATGAACCTTGCTGTAATCGCTTCCGGTTGCGTAATCGCAGCGCCGACGACGACGGCGAAGGCGCCGGCATCAAAGGCACGCCGGAAATCTTCCGGTCCGCGAACATGGCCTTCCACGATCACCGGAATATGCAGGGATTTGGCAAGCTGCTCCACAAGAGGCCAGTTCACGAAGCGCTTCCCGGCAGTTTCGGGCGTATATCCGAACATCGTGGTCGCCACGGCGGCAGCTCCAGCCTGCTCGGCTGCGAAGGCTTCTTCGACCGTGGCGATGTCGGCCAGAACAGGCTTGCCGAGCATATTTTGGATGCGCGGAAGCAGCTCCAGCCATGGTTCGGCAGACGTGGGGCGCCGGGCGCTGCAATCCAGGCCAATCACATCGGCCCCGGCAGCCACAATTACTTGGGCAGAAGCGAAGTCAGGTGTAATAAACAGTTCGTCATTCTCATATCGCTTAAGAATTCCGATAATCGGCAATTTTGTTTCCGCACGAAGCACCGAGATACTGTCTTTCCCGCTGAGACGGAGACCCCCTGCCCCGCCGCGTATCACGGAGAGCGCCATGCGTCGCAGCGTATCTACGTTGTCGAGCGGATCGCCGGGGAGTGCCTGACAAGAGACGATCAGTTTGTTTTTTAAGCTGGCCGGAAATGTCACAGATGTTGTCATATAAGAGCTGCTGAGT
>JABDHA010000028.1:0-43092 GCA_013285705.1 Acidobacteriota bacterium
CCGGTCGAGTACGAGGTGCGTTCAATGCGGAAGATCGGGCTGCCTTGCTTCACGCGCAGTGCCGCTGCGACTTCGGCTTCGGCTGCCACGGCCTCTAGTTTGTATTCGGCCTCGATCAGGGGAACATTGTATTTGCGTTCAAGGAGCGAAAAGATAGGTTCGACCTTCAAGTTGTTGGTGATGATCTTCTTGCCGATCTCCAGCGGAAGGTAGGTCTCATCGAAGGAAATGGGAACGCCATTTGCCAGACGCAC
This sequence comes from Acidobacteriota bacterium, assembly GCA_013285705.1. Classification (GTDB taxonomy): domain Bacteria; phylum Acidobacteriota; class Terriglobia; order Terriglobales; family Acidobacteriaceae; genus Alloacidobacterium. The sequence continues at coordinate 255 of JABDHA010000028.1, forward strand.
CCGGTGAATTCTGACCACACGCTCGCCCTTGGTCAGCGCCAGGTGGCTGGCCACGGCCGTATCGGCAGGTACAATCTTTTTGCCGATCACGCGGGCCGTCGGCTTGCGGCCAAGTGCGTGCATGTCCTCCACAAATCCGCTCAGCTCTGTAAGCTCCTGCGTGATCTTGGGCGCGGCAACGAAGGTTCCTTTGCCGCGGCGAATCTCTACGAGACCGCGGACCACAAGATTCTGAATCGCCCGGCGAACGGTAATACGGCTGACCTCGAATCGCGCAATCAGGCTGTCTTCGGTCGGCAGCTGGTCGCCAACCTTCAGGTCTCCATCGGCGATCTCGCTGGCCAAGACCGTTTCGACACGCGAATAAAGAAGAGATTCCTGAGAGACTGCCATGAAGACATCATAACGTCCTATTGTCAGGAAACTTAGACATCAATGAGAAGATTGCTCTGCGAAGCGAAGCTTCGCTATTTTGGCTATTTTGGAAAACGGGACGAACAACTGCCGATCATGTTTGGAGTTTCCACCGTTGAGCTTTTCGATGCTCGTTTGAGTCTGTATCGGCTTGCAACGTGTGATGCCGGCCGCCCCCTTAACCAAGAGGACACCATGCGCAACGCCGCACGTGAGTTCAAGCTGTATTGGCTGTTGTTGATTGCATTGTGTACGTATGGATCGTGCGCGTTTTTTGCGCAGGCGCAGGGATCTCGCCCCGGCCCGGTGACCGGCGTCATCGACGCCGTTGCGTTCGAGGGCGACCAATACTACGTGCACGGCTGGGCGTGCCAGGAAGGCCAGCGAGGCTCCATCGATGTTCATCTTTATGCGGGTGGCTTGGCGGGCGGACAGCCGCCGGGAGCCTTTGTTTTAGGTGGCCCGGCAAACCTTCCTAACGAACCCGCCGTGGACCATGAGTGTCATGACGCGAATGGTGGCAAGCACCGGTTCCGCTTTGCGCTGCCCAACCAGCTTTTGCGGTCCTTTCAGAACAAGAAGCTTTATGCGCACGGAATCGCGATCGCAGGCAACGTGGAGAACGCCGCGATTGCAGGCTCCGGCAACTTCAAATTTCCGCCGCCTAAATGGCCGCCCGATCCGCGGACGCCGGATTTTCTGGATGGCCCGGCAGTGGCGGCGTTCGACACGAAGAGAGACTCATGCGAGCAGATTGATATCCCCGACGACTCAGCCCGCGCATTTCGTGATGACAAAGGAACGGTTCACCTGATCGCCTCGCATTCGATCACGCGCGCCGGGCTTGGGCCCACGCTCGAGAGCGCAAAGCACAATTGCCAGGTGGTTTATAACTCAGCGCATGACGGAAACGTTGCGGACTTCAACGACTACACGTGGCTGACCGCGTTTTACAGCATCGATGGCAAGCAGATTGTCGCGCTCGGGCACATGGAATACCACGGCTGGGAGCATCCCGGTATGTGCGCTGGGAAGACGGACACACCCTCCTGCTGGTACAACGTCGATACGTTCAACCTGTCTACGGATGGTGGATACTATTTTGCGCGGCCGAAACCGCCAGGGAATTACTTCCTGAGCCTGCCTGCCAAATATCAGCCGAATAAGGGACCGCAGGGCTATAGTTCGGACACGGGAATCGTGAAGGTCGGCACCTGGTTTTACACTACGGCGTATGCCTGGGCCTGGCCGCCGAATTGCGGAATCGGGAAAGGACAGCGGCCTTGCCTGGTTCCCGATGCTACCTGCCCCATTCGCACTGCGAACATTCTCGATCCATCGTCCTGGCGTGGCTGGGATGGCAAGGCTTTTACGGTGACGTTCGCTGACCCCTACCGCGCGCCAATTGCAAATCCGGCAGCGCATGTCTGCGCTCCTGTGCCTTATCTGGACTATGCCGGCGGAATCAACTACCACCCGGCGTCGCATCTGTTTATCGCCACACTATGGAACCAGGGTTCGGCCTCGTCGTGGGGACCGGAGGGTGTGTATTTCACTACTTCCCCGGATTTCATTCACTGGAGCAAGCCTGTGCTGGCGTTGACGCAGAATCAGATGCTCCGGCGAGAGCCGTTGGGCAACTGGTCATACGCGTATTTTTCGCTTATCGATCCAAAGTCGTCGGACTCCAGCTTCATGACGATTACGGATGCGCCCTATCTCTACTATGTGCGGATGGACAATGACCATCCGCCGTACCAGCGAGTCCTGTTGCGCCAAAAGATCAAGCTGAACTGGCTGACGAAAACGCAGCATTGACAGGAAAATTCCGCCGCCGATCATGACCGATAGAGATTGGTCGTATGTTCTAATCGACTGATAGGGAGTGGCTATCAGATGGAGCTGCGGCATCTCCGATACTTTACGGCGGTCGTCCAGTGGAAGGGCTATCGCGAGGCATCACGACATCTCTATGTTGCACAACCATCCATCAGCCAGGCTGTGGCAGATCTTGAGAGTGAGCTAAGGATCAGGCTTTTCTCGCGGGAAGGCCGCGTCGCAATACTCACGCCGGAAGGAAAGGTCTTTTACGAAGAAGCTCTAAAAACCCTTGCCCAGGCCGAACGTTCCATTGCCACTGCGCAACGTGCGGCCAAAGGGGAGTTCGGCAAACTTGGGATCGCATTTATGGGGTTTACTGCGTGTCCCTTTCTTCCAGATCTGATGCGCAAGTACAAGACCCGCCATCCCGGAGTCGCATTACGCCTGATCGAAGATGTGCCAAACGGACAAGACGCTGCATTCGATCGAGGCGAGATCGACATCGCGTTTACGCGTCCGTTGCCCGCCGACCGGCGTGCGTCCTATGAAACGCGCCTTCTCTTCAGCGAGCCTCTGGTCGCAGCGTTGCCCCGAGACCGCAATGTGAAAACAAAGCGCATTCGAATCGCCGACCTTGCAGGCGAGCGTTTTATTGTCTTTCAACGCACGAGCTCGCCTGCGGTCTTCGACACAATCATTCGTGTCTGCAATGACAACGGATTCTCGCCCAAATTGCAGAATGAGCTGAACAACATGAATTCGGTGCTCGCCACCGTGGAGGCCGGTGAAGGCGTCGCGATCATTCCTGCCTCCTCCCGCAACCTGCGCGCAGACAATGTCGCTTTCTACCGCCTCCAGCCCGACGATGTTCGCATCGACTTCGTGGCTGCGTGGCAAAAAAAGGAGCCGTCCGTTCCTCTGAAATTGTTCCTAGAACTCCTCGAGAAAGAACTGCCCTCCATCCGGGAGAAGACGCGTTTCCGATGAGACTCGAATGATAGGTAAGGCCTATCATTTGATCTAAATTTACTACGCATCGATATCATGCGCTCATGAGTCTGTTGTAGTGTACGGCGATAAAAAGCCGGCACAGCCAAGGAGGCTGAAATGGCAAGCAAACAGAAAACAGTCATCGTGACGGGGGCGTCCCAGGGCATCGGCGCCGGTGTCGTCGAAGCGTTTCTTAATCGTGGCTACAACGTTGTAGCGAATTCCCGCAACATCAGCACGTCGGGCAAGTTCAAGCCTGCCGCGAACCTCGCATTAGTGGATGGAAACATCGGTGAGACCGCTGTTGCGGCAAAGATTGTCGAGACTGCAACGACGAAGTTCGGTTCCATCGATGCGCTGGTGAACAACGCCGGAATCTTCTTTACCAAGGCGTTTACAGACTACACAGGGGAGGACTTAAAGGCGCTTTCTTCCGTGAACCTTGAAGGGTTTCTCTATGTCACGCAGGGCGCGGTGAAGCAGATGCTCGCGCAAGGCGGCAACGGAAGCGTGGTGACCATCACCACCTCCCTGGTGGTGAATCCCATTGCGGGGATCACGGCGTCGGTCCCGATGATCACGAAGGGCGGCCTTGAGGCAGTGACCCGCAACCTGGCATCGGAGTACGCCAAGCAGCATATTCGCTTCAACGCGGTCGCGCCCGGTATCGTGGATACCCCAATGCACGAGAACAACCCGAAGGATTTCCTCAAAACGTTATCTCCGATGGGTACAATCTCCAGCGTGAGCGATATCGTGGACGCTGTTGTCTATCTGACCGAAGCCAGCAATGTAACCGGAGAGGTGCTGCACGTGGACGGCGGTGCGCACCAGGGCAAATGGTGAACCCGGCGAGTTCCCAGCCGGCAAGCGCGGAGCGCCGGCTGGCGGAGCTCCGCATCGAGCTGCCGCCTGTGCCGACTCCGCTCGGAGCCTACGTTGAGAGTGTCCAGACGGGCAATCTACTCTACCTGAGCGGCATGCTTCCCGTTGTTGGCCACGAACCTAAGTTCGTCGGTCGCATCGGCAGAGAGTTCGACGTGGAGGAGGGCCGCGCGGCTACCCGAATCGCTACGCTGAATGCCCTCTCAACTGCGAAGAAACATCTCGGCTCTCTCGATCGAGTGACCAAGGTGGTGAAACTCGGAGTGTACCTGGCCACCCAAGGCGATTTCACTGCGCATGCAAAGGTTGCCGATGCAGCTTCGGAGTTGCTCCGTGACGTCTTCGGCGAGGACAAGACCTCTGTCCGCATCGTGCTCGGTGTGGCGAGCGTTCCTCTGGGACTGCCGGTTGAGGTGGAAGTTGTCTTCGAAGTAGAGGCATAACGAGAGAGGCGGTCCGGCTGCCTCTTCCGCATTTGCGAGGTGCATCGTGTCCAGTATCTGGAACCAGACTCGTGTCTCCAGTCTGCTCGGCGTCGAGTATCCGATTATCCAAGGGCCGCTCGGCGGTTTCTCATCGCAGCGGCTCACTGCTGCTGTCTCGAACTTCGGTGGGCTTGGCTCTTTCGGTGCTCACAGCATGGAACCGCAGGCAATTCGGGATGTGATCGCGGAGATTCGTTCCCTCACGGACAAGCCGTTCGCGATCAACCTGTGGGTTTCGATGGAAGATGAAGGCGCGCAAACCTCGGACGAGGCCGCTTTTCGGAGAGCTGCGTCATCGCTGGCACCGTTTATCGAGCGGGTCGGCGGAATGCAGCCTTCCTTTACTCCGTACAAGCCGATGCGGTTTGAGGATCAGGCACGAGCTGTGCTCGAAGTGAAGCCTCCGGTCTTCTCATTTATCACTGGAATCCCTCCAAAGGAGATTCTCGACGAAGCACGCAAGCAGAAGATCGTAATCATGGGTACAGCAACCACGCCGGATGAGGCTGTTGCGCTGGAACAGGCGGGAGTGGATATCGTGGTAGCCTCCGGCTTTGAAGCGGGAGGACATCGCGGTTCGTTTCTAGGTTCAGCCGAGGACTCCCTGACCGGCACGATGTCCCTTGTGCCTCAGACGGTTGACGCGATCAGCATTCCGGTCGTGGCTGCTGGAGGCATCGCCGACGCACGCGGAATTGCTGCAGCCTTTGCGCTCGGTGCAGAGGGCGTGCAGATGGGCACCGTCTTTCTTGCCTGTGAAGAGTCCGGCGCGCATCCGGTTCACCGCGAAGCCATCCTCAGCGGCAGAGCAGCGCACACAGCGTTGACCAGAGGCTTCACCGGCAGGCTCGCGCGCGGCATCCACAACGAATTGATGCAGGAAATGAATCGACCAGGCACGGAGATTCTGCCGTACCCGCTGCAACGAGGTCTGATGCGCAGTCTCGCAATACCTGCCCAGAAGGCGGGCAACGCTGAACTGTTGGCCCTGTGGGCCGGCCAGAGCGCTAATCTCGCAAGGCGTGCCAGCGCAGACGAACTTCTGCGTTCGCTGGTGGATGGAGTCGCGGAGAAGCTGAACCGCTAAGGCTGACGGCCATCAGCTTGGACTTTTGAAGGAGTCAATTTAAGTTGATTTAGCAGATCGTTGAAGCGAGGATCAGAGCGGCAGCCGTCAAAGAGAGGATCGATTCCAACGATATCAATTCCTTTATCGCGTCGCTGATAGGCACGATTCAGCCACTTCATGGCATCATCCGTCTGCTGCAGTCCACAATATACCTCTCCAATATCCACTCCGGAAACATAAGCCTGCGGCGGTTCAGATTCGAGGTGTTGAACGGCCTTCAGCGCTTCTGCTCTTTCACCACCGAGCGCCATCGCATGAACCCGCAAGGCGTCTATATTGGCTCCTCCCCCGAAGAGGCTTTTGGCTGTTTGAAACTCTGCCTCGGCATCCTTATATTGATGGAGCTGTTCAAGAATTTTTCCTTTGACCAGATGCGCCTCAGTAAAGTTGGGATTGAGCGCCAGAACCGCTCCGACGCGAATCCTTGCCTCGTTCGGATTTCTCGCCCAGTACGCCGTTTCTGCGGCATCAGCATTAATGATGAATGAGAGCGGATCGAGAGCGAGCGCACGCTGGATTTCGACCTCAGCCTCCCGGGTCCTACCCAATCGTGAAAGGTGCAGGCTATACCAGTGGTGGGCTGTCGGATCATCTGGACTCAGCTGCAGGGCGCGCTGATATTCTTTCTCAGCTCCCGCCCAGTCCCAATCCCGGTCGGTCTTTACTGCTCCCAGCGCTGTATGTGCTTCACCCAGGCTACTGTCCAGATCCAATGCGCGCTCAGCAGCATATTGGGCCTTCCAGAGAGGGATAGAAGGATCCGGGCCACCATAGATGCTCAGTAGAACGTACGCCTCCGCAAGAGCGGCATAGGCATCGGCGTAGTTAGGGTCTTCGCGGATCGCTGCGGTGTAGTACTTGACTGAATTCGTAAGAGCGGCCAGGGTTCGCTCATTCCAGAAGTAGCGTCCGCGAAGATAAGCATCGCGGGCTCGCGGATTCACAGTCCTCAATTTGGATCGGGCAAACCTGCTCCCCAGTGCAATCGCAACCTGTTGAGCAATATCGTTTGTTACCTGGTCCTGCATGGCCAGCAGGTCTTTGTCGCTCTCATCATAGGTTTGCGCCCAAAGATGCTGGTCGTTGTGCGCATCGAGCAACTGCGCAGTGATACGCACCTGTTTCCCCGCGCGCAGATAGGAGCCTTCCACGATAGCATCGACGTTGAGCGCCTTGGCTATCTCCTGAATCGGTTTTTGAACGCCCTTATACTGCATCGCCGAGCGTTGCGAAATCACGCGCAGCGAAGTGCGTCTCGCAAGGTTGGTGGTCAACTGGTCGGTCATCCCATCCACCAGGTAATCCTGCTCAGATGTCTGTGCGAGGTTGCGAAAGGGCAATACGGCAACGGAATGCAGTGCACCTGCTTCTGGCTGGCTCTGCGTTGCCTTCTCCTGCCGGTGCGGCAGATAAATGACCACGACGATGATCAGCAGAGCGGCAAATGATCCAATGAATCCGGCAACCATCCCTGCCTTGCTATGAAAGGGTTTTTTGATGGTGACAGTCGATGCTTCCTGCAAAGGCGGCTCGACCTCGATCGTCTCCGGGTCGTCGATTGTCTCGACCGGCTCTTCTTCCGTCGACAAACCCGCCAAAAACTTGTTGTCAACAATCGAAGGCATGGTATGAAAGGTCTCTTGCCGGTCGGCAGCTCCAGAAGAACTTTCGCGGGACCCCGTTTCCACAGGTTCAAGGACATCGACTTTGGCGATAAAGCAATATCCCTGACCAACCACTGTCCGGATAAAGCGCGGATTTCTCGAATCGTCGTGCAGGATGGCACGCAGCTTGTTTACCGCAGTATTAATACTGTGTTCTGCCTCAACAAAAACATTGCTGCCCCACAGCTTTTCGATAATTGCTTCTCGGCGGACAAGTTTGCCGGGGTTTTCCAGCAGCAGGACCAGCAGCTGCATCGGAATGCGCTCCAGCTTGACGTGGTGGCCGGAGCGCAGCAACTCACAGCTCTCTGTATCGAGCTCAAACTCATCAAAGCGGAAGCACAGCTGAGGCATTCCGGTGCACCCTCGTGGACCTGACGGTTCCACGCCGGCGGCCGTTCAGCTGGATCACCTCAGCCTCCGATCATGGTTGGGGGTAGTCGAAGTATAGCTCTCGGTCCACAGACTGGATAGAAAAATCCACGTATATCGCTGCAGGAAATGCACTTCCCGGTTTAGATCGTCTTTAGATGGCTTTTTACAAAAGCTTTAGATCATCTGCATTGACGAACCTCCGGAATGCCCGGCAGACTGCGCGACGGAATCGAACCTCCCTCCTAGCCTGATTCCTGAAACGGGCTCCAGTATCTCCAACATGTCTCGTATGGCAGGCACTCACGCCCGTCTACCGCAGACTTGTTCACCAGAAGGGATAGAAAGATGGTCATGAAATCCATGCAGACCCCGGCGCGTCCGACAACATACCGCCAAACGATAACGAAGCTGGCGCTGCCGGCCGCGATCCTGGCATGTCTTTTGCCAGCGACCGCGCGGGCAGAAGGACCTCTTGCCGTAAAGATCAACGTAACTACATTGCAAAGTTACAACGGGAGCGATGTCCTGCCGAAACCAACGAAGATTCTGGTCTACGACTTCACTGTCGACACCTCCAACGTACAGGTTGACCAATCCCAGAAGATTCGTCCCCGGCACATGATTACCGGAGACGAAAACCCGGACGCAGTCGCCAAAAAAGCTTCCACCAAATTTTCAGATGAGCTGATAGCAAAGCTCGCGAAGGTGGGAATCCCGGTGGAGCACGCCGCCGCGGGTCTCACCCCATCCGATAACACTTTGTCGGTACAAGGTGCGTTCACCTCCATGAAGCAAGGCGATAAAGCAGAGCGTTCAACCATCGGCATGGGAGCAGGTTCTGCCGACGTTCAGGCAAAAGTCGATGTGCACCTGAAAACATCGTCTGACGCCATCCTGTTGTCGCAGTTCCAGACCGACACCAAACCCGGCGCAAACATGGGAGGAGCAGCGCCCGTCGCGGCAGGAATGGATCCAGCTGCGGTCGCCGTCAAATCGAAAGTTACCGACCGCAAGAAGACTCTGGATGCCTACGCCGCGAAGACAGCCGATGCTATGGCCGCAGAAATCACGAAGCAGATGGCGAAACAGGGCTGGATCAAGCTCGACGACAAAGGCGAAGTTGTCCAGCAATGAAGCAGTTGTGCCAAAAACGCCATGGAGTATATGCAATGACGATTCTCAGTACAATCTGTGCGTTCGTTCTGCTGCTTGCTGCTTTGCCGGCCGTTGGGCAGCAAAACAATCCTCCCCCGGTGAAAGGCATGGCAAGCACCGTTGGGCTGTACGTGTATCCGGCGAAAAAGCAGAATGCCACGCAGCAACTTACGGATGAGTCGCAATGTTACGACGATGCCAAGACGCAGACGGGCTTTAATCCCGACGCAACCACAACCGGCTCGAAGACGCAGGCCCAGAGCAACACGAAAGACCACGGAGCTGCCAAGGGAGCAGCGCGGGGAGCTGCGATTTCAGGCGCAACTGGAGGCGACGCAGGCGAGGGAGCAGCACGGGGCGCAGTGATCGGCGGCATGAGGTCCCGGCACAAAGAAAAGCAGCAGGACGAACAGGCTCAGAAGCAGGCTGATGCCAGCAAGACAAAGGAGCAGCAAAACATGGATGGCTTCAAGCGGTCCATGTCGGCCTGTCTCGATGCCCGTGGCTATTCCGTTCGGTAATTGCCTGCACAACGGTCATTACGTACGTTAATCAAACTTCACGAAGAAAGCAGGAACTATGAACAGAGTTTTACGAAATCTTCCACTGCAACTTACCTTGGCCATGCTGTTGCCTGGCCTCACCGCAGCCGCACTGGATGCAACCAATCCTGCAATGGAGAAGTTTCAGCAGGACATGAAAACCGCTGTCCTCAATGGCAGCATCACCGTCGCACAGGTCAAGCAGCTCCAGGCCGATGCCGAAACCCTCAAGAATGCGAAAGCAGAACAGGAGCCGGGCTCTCCCATCGATCTGCTTACGCCTTTTCGAGCTGTCTCCAGCATGAAGGCCACAATGGCAAGTGTCGACGCAAAAGACCGCGAGACTCTACACAATGATTTGCTGGCTGTGCTCGCCAACAAGGCGCAGCCCGCTGCTTCGGCTGATCCGCCAAGTCCTGGGAAAAAGCTCGGGAAAGATATCTTTAAGGCCGTGATGTTCGGCAACCCTACCGAGCCGCAGGTCAAGCAGCTGCAGGACAGCCTGAATGAATTGCAGGACATCAAGGGCAAGCAGGAGCGGCCGCTTCAGGCGATAAGAGCACTCCAGGGCTCGAAGTCTCAGATCGAGACCGTCATGAACACCGGCTCATTCCGCCCGCAGGACCGTCAGGCTGTACTCGATGACCTGAACAGCCTTGGACCGCAAGGCGGAGGCATGCACCGCTAAGCCATGCAAGGGCTCATGCGCACATTCGCGATCATTGTTCTCGGCTGTCTATTTGTGACACCGCGACCGCTTTTCGCGCAGGAGCCCGAGCTTTCTCTTTCCGAGGCAATCCAGATTGCGCTCATGAACAACCGGCCCGCGAAAATCGCGCAGCTTGATATCACCAAGGCCGACTGGGAGGTCGCGTCCACCAAGACGAAGCGCTTTCCTGCGATCAGTACGTACCTGTTCGGCTCAAAAAATCTGACCTCGCCCAGCTTCACATTTAAAGCCAATACATTTCAAACGCCCCAGGGCGAACCAGTTCCCGCGACTGACACAAAGATCGCTCTTTCGTCAGGCTTCACTGGATACACTGTGGCCGAAGTCGCGCAACCTCTCACGCAGCTCTATAAAATCGGCCTCGCCATTCACGAGCAGAAACTCGAGGTCGACCTCTCGCGAGAGAAGTATCAGGCAAAGCGGCAGTCTGTGGTCGCCGATGTAAAACAGGCATACTACGCGGTCCTGCAGACAGAAAGTGCTCTCGACTCAGCCTCGGCCGCGGTCAAACAGTACCAGGAAACGGACCGCGTCGTCCTCGACTACATCGCACAGCGATCGGTGCTCAAATCGAGCAGCCTCGACGTAAAAGCAAAACTTGCGCAGGCGCAGTATCAGGTCGTCCAGCTGAACGATACATTGCAAACGCAAAAGGAAAAGCTCAACAACCTGCTGGGCCGCGATCTCGACACGCCATTCCACACAGAGCAGGTTCCTGCAATTCAATACGAAGAAGCGGACTTAAAAGTGGCCCGTCAAACCGCGCTCACGCAGCGGCCTGAAGTGAAAGAGGCGGAGATCGACACGCATCGCGCGGAGTATGACCGCAGACTTGCCAAGGCCCAATACATTCCGGACATCGGTGCCGCCTTCCACTACATGACCCCATTCAACACCGCAATCCTGCCGCAGAACATCGCCTCCGCAGGCTTCGAGATGCGATGGGAGCCGTTTGAATGGGGCAGGCGCAGAGACGATGTAAAGCAGAAAGAAACTGTCGTCGAGCAAAGCAAGTATCAACTGGCCGAGACTCGTTCGCAGGTCGTGCTCGACGTAGACAACAGTTTCCGCAAGCTGGCCGAGAGCCGTTCGCTCCTTGCCGTGGCGGAAGCCGCGCGTGCCGCAGCAAACGAAAAGCTGCGCGAGGTGAATGACAAATTCAGAAGATCCGCCGTCCTGCTTCGCGACGTATTGGAGCAGCAGGCCGCCGTCGCCAGCGCCGACAACGAGTACGAGGAAAGCCTTCTGGCCTTCTGGAGCGCAAAGGCAAGTTTCGAAAAAGCGCTGGGAGAGGAGTAGCACGATGATTAGATTCATCCTCATAACCTCGACAGTCGCGCTCGCAGCATGCCTCACCGCATGCAAGCAGGATGCCGCTGCGAGCAAAGCACCCTTACCAGTTCGCACTGCCATGGTTCAGAGTGTCGATGTAGGTAGCGCCGCCCGCTACTCCGCCAGCATCGTTCCCTACACGCAGGTCAATCTCGCATTCCAATCAGGTGGCTATGTCGATCACGTCCGCCAGGTCAAGAGCGCCAACGGAGGCATGCGCAATATCGATCAGGGCGACTGGGTGACAAAGGGAACCGTACTCGCTGTCGTCAACCAGCAAAATTATCAGGACAAGCTGGCGCAGGCGAAAGCGCAGCTCGCCGGCTACCAGGCCGAACACGACAAGGCCCAGTCGACCTTCGATCGCACCTCCGCGCTCTATGCAACGCAAAGCGCAACCAAGCCCGATCTCGATTCTGCGAAAGCGCAGCTCGACAGTTCTGCCGCGTCTGTTTCCGCAGCCCAGGCACAGATCAGCGAAGCACAAACCGCGTTAGCCTATTGCTCGCTCAAGGCCCCGTTCGATGGATGGATCGTGAGTCGCAGTGTGGACGCGGGAAGCTATGTCGGCCCTGCGACCAACGGCTTCACTATCGCGGACACGCGAACCGTCAAAGCCGTCTTCGGTGTCCCCGACACCTCTATCAGCCGCGTGAGAATAGGTCAGGCGCAGATCATCACCACCGACGCTCTTCCGCAGCCGTTTACAGGGAGTGTCACGGCCATTTCTCCTGCCGCCGATCCGAAAAGCCGCGTCTTCTCCGTGGAGGTCTCGATCGCCAATCCCAGAGATGACTTGAAGTCAGGAATGATCGCCTCGCTTGCTCTTGATGGAGCCACTCTGCCGCGTGCCGTCATGGCCGTGCCTTTATCCGCCGTAGTACGCGACCCGCAGCGCGCCAATGGCTTCGCGGTCATGACCGCAGAAGGCGATGGTGAAATGGAGTCTGCGCACCTGCGCCCGGTCGAGCTGGGCGACGTCTACGGCAACATGATCGGCGTTAAGAGCGGCCTTCAATCCGGAGAACGAGTCATCACCACCGGCGTCACTCTGATCAAAGGCGGAGACCAGGTCCGTGTCATTCCGTAAGCAAAGAAAGCCTTTCGATGAGCCATAAGTCCGAAGCCGAATACATCGCCAACACGCACAACACGGCGCGCTTCTTCACCGAGCACCGTCAGGTTGGCTTCGTGCTTCTCATTGCCGTCGCAATCTGGGGCTGGTATGGCTACCTCCACATGCCTAAGCGCAAAGACCCGATCATTCCGGTGCGCGTGGCCGTCGCGTCTACATCGTGGCCCGGAGCAACCGCGGAAGAAGTGGAGCAGCTCGTCTCGCGTCCCGTCGAGCAGACCATGGCGCAAAACCCTTTCATCAAGGGTCCCACTCCAGCCGATTTCGGAATCCGCTCGATCAGTTTTCCCGGCCTGTCTCTCGTCTACGTGCAGCTCGGAGACAATGTCTCCGATACGAAAAAACAATTCGCCGACATCAACCTCAAACTGAACGCGATCAACAGCAAGCTGCCGCAAGGTGCCGGGCCAATCCAGTTCAACAGCGACTTTGGCGACACAGCCGCACTGATGCTGACCATCGCAAGCCCTCCGGCGAACGAAGTCGACATCGCGTTACGCGCTCGCGCTATTCAACGCGCCATCGAACAGACGCGTGCTGAAGAGCCGAAGAAGGCTCCCCAGCCGCGCCTGAGCATCGTCTATGCCTTTCCGGCATCGGTGGCCGCTGGCGTCATTCGCGAACCGTTTACCGCCGTCGTGCACGCCGCCGTTGAGAGCCGTGCCATCTCCGATCCGCATTTTTTCGAAGGCAGCGGCTTCATCGGCGTCGATGTAACTTCCAAGCTAAGCGACGAGCAACTGCGCATTATCGGCGACCAATGGATCAAGGAGAATCTGCACCGCTCTGAACTTCACCCGGACGCATGGCCGGCCGTCTTCATTCGCGATCCCTCTCAAGCAGAGCCGAAACTTGCCGCCGTTGCCGGCGACAGATATTCCTATCGCGAACTCGACGACTTCACTGATCTGATTGGACGCACCCTGCAGGGCGCTCCCGAAGTAGCCAAGATCGATCGCAAGGGCGTGCTGCCGGAACAAATTTATCTGGACTACTCACAGGATCGCCTCGCAGCCTACGGTCTGCAACCTTCCAACCTGAAAGACATCCTGGGCGCGCGCAACATCACGCTCCCCGGCGGTCAGCTTGAGGTTGGCCCCAAGAGCATCCAGATCGATCCATCCGGAAAATTCACCAACCCGCAGCAGATCGGGAACGTCATCATCGGCGCCTCATCTTCAGCCGCTCAGAGCCCCGTTTACCTGCGCGATCTGGTGCAGATCTCACGCGGATATCAAAGCCCGGCAAAGTATCTGAACTACCTCACCTGGGCCGACAAAGACGGCAAGTGGCACCGCAGCCGCGCCGTTACTGTCGCCGTGCAGATGAAGGACGGCGAGCAGATCGGCGCCTTCGGCAAAAGCGTGGATGCAAAGCTCACAGCCGTTAAGCAATATCTACCAGATGATTTGATCATCGCGCGCACCTCTGACCAGCCGCTGCAGGTGAAAGAAAACATCAGCCTGTTCATGGATGCGCTGTACGAGGCCATCGCGCTTGTCGTCCTCGTTTCCTGGCTAGGCTTCTGGGAATGGCGCTCGGCCCTGCTAATGGCCATCTCGATGCCCGTCACGCTCGCCATGACCTTCGGCTCCATGTATCTGCTCGGCATCGATATCCAACAGGTCTCCGTGGCTACGCTGATCATTGCCCTCGGCCTGCTGGTCGACGACCCGGTGCTCGCCGGCGATTCCATCAAGCGGACTCTGGCCGAAGGCCACCCGAACATCATCGCCGCATGGCTCGGTCCGACCAAGTTAGCAACTGCAATTATGTATGCGACGGTTACAAATATCGTCGCCTATCTTCCATTTCTCATGGTCACCGGCAATACGGGCGACTTCCTGCACAGCCTGCCCATCGTGATGACCTGCGCGCTCATCGCCTCGCGCATCGTCTCCATGACCTTTCTGCCGCTGCTCGCCTTCTACCTGCTGCGCCCGGAAAAGAAAGCAGAAAAATCCATTGAAGAGATGCGCGAAGCGGGCTTCTATGGCTGGTACGCACGCATCGCGCGTTATTCTATCGAACACCGTTGGAAGTTCTTCTTCGGCTCGCTTGTCTTCCTCGTCTTCGGCTTCTTCATCTTCACGAGATTGAACCCAGCCTTCTTCCCGGAAGATGTGCAGTACTGGTCCTACATCGATGTCTGGCTTCCAAACGATGTCAACCTCGGCGCCACCAATGAAACCGCGCTCAAAGTCGAAGAGATCGTGCGCCAGCAGGCGCAGAAGTTTTCGACCGAGCACGCCGATAGCGAACATGGGCCCGCCCTGCGGTATGTCACAACCTTCGTTGGCGGAGGCGGTCCGCGCTTCTGGTTCTCGGCGTCTCCACAGCTGCAGCAGCTGAACTACGCTCAGGTGCTCATCGAAGTCACCGACAAAGAGATCACTCCGCAGTTCATCAAGGAGCTGCAGCCCGTCCTCACCGCTTCCGTCCCGGGAGCGCGCCTCGACGCCCGTCAGTTGTTGACGAATCCCATCGACTACCCCATCGAGATCCGTGTCTCCAGCACCGCCGACGTAAACGCCTCGCAGGAGACCGCCGACATCCGGCAGTTGCGCAACATCGCCGGCCAGGTTGAAGAGATTCTCCGCTCCTCTCCGCTCGCCGAGCGCACACGCAACGAGTGGGGCGATGACAGCACGCTCATCGAGCTGACCGTCGATCCGGACCGAGCCAACCTTGCGGGCATCACCAACATGGATGTCGCCAACTCATCGACTGCCGCCCTCAGCGGAACGACCGTGAGCGTATTCCAGGAAGGGCAAAAACAAATCCCCATCGTTGCGCGCGCACGTATCGCCGACCGCGCCCGTCTCTCCGATGTCGAAAACCTCTACGTTTACGCCTCGCAGGACAGCTCAAAGATTCCTCTCTCGCAAATCTCCAACGTGAATCACGAACTCGTCACAGGCCGCATCGTGCGCATGGAACAGTTCCGCGCCATGAACATCCGCAGCTTCCCCATCACGGGACACTTAAGCTCAGAGGTGTTCAAGCAGATCATGCCCCGTCTGCAGGCTCTGCAGGACTCACTGCCGCCCGGCTACCAGATGCAGATCGGCGGCGAATACTACAAAACCAAATCCGGATTCAAGAATCTGACCATGGTCATGGCAATCTCGACCGTCGCCGTATTCCTCGCACTGCTCTTCCAATTCAAGAATGCAATCAAGCCTCTGCTGGTCCTGGCTGCAGCTCCTTATGGCATGATCGGAGCCTTCCTCGTTTTGTGGATCATGCATGAGCCCTTCGGCTTCATGGCCTTCCTCGGTGTCGCCAGCCTTGTCGGCGTCATCGTCAGTCATTCCATCGTTCTCTTCGATTACATCGAAGAGCGGCACGCAGTGGGAGACGACTTCGAGAATGCACTCATCGACGCAGGCATTCTCCGCCTTCGCCCCGTGCTCATCACCGTCTTCGCAACCGTGCTCGCGCTCTTCCCGCTCGCACTGCACGGCGGCCCGCTATGGAAGCCCTTATGCTACGCGCAGATCGGCGGCCTGCTGATCGCAACCGTCGTCACCAAACTTCAAGTGCCGGTCATGTATGCAATCTTTGTACTCGATCTGAAAATTCTGGAATGGAAGACGATCGAGAAGCCAGCCATCGAAGCCTCAGATTTCTCGACCAAGCCCTATGTGCCGGTGAGTAAGCCAGGATGAAGCCCGGCGCTGGGTTATCTGATGCGACACTCCCTATGCGGTCTTGATGCGAAAAGAGAAAACATCAAGAGAGAAAAGTACGGGAAGCAACCTGACATCTCGATGAAAATAGTTGACTTCTAAGCGATGGCTGACTAAAGTTAGGCAGCTTCAGGCATGCAATCCAAACTGCATTGAGCACCCCCATGCTCATGACCCCCTGGTCAGCGCCTGATCCAAAAAAAGGCCACAGCCCAGGCCCCGTTGTGATCCCATTCCCGTCTGGCGGCTTGAAGGGAATAACCATGACATTCTATGGTCGTCGACGCATCCTGATTTTGGGGCCGGTAGTCACGTTATTGCTGGCTTTTGCTTCTCCAGCATTTTCACAACAAGTGACTTACTATGACTTCGACGCTCCTCAAGCGAGCAATGGCGCCAGCTACACCTGTGCAGATCCGGCTCACACCGTGGCCGCTACTCCGAACCCTCTATTTTGTTTCAACGATGGCACGGGGAAACAAAGCAGTCCAAGCTTTTTAAGCGATACCTACCCCGCTATCATCGATCCGGTTACAACCGACAATCCGCCCGTCCAGAGCACTCATTTCGCCATCCAGAACACGCCGCCCGCGCTCTCTCAGGCGGCAAGCATGTGGTTCTCGGTTCCGCAAAAAGTCTCCGACGGTTTCACCTCGTATTTCGCCTTTAAAATCACCCCAAATGCAAATAGCTTTGCCACTGCAGACGGAATCGCATTCGTAATCCAGAATTCGCAGAATGCAGCAGGAGGGAGCAGTCCCGGCAGCTCCGCTTGTACGGGCGCTGGGTCTGGGCCAAACGCCGTTGGCGCGGCTGGAGGTTGTATCGGCTACGGCGGCATCGATAACAGCCTTGCCATTGAAATGGACACGTTCCGCAACGCGTGGGATCCGGCAGATAATATCTCCTCGAATCCTAATAACGACAATCACATTGCCGTACAGAATTGTGGTGCAGGCCTGACAAACTCCCCAGACCATACCGGATCCTGCCTTGTAAGCCTTAACTCTGGCAACGCTGCACTCCCGGCCCTCAACAATGTGCTCCCGGTTACGCTTGCAGACGGTAATGTCCACCAGGTGGTCGTTATTTATAGCGGACCGACCGAGGCCGTTCCAAACCTGTTGCAGATATTTATTGACCCCGTCTTTGTTGCAGGAACTCACACTCCGGCACCAGGCGCCACACCTGTACTATCGGGAACCTACAATATTTCGGCCAATCTCAATCTCCTGAACAGTGGAAGCGCGAACGATAGCGCGTATGTCGGATTTACTTCCGCCACTGGTGGGGCATTTGAACAGCATGAGCTCATGGCCTGGACATTTACTCCTCATACTCCAGTCACGCAGCAGCAGCCCCTCAATCCACCGGGTCAGCCAACAACATTTCCATTCGGCAGTCACGTATATACCGTTACCTATCCGGTGAGCGGACCTTCGACAGCCAATATCGACATGGTTGTGACGGCAAACACGATTACGCCCACTTTCTTTTCGACCCTGATTTCCGGCACTCCATTTGTGGGTTCGCAATGCCAGGTCTATGACGAGACCGGCGGGAACTGCATCGTCTATTCGGTCTCATGCGTCACGCATGGCACCACCACTGTGGTTCCATGTCCTTCCACCACGGACCCGAATAACCTGATCGATATTAAGTCGGCATACAACAACTCCATTCAACCGACGACGCCCGGTTTTCTTCAGGGAGATCCACTCTTCTCTCAAGTTGCGACGATCAGCGGCGACGGACAGACTGCCACGGTAACGTGTACGGGAGAGTGCTCGGTCGTTCAAGGGCAGACGGTCACCGTCGCGGGAAGCCTTTTGAGTGGCGGCGCCTCCAGCCCGTTCAATGGCACGGTCACCGTCCTGACGGCAGATCCAAATGTTCCTAATACCTTTACCTTCTCGAGCACGGCGAGCGCAAGCGCAAGCGGCGGCTATCTCACATCCAATAATGTCCAGAACGTCTTCACCGCCTATGTGACGCAGCGGATCGATGGCACAACAACAGGAAAAACAAAAAACTTCTCCGACTTAGTCGTCACCTCTGTCACGGTAGCCCCTACGACGCTCGTCATCGAAGCACCCTCTGTGCCTTATAACCAGAATGCAGTTGTAACTGTAACCGCCAGCTCTCCAAATGGGCCGCCGACAGGGAACATCTCTCTCACGGTTGATAGCGGTGCGCCGCAGACGCAGCCGCTCTCGAACGGATCAGCCACGTTTACTCTGACCGGGCTAAGCGCTGGCCCTCATCAGCTCACGGTTACGTATGGGGCTCAAAGTATTTTCCTGGCAGCAACGACCACTGGCAGCCTCACCATCAATTCCGCCACACCAACCGTCACGTTCACCGGAGCTCCCGCGACGGCGGCCTTCAACTCGTCCTTTGTTGTGGCAGCAAGCACCAATGCAAGCACCACAGCAACGATCACTGCGGCCGGTTCTTGTTCGATCTTGGGCAATACAGTCACCATGACGAGTGGTACAGGCAGTTGCAACCTTACGGCTGCGTGGCCAGCTGACAGTAATTACGTGGCAGCGTCCGCCACTCAGTCAACACTTGCGGTCAAAGCATCCTCAACAACGACCATCGTTGCTGATACACCCAATCCATCTACCGTCGGAGTCCCGGTGTCGATATCGTTCACCGTGACCGGGAACGGCAAACCCACCGGAAGCTATTCCGTGGTTTCGAGCGTGAGTGGTGATCCAGGCTGCAGTGGAATCCTCAATGCAGGTGCGGGAGCTTGCTCGTTAACCTTCGCCACACCCGGCTCCAGAAAGCTCACGATCACCTATTCCGGAGACGGCAACTTCTCCGGGTCCTCAGCTAACGTTCAGCAGTCTGTCACCGCTGGACCCGTGGCACAGTTGTCCGCGACGAGTCTGAACTTTGGCACTGTCTATCTCGGGACAATCAGCACGCAGACAGTCACATTGACGAATGTAGGGAACGCAGCGATGACGGTAAATGGGCCGATCCTTTCAGACGTGGGCGGCGGAAATTCTATCGAATTCATTGCTCTTAACCTCTGTCCTAAAAGTCTCGCGGTAGGGAAATCCTGCAGTATCTACGTAAGCTTTGTAGCGGGGCCGTTCTACAAGCCGCAAACAGCGATCCTGAAAGTGATGGACAATGCGCCCGGAGCCCCGCAGTTGGTGACCTTGTCAGCGACCGTGATCAACCCGCAGGCTACCTTTAAACCTGGGTCCCTCAATTTTGGGACGCAGAGCGTTGGAAGCTCCAGCCAGGCATCCTTGCAACTGATCAACACAGGGGCCACACCCCTGCTCATTAACAATATTGGTGTAGCGGGCTCGAATGCAGGAGACTTTTCCGCGACGAGTACATGTCCTCCATCGCTCGCAGCCGGCGCGAATTGTACGATTACCGTCGGATTTAGACCAGGAAACACCGGATCGCGTACCGCCTACATCAAAGTCACGGACAATGCCCAGGGAGGGCCGCAGCAGGTGCCGCTTTCAGGCAAAGGAAAGTAGCCAGCGTAGCGATGATGACAGCTGCAATCTGATGTCCTCAGTGTTTTTCAGCTGTCACATCGCTGGATGCGATAACCGGCTGGGAAGGCACGCGAAGACAATGACATCGATCACTGATTCGCTCCCTGAAATGACTTCATCGAATCCCGATAGGCTCCCTGCAGGTCAGCACGCTCCAGCAATCGCCCCGCGCCATCTTCTTTGCTGATGCTCTCAAGGATGCGCACCACTTCGCGATAATGCGGTGTTGCCTCTTTGCCTTTTCCGCTCTTTACCAGCAGGGACGCCAACAAGTAATGCGCCTTCGCTTGAAGAAGGCGCAATCCCAGCTTCTCTGCTCTTGCCAGGCTAAGGTCCAGCTGCTGATGTGCCCCGCTATAATCCTTTGCCTCGATCATGGCTGCGCCGAGATAGACGGAACATTCTACGGACGCCGACTTCAGACCCAGCGAGTCTGCCTCTTCGGCTAATTTTTTCAGCGATGCAATGGCATTCGATCCACGTTCCTGCATCACATCAGCTTTTGCTTTATTTACTTTCGATACCAGAATCTGTTCCCGCTGCGACGCTTTCGTGGCAATTTGAAGAGCGTGATCGTATTGCTGCCGGGCGGCGTCAAAGTACCCTTTGTAGAAATTCACATCGCCCATCCAGTTGGTTGCCATCGAGGCTGCCGTGTCGTTCTTGATCTGGTGTGCGATGTTCAATGCATCCTCAATATTCTGGCGGCCTTCATCTCCTCGCCCAACCTGTGCCAGCAGATCGCCCCAGCGGCCCGTGATCTCAGCCGTGAAGTATGTCATCTCCTTCGTCTGCTTGAATATCTTCAGAGCATCCTGCATTGCGCTCAAGGCCGCGCCATACCGGCCCTGCGCGGCAAAGATCATAGCCATGCTGTCAGACTCAAGGGCGATTCCGCGCTGATCGTTGATACTACGACGAATTTCTATCGCCTTAAGGTATTGTTCAAGCGCTTTATCGTATTGCCCAAGTTTGGTATTGGTCTCCGCAAGATTGTGCAGTGACTCCGCCATATCTTCAGGAACATTCAACTTTTGACGCAGTTGATAGGCCTGTTCAAGGTACGTCAAAGCGTCCTGATAATTGCCCATGTCCGCTCGGATGCTTCCGATGTGGTTTAGACACAGCGCCTGCTTGTATTCGTCCCCGAGATCACGTTCTATCTGAAGCGCGTCGGTAAAAAACTTGAGCGCCTCTTCAGGCTTGCCATGGTCGTGATAAAAAGCGCCTGTATCGATGAGAGTGTTGCCAATACCCTCCTTGTCTCCAATCTCTTGACGAGTCGCAAGCGCTTCTTTGTAGCTGGCAAGCGCCGCATCGGGATGCCCCGTCGAGTCCTGAATGGAGGCAATCTGTTCGAGGCTGGCAGCCAGCCCTCGCTTGTCGCCAATCTGCTTTTTGATCGCGAGCGATTCCTCGTAATTATTGAGAGCGTCATCCGGCTTATTGAGCATGCCGTAAGCAATTCCTGACGCCTGAAGAATCGCCGCCTTCACTTCCAGATTGTCCAGTTGAATGGCGAGACTAAGCGCGCGCGTCAGAAAATCCAGACCGCCCTGAGGATTGTCGGCCTTGATTTCAACTCGTCCACTCGCCAGCAGCGCTTCTGCATTCTTCGGATCTCGCGCAAGCACATTGGCCAGATGTTGCCGGGCGGCAGGGAAGTTACTGGCCTGTTCATAAAGTCGTGCGAGCGCGAACTGAACGTCTGTATCTTCCGGATTTTCCTTGGCCAGATTTTCGTATGCCGCAATCGCCTTCGGAGTGTCTTTCGTGATTCGGGCGTGGCCTGCGTCAATCAGGTATTTTTCCGGCGCCGGCAGACTGTCGCTCAGCTCAACGGCCCGTCGCGACGCTTTCTCCGCCAGATCGTCATGCCCCAGATCTGAATATGTTTCTCCCAGTTTCGAGAAAGCCAGGGCAAAGCTTGGATCGTCAGTGGTTGCGGCTTCGAACTGCTTCAGCGCGTCCAGCTTGTTGCCTTGCCAGGACAATTGCAATCCGTTGTCGTATGCGCGCAATGCCTCGATAGACGAAGTGGAAGGCCGTTGTCCATGTGCTTTCAGTTCCTTTAAGGCTTCCGGATTGGCCGCCAGCCGCTCCCGGATGTCGCCCGCCAGTTTATCCACGGACCCAAGCAACTCCTTCTCGTTAGCGACGTCTGTTTTCAGCTCGATTCTGGAGTCATGCGCCAGATCCAGAATTGTCGTGTCGATCCGTATCTGATCTCCAGATTTGGCAAACTGGCCGAAGATCACCGTATCGGCGTTGGCAAACTCGGCGAGGCGCCGTAGTGTTGCCACATCTACCTGTGACCTCCCGGATATTCTCAGATCCTGCAGCACCTGGTGCAGCCGGTCCGGAGACACCATGCGAACCTGCTTCGATTGACCGATGTCGCTGCTGAGCATGTCGGAAAGGCTCGAGCCCAGCCAATCCAGACTTGGGTCGGCGGAGGCGTTGTAGAAGGGCATGATCGCCAACGAAATCGATGGCCCGGATACAGTCTGCGCGGCCTTTGGCCCCCACACCTTTTTCCCGACAAAAAATCCTGTCACTCCCAGCATTGCCACGAGGATGCCGATGGCAATGGCGATCCAGAGACCGCTTAAACCCGCAGATTGGACATTGGCATGAAACCTGAGATTCGAGGCTGCGCGCTTACCCTTCCATGTTTTGAGATCCTCCAGAATCGCGGTCGCGCTTTCGTAACGTAATTTCGCATCGCTCTCCAGGCATTTACTGACAATCCCGCTCAGCGCGGCTGGAATGGCCGGATCAAAACTGGTCACGGGGTCAGCACGCTCCTGCGTGCGCTTAATCAGGCTGGCGAGGGCGCTCTCGGCCTGATAGGGCATTTTGCCCGTGAGCATTTCGTAGCAAATCAAGCCCAGCGCGAAAAGATCAGAGCGCTGGTCCAGACTCTTGCCCAGAGCCTGTTCGGGAGACATGTACTCCATCGTCCCCACGAATGCGCCTGTCTGGGTCATCCCATCGCCGCCGATCGTGCGCGCCAGCCCAAAATCCATGACCAGGACCCGCCCCGTCTCGTCGATCATGATGTTTTGTGGCTTCAAATCCCGATGCAAGATGCCGACCGCGTGCGCCGCTTCCAGCGCCAAGCAAATCTGCTGAAGGATTTCGACTGTATCTTCCGGCGAGAACTTGCCCTTTGCCCGGATCAGCGAGCTCAGGTCGCGGCCATCGACATATTCCATGGTGATGAACTTGACACCCGCATCTTCGCCAAGGTCATACATCCGAATCACATTCCTGTGCGTTACGCGGTGCGAGAGTCGCAGTTCCTGCTTAAAACGATCCACAATGACCGGATTTCGACTGAGCTCGGTGCGAATCACCTTAAGCGCAACCAGTCGGTCCAGTTCGCGGTCGGTCGCCTTATAGACCGAGCCCATTCCGCCTCTGCCCAGAAGCTCAAGAATTTCATAACGTTGCGCCAGAACCGTATTCGGCTCCAACGCCGTGTCATCTGCGGCCGCTCTGGGTAAAGACTTATCCGATCTCAGCTCCGCGTTCATCGTGGGCGACGCAGGGGAAGGCGATTCTCCTGCGAACGTTGGAGCATCCGAAGGAGCGGACGAATCGGAAGGAAAACGCAGATTATCGCTCGAGCTGCTGACCGCTGCAGCGGGCCCCACCCAAGTTTGCTGTTCGCTTCCTGATCGGTCAGGGCGCTTTTTTTCCATGAGGTTAGCCGGGTCGAACGTAATCGCCGCAAGCTCTACTTGCCGAGCCGATCGAGCTTTGGGAGAGAGGAAATCGACGCGGTGCTTGCCGGTGAGAGCCCCAGTATATATGCAATATGCCCAAAGAATCAGAACTAGGTTGATTCGTAACCTTTGGTGCACTCATTTTGCAAAGCAGATACGAGCCCGAGCCTCATCCATCATTCTGTTGGAAACATGCACTCGATCCGAAACTCCTGCGCCGTGATGTCTTGCGGTAGGCCCACCGTCGATATCATCGAGAAATACGAAATCCTCTCGCTGCCTCGAACAAAGGTGATCGGCAAGACCGGGGCCTGGCTCTTCCGCGGAACACTCAGCCCCTTGACTCCGGGATACTTCCTCAGGTGGTCCAGCAGTGCGATGGTTCTCTTATCGGTGACGTGTCCAACCGCCTCCCGATAGACGCGCTGCAATAATCCCGACGCAACCTCGTCCCAGTTTTCGATGAAGGGCCTCATGCCATCCGGGGCGAAGATGAGATCGAGGAGATTTCTCGGCTTGGGCCATTTGGAGAGGTCTACGAAGGAGCCGAAGAAACGCGGTGCGGCATCGTTCGTCTTCACCACGTTCCAGTATCGATCCATCACGATGGCCGGATGCGGTTCATTCTGCCTCAACATAAGATCGACGACCTTTGTTACGACGGCCATCTCCGGAACGTCCCAGGTGCTTTCGAGATAGACCGGAGCGTACCCCGACGCCAGTAACAGAACATTCTGTTCACGAAGAGGAACATCCAGCGTCTTCGCCAGACTGAGGAGCAACTCCCTGCTGGGAACACTGCGACCGCTTTCCACAAAGCTGATGTGGCGTTGAGAAACGCCTGCGTCCAGTGAGAGATCGAGCTGGCTTTTCCCACGCTGCCGCCTCCAGTAGCGCAGGAAGTCGCCCAGCTCATGCTCCGGTTGCTGAGTCGTTTGGGTTGAAGCGTTCATGGCGTTTCTGTCCTGATAACCAGTTTGCACACTCCATTAGAACGCGACGGGGCCGACCGATCCTACCCAGCTGCGAACCTTGGATGGATCTGTCTCGTCCATGTAGAAGAAGTGTGTCATGACGGGCTTTACCGTCGGTTTGCTGCTGTCGTCAGGTTTCATCGTGACGATGCCGCGAAAAATCTTGATCGATCCTCCGTCCCAGTATTCAACGACGTCGTGAGATGCCGTGAACCCTGTGTCGATGAAGGCGCGAAGGTTCTCCCGGATCGCCTCACGTCCATTCCATTCAGCGACACCGAGACGGCATGTCGCATCCTCCACAAAACGATCAAAGCCTTTTCCAAAGGTTTTGTCATCGATCTCTTTCCAGAAGGCCAGCAGCCATTCCGGTGGTGTGGTTTTCGTAATCGTTAGCGTTGTCATTGCATTCTCCCGAGTTGATATGTACCTGCTGCTGCTGTTTCAATATCGCGCCTCACAAAACAGCCCGCAATTACCTCAGAGGTAATCGAGCGCGAGGGGAACGAGCACCTTGGTCGAGTAAGATGAAGGGTTGCAAGGAGATATAAGTGGCCTACGACGACCTGCGAGATTGGATCAAGACGCTCGACAAAGCCGGAGAACTGAAACGCATCCGCGAGAAGATCGATCCCATCCTCGAAATCGCCGAGATCACCGACCGTGCCTCTAAATCCGCGACAAAAAACGGAGTCAAAGGCGGCCCGGCCCTGCTCTTCGAGAACGTAAAAGGTCATCCCGGCGCTCAGGTGCTCATGAACCAGTTCGGCAGCGAACGCCGCATGAAGCTGGCGCTCGAAGTCGATTCACTCGACGACATCGCCGGACGCATCCGCGCCCTGCTCGACGTCAAATCGCCCGAAGGCTTCCTCGAAAAGCTGAAGATGCTGCCCATGCTAGCCGACATCGGCAAATTCTTCCCGAAGACCATCGCCGCCAAAGACGCCGCCTGCAAGGAAGTCATTCTCAAAGAAAACTTCAGCGTCCTCGACTTTCCCGTCCTGCAGTGCTGGCCGCTCGATGGAGGCCGCTTCATTACGCTGCCCTGCGTCGTCACCCGCGACCCCAAAACAGGGAAGCGCAACGTCGGCATGTACCGCATGCAGGTCTACGACGGTCAGACGACCGGGATGCACTGGCAGCGCCAGAAGAACGCCGCCGAACATCTACGCGAACGCCTGCGCGCCGCCGCCGGAACCACAGCCTCAGCTCACGTCAGCGCCATGGCCGAAACCGCTGGAGGCACGCAGAACATCACGCTGACCCGGGAAGGGAACGACCGCCTCGAAGTCGCCGTTGCCATCGGCACCGACCCGGCGACCACCTTCGCCGCCATCGTGCCCGCGCCGCCCGAAGTCGAAGAGTTCATGATCGCCGGCTTCCTGCGTCAGAAGCCGGTCGAGCTGGTCAAGTGCGAAACCATCGACCTCGAAGTCCCGGCGCACGCCGAGATCGTCCTCGAAGGCTACGTCAAGCTCGACGAACTGCGCCGCGAAGGTCCCTTCGGCGACCACACCGGGTTCTACACCATGGAAGAGGACTACCCCGTCTTCCACATCACCTGCATCACCCACCGCAAGAACCCAGTCTATTCGGCAACCATTGTAGGCAAGCCCCCGATGGAAGATGCCTGGATGGGTAAAGCCGTTGAGCGCATCTTCCTCCCGCTCATGCGCCTGACGCTGCCCGAAATTGTGGACGTGAACCTGCCCGCAGAAGCCGTCTTCCACAACCTGATGATCGTGTCTATTCGTAAGAGTTACGCGGGACAGGCGCGCAAGGTCATGAATGGAATCTGGGCGATGGGTCAGGCCATGTTCACCAAGATCATCATCGTGGTCGACGAGGACTGCGATGTGCAGAATCTGACCGAGGTGACCCTGCGCGTCGCCAACAACATCGACCCCGAGCGCGACACCCAATTCACCCTTGGCCCGGTCGATTCGCTCGACCACGCCTCTCGCCTACCCAACTACGGCAGCAAGATGGGCATCGACGCAACCCGCAAATGGGCCGCCGAAGGCTTCACCCGCCCCTGGCCCCCCATGATCGAAATGGACGCGACAACAAAATCCCACATCGACGCGATCTGGAAGAAACTGGGAATCGAGTAGCTTAGAGAAGGCATGAGGAGATACGAAGATGTTTACTCTCGACGGCGTCCAGAAATTCCATGATTGGACGCACTCCAGTCTCAGCCGAATGCTTGACCACATTGCGACGCTGCCCGAGGGCAGCTATCACACGAAGCTAAACGGTTTTGGTTTCGCGACCATCGGCGAGCAGGTCCTTCACATTTTTCAATGCGAAACAAATTGGATCCATAGAGCGCAAGCAATCCCTTTCGACGGCTTGAGCATTTCAGAGTATCCCGCCATCCGGGATGCAAGGGTTTTGCAGGGAAAGGTAAGGAGCGAGACCTCAGCCTATTTATCAGGCCTGACGGAGCAGCAGCTGAATGAAGAAATCACGCTGCGTTCCTACGATGGATTCGAAATGACCTGTACACCCGCGCATGTAATCCATCACGTTCTGACCCATGCTTTTCATCATAAGGGCCAAATCGTCTCGATGTGCCGTATGCTCGGCCATCCCGCTCCCGATACGGATGTGCTTTAACCAGCAGCATGAATGGAAGCTTCGGTCTGAGCGTTATTATTCCGCAGCCTTCAACTCCACCGAAACAAGATTCCGTACCGACCGCGCAGGCCGCTTGTCATCCGTGACTACCAGCCGAAACGGCCCAACCTTTGCATCAAGCGGCTTGCCGTTCATCGCGTCGGCCACCAGCACGTCGCCGGGATGAAAATCCGGCTCAATCTCCGCCAGCGCCAGCACCGCCTTGTACCCATCCGACCCGGTAGCCACCACGTATTCCGCAAGAGCCTTCCCACGCACATCCTTGCCAGTGGGAGTCCCAACCTGCTTCAGCAACTCAATCAGCGGCACACCTGCATAGGTTTCATCCACATTCTCATGGGGATTATGGACAGTGACCGTCTTATGCGGCAATGCCTTCAATGCATCCAGAGAGACGCTGGTCTGTTGGCTGCCATTTTCGATCTTCAGAGCTGTTTGTGCGGATACAGCGATAGAAACGCCGGCCAGAATCCAGAGGAACGCAAAATTACGCAGGGGTTTCATTCGAATCTCCATGAAAACTCGACTCCATCATACGAAGAAAGCTATCTAGTCCGTGTTTTGCTGGCCGATTTTTGCGGAATGTCTTTTCGCTTTATACTAGATGCATGTCCATCGTGCGCAATATCGCGGCCATCAGCAAAGGCATGAGCATCACCTTCAGGGAGATGTTCCAACCGACGGAGGTAGAAAACTACCCGGACGGTCCCGGCCCGAATCGCGGCGCCGTGTTGCAGGAGCGTTTCCGCGGCGCGCACGTTTTGCAGCGCGATGAGAATGGCCTGGAGAAGTGCGTCGCATGCTACCTGTGCGCGGCAGCATGCCCCTCAAACTGTATTTATATTGAAGCGGCTGAGAACACCGCCGAGAACCGCATCTCCAGCTCCGAGCGCTACGCCAAGGTCTACAACATTGACTACAACCGCTGCATCTTCTGCGGCTATTGCGTCGAAGCCTGTCCCACCGACGCCATCACCCACGGTCACGGCTTCGAGCTCGCCACCCTCAACGCAACCAACCTTGTCATGCGCAAGGAAGACATGCTGGTGGCAACCGTCGGCAAGCCCGGCGAGTTGGCTGCCCACTCGGATTCGATCAAGTAAAGAGCCATTCCCTCCGCTGGAATGCTTTGTAGTAGGAGAAGTGAGCGGCTTACTATGCCAGGTGATGTGAACTCCCCAACGATTCTGCACTTATGCGCGCGCGAAGTGATCCGCGAATTGCGCGACAGCATTCTTCGCCTTCACGGCTACGATGTAGTTTCGACACTTTCTTTAGCCGACGCCGAAGATCTCTTCGCAAAGTCGAAGTTTGATCTTGTTCTAGTGGATGTGGAAGGCGACGGTCGTATCCCGATCGCCGAGAAGCTTTGCGAAGACATCAAGAAAAAAGACCCGGAACAGAAAGTGGCCTTTGTCTGCAATTACCAGGTTTCCAAAGAGAGCAATTGTCCGGACGAGATCATCCGCAGCGACTTTAACCCCGAAGCGATGGTCAAAGGCGTAAGAGAAACCCTGGGTTAGGGAATTATTATTTGTTCCAACGAATAGTTGCAGGGAATTACCGGCAAAAATGAAATAATAGAAACAGAGAGAAATCAACGGCGGCAGCCTTCGGGCTTCCGCCGTTTTCTTTTTGGAGGGAAAATGAGCGGATTACAGGAAGAATTTTTACGGAAAGCATGCGACGCGGCAGCCGCTGCCGGCCACATGTTCCCGGAATATGCAGCGTGCGAGCTTGAGTCGGCATGGGGCTTATCGCACCTCGCGGTCCGAGCCAACAACCTGTTCGGACAAAAGCAGTCGCATCCCGCCCATGAGGGAACGGAAACTATCTCCTTGCCAACGCGCGAGTATCTGCATGGCGCATGGACGACCGTTCCGGCCAGTTGGATCGTTTTTGCAAGCTGGCAGTCATGTTTTGAGAAGCGCATGAAACTTCTTCACACCCTCGAGTCCGCACATCCGCATTACACCGCGGCACTGAAAGCAAAAAATGGAGAAGAATTCGTAACGGAAGTCTCAAAAAGCTGGTCGACCGATCCCCAGCGCGCCGGTAAAGTGCTGTCGATTTATGACCATCACCAGGCAGTATTTGTCCATCCGGCGCAGGCTGCATAAGCATGCCTGCGCCGCGGAAATGCAGCGAAGTACCTTTTAATTAGATGAATTTAGCGAAAATACCCCCGGGGAGGGCTAGCTGGCCTTTTTCAAGCCGCTAGCCTTCACCCGGCGTGGTGCATATTGCTTGTACTCAGCCTTTAATGCAGCCTCGCTCATCGGCTTTTCGTGCAGCAGCAATTCCGTCGCCCGCAGTTGCGGATTGGCGTGGAACCACTGTTTCGCCTTATCTTCATCCAGCAGGTTCAGGATAGCCAGCAGTGACATTCCCTGGTGGTGCGCCATCCATTCGCGAACAAGTTGCGGCTCACGCGTCGATTGCGAGTAGTCGATCGCCTCATAGAAGCCATAGGCGCCGATCCACCCGTTTCCGGCCATGCGGCGCAGGTTGCGCAATGCCTCGCGGGAATCGACGCCCAATGCCAGAAACGTCGAGTAAGGTGAGATCACCGGCCCCGCGGTCGCGTCCCACTTGAGGGCGACCTGCGGAATGCCGAATGCCTGGTAGTGATAGTGTCCGTCCTCGGTTTTCTCTGCGTAACCGGATTCAGAGATGCCCCACGGAAAACGGTGTCCGCGCGAAAAGGCGCGCTGTATGTAGACGGACGCCGACAGCGTGCGTGAAACCAGTGTGTCCGGGTAGCTCTGCATCCACAACGACGGCATGAGGTATTCAAACATCGTGCCCGTCCAGGAAATAAGGAGATAGCGACCGAAGGCCATGGTATGCGTGCGCCCGAGCTTGAACCAGACCTGTTGCGGGATATCGCCCTTGGCAATCGCAACAAAGGTGGCGATGCGCGCCTCCGATGCCAGCAGGTCATAGCAGGCGGGATGGACTTTCTTCGTCGCCAGCTCATACCCGATCGACAGAAGCATGCGGCCTTTTTGCAGCAGGAAGACGAAATCCATCTCCTCTGCAAGGCGATAGGCTTCATCGGAAATAGCGTGCAGGCTTAGCGATAGCTGCTTCAACTGTTCCTTCGCCGTCGGCAGCAGTGAGCGCAATTTTTCTCCGAGAAAAACCTTCGCTTCATCCTCGCCGGTGGCCCATGCACGCGACAGGCGCGAGGCCAGCTGATCGGCGAAGTCGGCTGCTGTTTCAAGCGGCGGAAACATCGTTTCCTCACGCAGGCCAAGTTGAGCAATGGCCCGCAGTGGTTCGAACTCGGGCAATAACCACGGCATGTAATCGAGAAACAGGGTTCTCAGCGCGGTAATACGCTGTTTTACCTCTGCTGCCCACCACGCCGGCTCGCCTTCGTGAATGTCGGCGTCAGCCCACGCGGTACTTTCATCGTTCAGCAGCCATGCGGTCCAGGTATCGAAGCCGGCATGTTTGTCCGGAGGCGCAGCAGCGCCTTTTTTCCCGAGCTCGGGAATATGTAACTTCAACAGTTGCCAACATGTGTGCAGGCCATCCAATAGTCGTTGCGAGATAAGCGGCTCGCGCAACAGAAAGAGAGCGCCCATACGTAATGTGTAAAGCGAGGCTGCCAGGTTTCCGCTGTCTACCGAAGACACGGTAATCGGCGTCAACGGCTCCAGCGTACGCGTGTTGTACCAGTTGTAAAGATGCCCATGAGATTTCTCCAGCCGGTCCATCGTCGCAAAGCTCGCATGCGTCAGCTCAGAGAATTCCGGAACGGTGAGAAAGCCAAATTCGCATGCAGCTTGCCGCGCATTCAGTAGAAGGCCAAGGTTTGTCGGCGACACGCGCGCGGCTTCAAACAAGCCTTCTTCCTCCACGTTGTCAGGGATGAGGTAGTTGTGAGACTTGCCGCCAAATTGATAGAAGTAGCGCCAGATGCGCAGCGCATGCTGCCGCAGAAATGTATCTTCATCGCTCGAAAGCTGTCGCCGCTGTTCGCGGGGAGCATGGTTTAGCCAGAGTGTGATGCCACCGGAAAATCCCCAGAGCAGGAGCACAGGAGTTGCAACAAGAAGCGCTTTTGGAGAAATCGCCAGAATGATCACGGCCAGAATGATCGCGAAGATCGGCGTGATCGCGAGATACCGGTCGACAGGCGTCGTCTTTTGCGATGAGCTTTCCGCTTCAGCTGCAGTCTCCCATTCGAGCAGCCGCTGTCCCGTGATGAAACGGCGTACGAGGGAGCGGATGATGGCATCGAGCGCGAGCATCGTTTGATGGGGAAGGAAAATCAGGTTCAGCAGCGTGATGAACGAGCTCTGCAGAAAGCCGACAAAGGCTTCGCGCACTGCTCCCTGATGCTCGCTCGCAAACGCGCGGCCTGTGCTGAAGATGAGCTGCACGAAGGTCGGCAGGAACATCAGCAGCAGAGTTGTCATTGTCCAGTAGAGCGGACCGCCCGGCAAACCAAGCCATCCTGCAACCAGCAGGATCATCGTCAGCGGCTCAACCAGCGAACGGCGCAGGTTGTCGAAGATCTTCCAGCGGGAAATCGTCGAGATCGGATTGCGCACATAGTGGCCGGACTCGTCTGGTACGCGCGAGAAGAGCCATTGTATGACCTGCCAATCGCCGCGAACCCAGCGATGTTTGCGGCGCGTGTACGCCGAGTAATGCGACGGATAGTCGTCAATGACTTCGATATCCGTCGCCAGCCCCGCACGTGCATAAGCGCCTTCGATCAGGTCGTGGCTAAGCAGGGAGTTGCGCGGAAAGCGCCGGTCGAGCACCGAATAAAGTGCTGCGACCTCATAGATGCCTTTGCCGGTAAAGATGCCTTCACTGTAAAGATCCTGATAGGTGTCGGAAATTGCGCGCGTGTAGATATCGAAGCCGGTCTGCCCGGAGTAGATCGAAGCCAGCCTCGACTGGGATGCCGAATGCACGCTGACGCCGACGCGTGGCTGCAAAATACCATAGCCTTCCGTCACAATGCGACGGGCCGGATCAATGATGGCGCGGTTGAGAGGATGCGCCATTGTGCCGATCATTGCATTTGCGGTTCCGCGAGGCAACTGCGTATCGGAATCGAGAGTGATGATGTACTGCACGCACTTCAG
Source organism: Acidobacteriota bacterium (assembly GCA_013285705.1). Taxonomy (GTDB): domain Bacteria; phylum Acidobacteriota; class Terriglobia; order Terriglobales; family Acidobacteriaceae; genus Alloacidobacterium. The sequence continues at coordinate 32,593 of JABDHA010000028.1, forward strand.
CACATCGAGGTTTCCTGCCTTTACTGGAAACGCATCGAAGGCGCCGACCAGCAACTTGTTGAGATCGAGCAGCTTTCCACGCTTACGTTCCCACCCCATCCATACGCCCTGACGTGCATTGAAGATGCGAAGGCGGTGCAATAAAAGAAATGTGCCATTCTTCGGCGAAGCATAGCGCGCATTGAGGTTATTGATCAGCTGAATGGCCAGATCGACGAGCGGATCGGTATCTTTCTCACGCGGACGCGTGATGGAATCAGGCAGATCGGTGAGCAGAGCAAAGTGCAGATTTGGATCTGGATTCGCAAGGAGGCGTACCTCCAGTTCTTCCACCAGCTCACGGGTCTGCTTTTCATTGATCAACAATGTAGGGACAACGACCAGTGTTGTGTGCTCCGGAGGAATGCCCTCGCTGAAATCAAGTTTCGGCAAAGCCCGTGCTTTGAAGACCGAAGTCACCGTGTTGTTCACCAGGTCCACAGCGCCTTGTGTCACAGGTAGGAGCATCAGGAGAAACGCAACAGACAGGCCGCCAAAAATTGCATAGTTTGGGATCAGCGGCAGGAGAATGACCGCGATCAGCAGAACGGTTAGAACTTCAATCGAGCCAATATAGAAATCATCTGCGTTGCGTTGAAGACCGATGCGCACACGATCGATCAACCGTGGCCGGTAGCCGACTCGACGTGTCAAATCGGCAAAACCCTTATCGATCAGGTAATAACCTATGTGCATGCGGCGCAGATGAAGCCGCTCGTCGGTAGATGGTTGTTCTTCGGCATCTCGCGCCATGGCAAGAGCGACTGTCGCGACCTGTGATTCTGTGCCTTCGGCGTAGCGGGCGATTTCCGAAACACGCTTCCGGTATTGTTCGCGGCTATCGAAATCCATCCGCGAATAAGCCTCTGCGGGATCCTGCTGCAAGATTGTTTCGAAGACAACGAGCTTCTCGATCAGCGAATTCCAGTCTGCATAGGAGGAATCGCGCATGCTCTTGATGCGGAGTCGCAGTCCTTCGGCGGAGCCGGCTGCGGTGGAGTCCGGAGAATGCAGGCGTGCGCTTGCCTGGGTAAGAGTCCACTCGAGCAGCAGAAACTTGAGCATCGTTGGCAGCGCCCACAATTCCTGCAGTTCCAGAGGGTCGCTCTTCTGCGCTTCGTCCAGAAATGTGCGGAAGGCATCGATCGACCAGATCGAGTTGGCTGCATCCAGATAGGCCGAGGCCAGAGCGGACGCGCGCGGCTCTTCTTCGCCATTCGCGAGGACAATGCGTGGCAAGCGCTGTACCTTGCGGCGTATGGAAGACGCTTCGAGCACGACTCCACGCAGCAGCCGCGGATTTTCACGCATTTCCAGCAGCGGATCGGGTCCGGCAGCTGGATTGACAGGCAGATCTTCCAACTCTGTATAGAGAATGTCGAGCGCATCACGCGCGGCTTGCACACGCCGCGCAAAGCCGCCTTTACCCTGCGGTTGATAGGTAATGTGCCAGCCGGAAACCGCTGTTTGCGCCGCGGCGCGCAGTGGTCCTTCAGGAATATGTTGTTCTTCGTCTGTCACTTGAACATCCGTGGGTACTTGATCTGTCATGAACTCCTGCAATCCTTAGCGATAGCTGGCAGCCTGCATCTCGAACATCGCCGCGTAACGGCCGCCGAGCGCCATAAGTTGTGCATGGTTGCCTTCTTCAACGAGCCTTCCGCCCTCGAGCACTACGATGCGGTCTGCCATGCGGACGGTGGAGAAACGGTGCGAGATGAGCAGCGCCATTTTACCTTCCGTGAGTTCCGCAAAACGTTCAAAAACTTCGAGCTCGCTCTTTGCGTCGAGCGCAGCCGTTGGCTCGTCCAGAATCAGCAGCTGTGCATCGCGCAGATAAGCGCGCGCCAAGGCGATCTTCTGCCATTCGCCGCCAGAGAGATCAACGCCGCCCTCAAAACGGCGTCCTAGAACCTGATCGTATCCATGCGCCAGCTTGGCGACGACTCCCGCAGCGAGGCTCTTCTCGGCAGCGTTCTCAATTTCTGCTTCCGTGTGCGGAAGCTCAACGCGGCCAATCGCAATATTCTCGCGGGCCGTCATTTCGTAGCGCATGAAGTCCTGGAAGATGACGCCAATCTCTTTGTGCAGGTCCTCCAGCGAATACTCGCGCAGGTCTACCCCGTCGAGAAGAATCTGTCCTTCCGTCGGATCGTAAAGTCGGGTAATGAGCTTGACCACGGTGGTTTTGCCCTGCCCGTTTTCTCCAATGAGAGCAATACGCTCGCCCGGACTCAGCGTGAAATTGAAATCTCTCAGTACTTTTCGCTCTGTCCCCGGGTAAGCGAACGACACATTGCGGAACTCGAATCCTTTTCGTATGGGACGAGGCGATGGAAGAGCATTCGGTTTCGATTGCACCATCGGCTTCATGTCGAAGAATGCAATCAAGTCCGTCAGGAAAAGTGCCTGATCGGCGATGCCGGACGCAGTCGAGAAGACCTGCTGCAGGTTGGAACTCGCCTGCACAATCGCGTTGGTGATGAAATAGAACGTCCCGATGTTGTAGTAGCCGTGCACTGCCCGCCAGATCACGTAGGCGTAGGAGCCATAGTAGCCAAGCGTACTCAGGATTCCAAGTAATCCGCCGCCGAACAGCTTTTTGCGCGACAGGGCAATGTTTTCTTTGTAGATCTGTTCGGAGAGCGCTGCAAAGCGATTGGTCAGATATTCGTTCAGGTTGAATAGCTTGAGTTCTTTGGCTGCTTCCTTGCTGCCGCCTACCTGGCGCAGGTAATCCATCTGGCGCTTGGCAGGTGTTTGCCGGAAGTTCTTGGCATATCCAAGAAAGGCAAAATGCGTTTCCCCCAGAAACGACGGGATCACGCCCAGAGCCAACAACACCATCAGCCACGGCGAGTAATAGAGCAGCGTGCCTGTGAATACTAAAGTCGTGATGATTTGTTGAAAGAGCCGGCCCATCTGCTGGATCAGCACCAGCCGGTCGGTGGCCTGCACACGGGCTCGTTCCAGGCGGTCGTAGTAGACGGGGTCTTCGTACGTAGTCAGGTCGAGCTGCGCGGCCTGACGCATCACCTGAATGCTCACATGATGCGTATAACGGTCCGCCAGCAGGGAATCAAAATAGTCGATCGTCCGGGTAAGGAGTCCGGCTAGAACAGCAAGACCAACCTCAAGGCCGACAATCCACCAGAAATGTGGCGGCAAACTCTGGTGTTGCAGCACGCGATTCACGCCATTGATGATCCAGGCGGCTACTTTGGCGATGGCCCATGGCGTGAGCGCAACGAGGACACGCAGAATCAATCCCCACGCCACGACTTGCGGCCCCGATTCCCAAAGGATCTTCAGGACGGGGGGGACGTTTTTCAGCGCACGAATACGGTCAGCCCACGCATTTTGGGTGCTTTGATTCTGATTTTTGCTCATGAGTAAGGCACTTGCCTCATCCGCATCCGGCATCCGAAAGTATGCCCAATATTCTGGGTTTAAGGCTAACTATGGGATGCAAACCCCTATGCGAGTGTTGTTTAGATCAAAATTCCTATCAATGACTTTTCTACAGGTCGAATGAATTCTCCCCCGGCTTTTTGGCTGGCTATTCATGGGAAATTCGCCTGATTTTAACAGAGGCTTGGGAAGCTAGAGCTGGATCAAGCACGCCTCCGCTGTCGAATATCCGCAGTTCTTCGTTCGGGAGATAGGAGATACGTGTGCTTGTAGATCCTCAATAAGTGGTTGTACCTGGAACCGAAACAGTCGTTGCAAAAAAGAGAGGCCAAATGAAAACGAATTTGAAAGCGCTGGCGAGTCTTGTGCTGGCATCAGCAATTTTTGCTGGGCATGCGCAAACCGCCACCACCAGCAAGGCGCATCGGGCGAAGAAGACTGTGCCCGCCAAGCCGTCGGTGGAGTCGCAGATTGAATCACTTCGCGAGGAAATGAATTCCCAGATTCAGTCGTTAAAGCAACAGCTTTCCGACCGCGATACCCAATTGCAGCAAGCCCAGCAGGCGGCGGCACAGGCACAGGCTTCTGCCGCTCAGGCACAGCAAGCAGCCCAGGCGCAGCAAGCCGCTGTGGCGGATAACACCCAGGCGGTTACCTCGCTGCAAGGCTCGGTCGCAGACCTCAAGACCAATACCCAGTCGATTGTGACCACGGTTCAGGATCAGCAGGCACAGGTAAAGAAGCAGATCGAATCTCCTGACGCCCTTCACTTCAAGGGCATCACACTCTCGCCGACTGGAAGCTTCATTGAAGCCGCGACTGTCTATCACAATCGCGCGCTGGCCGCCGACATCAATACACCATTCAGCTCAATCCCGTATGCGGGCGCGAACAATGCCAACATCAGCGACTTCTACGGCTCCGGCCGCCAGTCGCGCGCGGCGTTGCTGGCCGAGGGCAAGCTGTCTGACTGGACCCTGCGCGGGTACTACGAAGCTGACTGGCTCGGCACCGGCGTGACCTCGAACGACAACGAGAGCAACAGCTACGTCCTGCGTCAGCGCCAGCTCTGGGCGCAAGCCGAGTCGACGAACGGCTTCATCTTCACGGCCGGTCAGCAGTGGTCTCTGGCAACCCAGACCCGTCAGGGTATTATCAACCGAACCGAGCTCCTCCCACAGACCATCGACGCAGCATATAACGTCGGCTTCGTATGGGAACGTCAGTACGGCGCGCGCGTTGTGAAGAGTTTCATGAACAAACAGCTCTGGGCTGGGTTCTCGGTCGAAAACCCACAGACCACCGCCCCAAGCTGCGCGGCTACCGGGACAACAAACTCCGGCACAGCGCTTGCCTGCCCGACGAACTACCTCCTCGGATCCACCGGCGCCAACGGTGGTCTCTACAACGGTGCAGGTCAGCCCGGCGCAACTTCCTCGTCTCCGGTTACGACCTATGCCTATAACCTCGCTCCCGACCTGATCGCCAAGGTCGTGTACGAGAAGCCGGGCTTCGGACACTATGAGGTCTTTGGCATCGCCCGCTTCTTCCACGGTCGCGTCTACCCGAATACCACCTCCACAACAGTTCCGACCGGAACAGGTGCATTCAATGACGCAACGGTAGGCGGCGGCATCGGCGGCAGCTTCTACGTGCCGGCCACCAAGTACTTCGATGTCGGCCTCAGCGGACTGTGGGGCGATGGCACAAACCGCTACGGTGCAACCCAGTTGCCTGACGCGACCATCCGTCCGAGTGGCCAGCTGGCCCTGCTGCATGGCTACTCCGTTCTTGGCACGGCAGTCTTCCACGCCTCACCCCGCCTGGACGTTTACTTCAACGGCGGTACCGACGGTGCCTTTCGCGACTACTTTGCCACCCAGAATGGCGTGATTGGCTACGGACTGTACGGCACCAACGACAAGGGTTGCGGCATCGAGCTGGCGCCGGGTACCGCTCCGGCGGCTGGTTTTCAGCCAACGGCTCCAGCCAACTGCGGCAGCCCGACAAAGGACCTTCAGGAGTACACCCTGGGCTACTGGTATGACTTCTACCGTGGACCGAAGGGTCGCTTCCGTCAGGGTATCCAGTACAGCTACATTGGGCGCTATGGCTGGTCCGGCTCAGGTGGCACTCCGAAGGGCAACGAGAACGAGCTTTACACCTCCTTCCGTTATTACCTGCCGTAGTCGGCAGTTTTCAGTCTGAATAAAAAGGGCATCCCGCAACGGATGCCCTTTTTGTTTTCTGCAAAAAAGAACGCCGCAGCGGGAGAGCCGCCACGGCGCCTTCAGCGAATGCAAATCATAACGCCGCTTCTTTAGCCTTGACCAGCTCACTTCAGGATTTGTGTTGAGCCGTAAAAAGAAATAGAAGGGGGCGAATTTTCAAGATCAACTTCTTGATCGATGATTTAATTGGCCCATGCACGTTTCCGCCCGTCGAAATGTCCTCAGCGTTCTCCTTCTTTCATGCTGGCTTGTTAGTACAGGCTGCACCTCACAAACAGCGGCTCCGACGCAACAGCAAGGCAGTAGCCCGGTGCAGAGTAGCAACATCGATCTGGCCGCTGTCTCATCACGTCTTCATGAGATCGCCGATAGCGGAAATCTCGCCGATCTGCATTGGCCCAATTTCACCGACTACCGCCTGCACTTCCAGCACATCTACGAGGCGTCGAACTTCGCTCCCGTCTGGCTCAGCAACGGCAAGCCCACGCCGCAGGCCCTTGGAGTGATTCAGGCGCTTGAGGCCAGCAAGCAGAAGGGCCTCAATCCGGACGATTACGACGCATCGCGTTGGCCGGATCGTCTCCATGGGCTCGATGGCTCTCCCACTCCGGACACCCTGGCACGCTTCGATGCGGCGCTCACCGTGGGGGCGATGCGATACATCTCCGACCTGCACATTGGCCGGGTGAATCCGAAGCACTTCAACTTCGGCATCGACATCGAGGCCAATAAATACGACCTGCCTCATTTTGTAACCAGCAAAGTCATCAACGCCGCCAACGTGCAGAGCGTTCTCGACGGCGTCGAGCCAACCTACAACGGCTACAAGGCGACCGAAACCATGCTGCAGCATTATCTGCAGCTTGCCGCACAGGGAGATGGGCCTCCGGTGCCGGATGTGACAAAGACAGTCGTTCCCGGCGACGCCTACCCGGGAATCCCGCAACTTACGCAGCGCCTGCGGCTCTTTGGCGACCTTCATGCCGACACCGTTGTCGATGCAAATGCGACAACCTACTCAGGTTCGCTTGTTGACGGAGTCAAGACCTTCCAGTCGCGTCACGGTCTAGCCGTGACCGGCAAGATCGACAAGGATACCGTCCGCCAGCTCAACACGCCACTCGCCACCCGCGTCAGCCAGTTGCAGGATGCCCTCGAGCGCTGGCGCTGGCTGCCACCGCAGTTCCCGCAGCCGCCAGTCGTCGCCAATATTCCAGAATTTATCGTGCGCGCCTACGGCCCGAATCAAAAGGTCGAGTTCGCCTCTAACGTAGTTGTGGGCAAGGCGCTCCGCACCCAGACGCCAATCTTCGCCAAAGACATGCGCTACATCGTCTTTCGGCCCTATTGGAACGTCCCGACGGGAATTGTGCGCGGCGAAATTATTCCCGGCATCGTGCGTGACCGGAACTATATCAGCAAGAAGAACTTTGAAGTGACGACCTTTGATGGAAAGGTCATCACCGACGGACCTGTCAGCGATGACGTTCTCGCGCAGCTGCGCGCTGGAAAATTAACTGTCCGGCAGAAGCCGGGGCCCACCAACTCACTCGGGCTGATCAAACTCATGTTCCCGAACGAGTACAACGTCTACCTGCACAGCACCCCGGCCCAGCAGCTCTTCTCGCAATCACGTCGCGACTTCAGCCATGGCTGCGTGCGTGTCGAGAAGCCGGCGGAACTGGCCGCCTATCTCCTGCGCAATCAGCCGCCGTGGACGCTTACAAAAGTGCAGGCAGCGATGCAGTCCGGCCCGGACAACCAGCAGGTGAACCTCACCACGCCGGTCCCGGTGTTGATTCTCTACGTGACAGCTGTTGTCGAAGAGGACGGCACGGTCCATTTCTTCGATGACATCTACGGCTACGACAAGACGCTCGAAGCGGTGCTGGCGAAAGGACAGCCGTATCCGGGCTAGATATCTACCAGCGGCGGACGCGGCCTACGTCGACGTGGACAAAGTCTGAAGAAGCGTAGTAGCCCACTCCGCCGCGCTGCATGGCGAGCGCTGTGTCACGTACCTGAGCGGTGGGCACGCCCGGGATGCGGATGTCGATAGCCTTGGCTTCCATGTGCTGGCTGTGCTCGGCCACGCCATGTCCATGCTGGCGAAGCCAGTTGTTGCTCCACGGTGTGCGGTAGCCGCAGACGATATCGATTTCGCCGTTCGGGTGGCCGAGCTGCGCCATCAGGTCGTGGAGGAGATCGAATTCTTTTACGTCGTAATCTTTTTCATCGCCTGTACGGTGATCGCGCAGGAAGCGGTCAAGCTCTGCAACCGCATTGGGCATGTAGTGGTCGCCAACACGGTAGACCACGTCGATGCGCTCGCCGGTATGCAGGTGATAGAGGCGAAGGCGGTACTGTTCCGGGTTGGTCGAGGTATCGCCACTGGCTGCCCGCAGGAACGAGGCTGCGAACAGGGTTAAGAGGGCTGCCAGTCCGAGATAGAAAGACTTCTTCAATTGCATGACGCGAATTCCCAATCTTCAAATGCGAAACAGCAATCCTCATTATAAATTCGTGAATCGGCATGCCAGCGCTAGATCGGTTCGCTACGACGGAATTATTACCGAATTGGGAACGGCTGTTGACCCGCCTGCTGGCCCCTCCCCGGGGGCTGTTTTCCGGATACTCTTCATTCTTAATGACTTGCGTGATTTAAAGAGAGTAAATTCGCTGGAATCAATCACTTACGGGCAAGACCGTGCATCTCCGCAGCCGAAAAAAACTACCTATATTCATTATAGCTAGTCTGTGAGGAAAACATGCCAGACTATGCCTGGCAATAACGCCAATGTAGTCAATGGTTTATCTGGTTTTCGGTGCGTAAGGGGGCTTGACAGGCTCCGGGTTACAGTCCGCGGTATGAGCCGCCGTCAACGAGCAGGGTTTGCCCGGTGATGCTGGCTGCGGGTTCCGAGGCGAGCCATACGATGGCGGCTGCGACTTCTTCGGGAGTGGCCATGCGGCCAACGGGAATTTCCTGATTGAGATTGTGCTCGGCCTGTTCAACCGAGATGCCCTTGGCGGCGGCGCGCTTCTCGATGATCTCCATGGCCCGTCCTGTCGAAGTGAAGCCTGGGCCGACGTTGTTGACAGTAATGCCGTCTGGCCCGAATTGCCCGGCGAGCGAACGCACCAGTCCCATCACTCCGGCACGGATCGAATTCGAGAGCACCAGCTCCGGTACCGGCTGCTTCACCGTGTAGGAGGTGAGCGTGACGATGCGTCCCCATTTCTGCTGCTGCATGTAAGGGAGCACGGCCTGCGCAAAAGACACGATGCTGCGCAGGTTGAGTTGCCAGGCGCGCTCCCATTCCTCCATCGTCGTCGAGAGGAATGGCTTGGCTGGAGGACCACCCGCATTGGTAACGCAGACATCGATGCGCCCGAATTTCTGATGAGCAGCCGCAACGAAGCTGCGCACGGCGCTGTCGTCGCTCACGTCGAATACCGTGGTGAAGGTCTTTACGCCGAAGCGTTCAGAAGCCTCGCGCGCGACGGCATCGAGCGGTTCCTGCTGGCGGGCGCACAGCGCAAGGTGAGCGCCTTCCGCGGCGAAGGCGAGTGCGGCAGCTTTGCCGATTCCCTGGCTGGATGCGGCGACGAGAGCGACACGGTCTTTTAGTCCTGTTTCCATGGCAATCCATAGTATCCGAGGATGGGACAAGAGGGGATTGGACAAGAGAGCACGGTCGCTGCTATTTGTGCTCTAACGCAAGATAAGGAGTAATGCTTTGGCGCAGTCCGGATGGAAACACGAACGCCTTTCGACGATTGCTGTAGAACACCTTAACCCGCTTCTGGAGCGGCAATTCGTGCACGGCGAGCAGGCCATGCTGGCGAAGCTGCTTTTGCGTAAAGGCTGCATCGTACCCGAACACAGCCATCACAACGAACAGATCACCTACATTCTTGAGGGCGCGCTGCGCTTTACGCTTAATGGCGATGAGGTTGTGACGGTCAACGCTGGAGAGATGCTGGTGATTCCTTCCAATGTGAAGCACAGCGCGGAGGCGCTGGTAGACACCATCGATCTGGATGTCTTTGCGCCGCCGCGGGAGGACTGGATTCAGGGAACCGACGCTTACTTAAGAAAGTAAACGTCAGAGACCTGTAACAGGGTTCTTTTGGACGGGGGCCCTAAAGCTGAAGCACTTGCCTGCCGCTCCGTATTATCGACCGCTGGATCCGAAGCCTTTTGCCCCGCGGGTGCTTTCGTTGAGCGCATCGACGGCTGTGATCTCCAGATGCGTCATGGATTGAAATGGGGACATCTGTGCAATCTTGTCGCCCTTGTGGATGGTGATGGCAGCCTCGGACTGTTCCAACTCGGCGTGAGTCAGAGCTCCCTGCGTATCGCGAACGAGACGCAGGGAATACCTGGGCTGATTTACGTTCACCAGGCATACGAGGATTTCGCCCCGGTATCCGGCATCGATCCGCCCTCCCGCGTAGGTCACTCCCCTGGCGGCCATCGAGGAACGGTCACCAAGAACGAAACCGCAGCCCTCCGGCCCTTCTACCGCGATCCCGGTTCGCACCTTGGTGGGCACGCCGGGTTCGAGGGTAACATCTTCAATTGAGTAGAGATCAAAGCCCAGGTCACTACCTGCATAGTTCACGGTAGGCACACGGGCATCAGGATGAAGCAGCTGTACCTTGATCATCTGCCGAAGATACTTTCTGTCGGATTACTTCGCTGTAGTGGAGTTTGATTGCTTCTTCTGCTTTGCCCAGCGGCGCTTTTGCGCGTCGGCAATGCGTTTGCGGGCATCGGGGCTCAGCTGGCGCTTTTTGCGGGCTCCAGCAAGAG
>JABDHA010000028.1:43102-44562 GCA_013285705.1 Acidobacteriota bacterium
GCAAGTAACTTACTTCCGCCCGAACCCTGCAGAAGAGAACGCACTTTCTCCAGACGGCTGATTTCTTCATCAATTGCAGCAACAATTTCTTCTCTTGTCATTTTTTATTCCTTACTGAATTTGAAGTTCAATATCTTGACCGGGTATAACGGGGGAACTGCATTTATATTAACCAACTCTATAGCTTTCATCACTTAGGAGCTAATATTCAGAGTAAAAGTTGGATGCAATTTGATCTATTTGCAATCAAGTCTTATGCGAGAGTAGAAATGGGGGAGTTTTCGGCTGTTTTCCCTATTTGGGCTTTCATCAGGAATTCGCAGGTTTTTCTCCACTTTGTAAAGTTGTTTTACCGTGTGCGTAGCATGATGATGGCGTGATAACCCAACTTCGCGCCACCAGGCCCCGTAAGTTATCCACTTCGGCTTCCGGCTCCATGGAGCTGTTTGACAGCTCCTTCGGATCGACTTCCGGGCTGTTGCCGCCCGTCGCTGCGCGTCAAGTCTATCTTGAACTGGGGAAATACCAGATACGCCTGGCGACTTCGGAAGCAGAGCGTGAGGCAGCATGCCGCCTTCGTTTCAAGGTCTTTAACCTGGAGCTGGGTGAAGGGCTCATGTCTTCTTATTCGACGGGGCTCGATAAGGATCAGTTCGACTATGTTTGTGACCATCTGATTGTCGAGGATCGTACTTCCAACGAAGTAGTCGGCACCTATCGCATGCAATCGGGTACCGAGGCAGGCAAGCGTCTCGGGTTCTATAGCGCGCAGGAATTTGATTTTGCTCCCTATGAATGGGCACGCGACCAGGTTCTTGAGTTAGGACGCGCTTCTATCGATCGCGACCATCGTTCGAGCGAAGTTCTTACGCTGTTATGGCGGGGTATCGCCCAATATAGCCGATCCTATGGATTGCGCTATCTTATCGGCTGCTCATCACTTAACTCGCAGGATCCGGCTGAGGGATGGGGGGTCTATGAGCAGTTATCCGCCTTTCTGGCAGCGCCTGAATTTTGCACGAAACCAACCGCAGCTTACCGGCTGCCGCGCAGCTACGAACAGCGTCAAGATACACCCAAGATTCCAAGGCTGCTGAAGACGTATATTGGTGTGGGCGCACGGATTTGCGGTGAGCCGGCGTGGGATCGGGAATTTGGCACGATTGATTTCCTTACGCTGCTCGATCTGCGGCAGCTGACGCCCGCTGCGAGGAACCGATTCCTACTGGACGAAGAACAATAGAGAGCTTTTTCCGCAGCAGACTGCGGTTTGTCCTCCTTCTGCTCACACTTCTGCAGCTGTTTATGCGGTATGGGTGGCTGCGTCTGCGGCAGCCCCGATTGACGCTTGCGGAGCGCGCAGAGTGGATGCGCGCATCGTGTGCTCTTGTATTGCGCCGGCTCGCGATTTCTCTCTCGGTAGAAGGTCCGGCACCTAAGCCCGGTCTCATTGTTTCCAA
>JABDHA010000028.1:44572-45094 GCA_013285705.1 Acidobacteriota bacterium
GCTGCACGCTGCCGCCGTGCCGTGCATCTTTATCGCCAAGACGGAAGTGCGCAAGTGGCCGGCTTTTGGATTGCTGGCGCAATGTGGCGGGACGATCTTTATCGAGCGCGGTAGCCGTACGAGTGCAGCGGAAGCAGCGATGCATATGGAGTATGCTCTGCGGTCAGGGATTACGGTGGTGCTCTTTCCTGAAGGCACCAGCACGGACGGCACGACGCTGCTGCCATTCCATTCGTTCCTGTTTGAGCCGGCGGTCGAGGCAGAGTCGTTCGTTACATCGACAGCGCTGAGCTACGAAGCGGATGGGGCGGAAGAGCGGGATCTCTGTTACTACGGTGATATCCACTTTCTACCGCATCTGCTGGAGACGATCGGGCGCAAGGACGTGCGAGGGCGAATCCGCTTCGATAGCAGGCCGCGTATTTACCACGGCCGGAAGCAGGCTGCCAACGACACATGGGAGCGAGTGGCGCGGTTGCGTCTGCGGGTAAGCATGGAGATGCCGGGCGAGTCATTACGGCG